>NZ_DHFC01000014.1:0-110501 GCF_002400205.1 Aminobacterium sp. UBA4834 | reverse complement strand
ATTAACACTGAGTGTGTAAACATAATAAAAAGATCCTTTCTCTTAACGATAAAGAGAAAACAAGCCTCCAGTCAGACTGGAGGCTTGTTCCTTTTTATTTCGTTAACTCTTTGAGGCTGACGCCAATAGCGAGAGCGTCTTTTGCTTCAATGAGAGGTTTTTTGTTTTCTTCCGCAAGTTTTGTAAAATAGCCGTCCTCGTTACTGCCGATAACAACAAGCATGGCATCGCCTAATGGCATAATAGAGTCGATAGAAGCTTGGTCTGCGCTATCAGTACGGCGAGCCATACCTTCCACATGAGCCGTAATAACGGTCATACCCTCGGCTTTAGCTGCCTCAATAACTTCCTTGCAGCGGGCGATTTCTTTGTTGACATCAGTTCCTGCTGCTCCCATTCCTTTTCCACTTGTTCCAGTGGTGACGATCAGGGTTTTATATCCTTTCCCTTTCAGATCGCTAGCAATAATGGTATTGTTGTTCTCTACTGGTGTAATCTGAGACTGCATGAGAGACATCTTTACCATCACGGCTCCTGGACTCTGTCCACACGTAGTAACAATGACAGGCGTTTCGACAGTGGGCATTTCGGCAGCACTTGCTACGCCTGCAAAGAGAAGAACGGCAGCAAAAAATACCGCTCCAAAAAGTAGGGAACCTTTTCGGTTCTTTGTCATGAGTTTCCCCTCCTTAATCAGTAAACGACTTCTTTCACAAGAATCGCTTTTTCGCCTGTCATGTTAGCTTGAAGGTAAAAAAACGACAAGGTTTTGAATTTTTCGTTCGCAAGTGTATCTTTTTGTTCAAAAAAACGAATAGCATAATGATCCTTATCGTCGCTTTAACAGAGCTTTCTTTTTTGAACAAAAAGAACAAAATGTTATTTCTTTTTGTTGTTGTTGTACTTACTAATAAGATCCCAATTCAGCTGCCACCAGGCTTTTTCTGTTTTTTCCATACACTCGTTCGTAAATTTCGTTATATATTCTTGAGCTTGAGCAGGATCTTTTTGCGCGAGTTCCAATGCTTTTTTATCTATTTCCAAAACCTGTTTGGCAAACCCCTGCTCTAAAGGTTCTCGCACAGCTTTTAAATCTGCTATAGCTTCCTGGTAACGGTGATTTACGAGATCGTCAGCTAGGATAAATGCCCATTGAGTGGAGTCGAGGCTGAAAGTGTTACGATCGAACGTCCTCCAGTTTTTTCTTGTCTCAAGAACGCCCGAATAGATGGGGACGTAACATGTAGTATGGGGATTGTCATACCCGAACCAGAGTACCGTTCTGACAGGAGCAGGATAGCCAGAACGGGCCTGAGAAACGAAGCTGTAGGCGCAATCCCATTTTGCGACAGGTCTATTGTAGGGAATCTTTAAAAGATTTCGGAGGTCCTTCGTTACAAAAGGAGTAGTAAGGGGGCTCTTTGCTATCTTGTCTCCTTCTCTGATGTCCCATGCACTCTCTGCTGCCATATCGAAGGGGGTCCCTTCCATATGGCTTCGAAGCATAGTCATCACATCCTGTACAGAAAGCTTTTTCTGGGGTTTGATAGCAAAGGGATAGCTCATGGTTTCAGCGTAAGGATCCCATTCACGAGTTGGGTCGAGCTGGCTGTAAAGGGTGTAAAGTCGGTTACGGATCCACATGGAGGAAAGAGACCAGTCGTCATTTCCCGTAAGTGGAGAGTAGGCTTCCTGCCAAATAAAGGGTTTCCCACTATTGGGATCATACCAACCGTTATCAATGGCGGGTTGCATATAATCCTTTGAAGCCATGAAATTGTTTTTATCATTCACATCAATTTCCCGAATACGGCTCATATTAGGGACGATTACTACGCAATCATCGGGTACCCTTTGGGCGACCCATACAGCGCCAGGCTTGCCACTATCAGGGGTCCACATAAGACCAGCGCTACGTATTTCGAAAATCCAGGCTTCCGTTGAGTCGGTAATAGTAATGCATTCGCCTTCACTTCCACATGAGGGAAGAAATCCGTATTTCTCGGCCAGCTCTCCAACAACGGTAATGGCCTCTCGAGCTGTTTTTGCTCTTTGAAGGGCAAAAACTTCAAGCTGTTCGATGGTCATTATGGCCCGAGCGTCAGGATGGAATGTTTTGAGCTCTTCTTTTTGCCCAATAGTGGTTTCTCCAATAGCGACACCATGTTCGTTCATAAAGGGATAGCCTACGTGAAAATAAGTATACGTTTTTTCTACCTGAGGAATTTCTCCAATTTTTTTGGGTTCGTAGTCCTCTTCCATAACAATATTCCAAAAGACATCAGCCTTGCTTCCTGCGGGGAAGGTTTTCCCAGGGATTGTCCGGACTCTTGCATCGTAAAAAGCTCCATCTGCTGTGTGAGACGTAATGACAGAGCCATCCGCTGAGGCATCTTTTCCCACAACAATGTTAGTACAGCTCCACGCAGATAAGGCCATGAGTATTGTGAGGGTGATGGGAAGGAATACCAGTATTCCACGGCGCAACTTCTTCATCTCAATCATCTCCTCTTCTCTTTTAGGTCTTTATAGAGATGTTCATAACGCCGACTGTCCATTTTAGCTACAATTTTATTGAGTCTGTACTGCGGAGGAGAGGGGCCAAAAAGCGGCATTTCCGGGGCAGAGAATCTTGTTAAAAACAAAACATAATTTACTGTATTATACACCTATTCTAGGAATGTCGAAAAGATAATTTTTCTATGATATAATGTTTTGTGTTTTTTAATATTATGATCATTTATGAATATGTTTGGTGACTTCTTATGATGGATGCCTGTTTTTGTTTACTCCCTTTCTAGGAGCGAGAAGAACAGGTATAATATTTTTATGTCATGATGCCCAGAGGAGGATTACGCTCTTAATGGAGAATAATAAAGGGAAACGAGCTCAAAGAGAAGTAACAAGAGAAGAACTTTCGAACTATATGTGTAAGGTTCGAGAGCTTATTCAAGAAGGCCAAAACAAAGGTTTTGTGACACAAAAAGACATAGAGAAATATATCCCCATCGACTTCTGGAATGCAGAGGTATTGGAGAATGTAGTGTCTAATCTTATGGAGTTGGGGATAGAGGTCATTGATGAGGAAGGGAAAGAGCGAGGTAGAGCAGAAGCGGAGGAAGAGGCTCTTCAGCCTGCTGAAGCTGAGATCGGCAAACTTGACGATATTCCTCTCACTGATCCTGTTCGCATGTATTTGCGAGAGATAGGAAAGGTCCCTCTCCTAGAACCAGAAGAAGAGGTGGATTTGGCGAAGAGAGTAGAGGCTGGGGAGGAAGATGCAAAAAGGCAGATTATAGATGCGAACCTTCGTCTTGTCGTGAGCATCGCTAAAAAATATATTGGGCGCGGGATGCTTTTTCTTGATCTTATTCAAGAAGGCAATTTGGGGCTTATTCGTGCCGTAGAGAAGTTTGATTATCGAAAAGGTTTTAAATTTAGTACCTACGCTACATGGTGGATTCGCCAGGCTATTACTCGAGCTATAGCTGATCAGGCAAGAACTATTAGGGTTCCTGTCCATATGGTAGAGACTATCAATAAGATGGTGCGAGTGTCTCGACAGCTTGTGCAGAAATTAGGGCGGGAACCGACAGACGAGGAAATTGCAGCAGAGATGGAGATAGAACCAACAAAGGTCGAAGAGATTAGAAGAATTGCTCAACTCCCAGTCTCTCTTGAAACTCCAATAGGAGAAGAAGAGGATAGCCAGTTAGGAGATTTTATTGAAGATAGAGACTTGCCTAGTCCAGAAGAAGCGGCGGCGAGCCATTTGCTTCATGAACAAATTGATGAGATGTTAGAAGCTCTTTCTGACCGTGAAAGAGAAGTGCTTCAATATCGTTTCGGTTTAGAAGATGGCCGTTCCTATACGTTAGAAGAGGTTGGCAAGCGGTTTGGAGTAACCCGAGAGCGGATCCGTCAAATTGAGGCAAAGGCCTTGAGAAAACTACGCCATCCTAGCCGTAGCAAAAAGCTCAGGGACTTTCTCGACTAATTGAGAATTTCAGTTGCTGAGGCGCGCTTTAAGGGCGCGCTTTTTTTATAATATTTAAGACGTCGAGATAGTTTTTTTAATATAAAAATCTGAAGGAGGAGTGCATAAAATTGGCGGGAAAAATCTTTGAAGCTATTATGATTATTTGTTTTGGTATGGCGTGGCCAGCTGCTATTTATAAGTCTTGGGCGTCACGAAGTACGGGAGGTAAGAGTCTCTCTTTTTTATGCATCATTTTGATCGGGTACGTTGCAGGAATATTACATGTTATTTTAGATAGCGAAGGTTTTAGCTGGATTCTGGTTTTGTACATTTTAAATACTCTTATGGTGTCTATCGATACGTGTCTTTATTTTAGAAACAGGCGGATTGAGCGAAAACTTAAGTAGATAGAATAGTTTTTTGCGAGGTGTTTAATGAAAGCCAGAGCGGAGAGCCAACCTCAAAAAGGTGTAATACTTCTAGTAGGAAAAGACGACGGTACAAGCCAAGAGATAGAGCTCGTTTTTAAAAAAAATGCCTGCCCGTTTTTAGCAGTAACAGGACTTCATGTTGCTCTCCAGACGGCACGGGACGTTCATCCTTTTTTATCGATCGTAAATCTTTCTCTTGTTACCGATGCTGAGAGTGTAATGCTTGTTCGACGTTTGGAGGAGTTTTCTGTGGCTGGGGTAGCTTTTTTAGTCGATGTTTTTGAAGAGAGGTCTTACAATTTTGCGCGGGAAGTACAAAGCGCATCTTTTCTTTTCCCCCCAAGCGACGAAGATAAAGGACGTATACTTGTAAATGGACTTATTTCTTCTATGAACAGGTTTTCTGATGGATGTTGCAGGCATGAGTTCGACACGTCTCCTAAAGTAGTTCCTATAGCCGTTTGGACTCAAGATTTTTCTGATCAAAGAAAATTTTTACAAGAAATATTCTCCTCTCAAGTTCAAGAAGATATACAGTCTTTTCTTTTAAAAAATCCACACGTGCTTCGTTCTTGTGTGGCTCTGGGGAAAATTATTGATGCTGATCGTCACACCCTTGATTTTTTTGGAGTCTCTTCTTTAAAGGAGCTGCAAGGTCTTTTTCAATCCCCCTTCTCGTATGAAGAGGAACTCTTCCTTGCGGACCAATATGAAGCGTTATTGAAAGGGAAAAGATATTTTGAAAGAGATCTTGTTTTAACGTCCTCAGACGGATCCCCTTCAAATTCTTTTTTAATAAAATGGTCTCTCCCTTGTGGATCTTCCGATTACTCTGCTGTTCATGTGGTGGCTTTAGACATTTCTTCTATTCGTCGAAGTTTTTTCCAATTGGAGCTAGAGAAGAAAAAATTTGAAAAAATTTTTCAAGATTCTCCTGCAGGGATTGTTATAGCAGATCCCTTTTTCCGGACCTTGGAAGTAAATGATGCATTTTTGCATATGTTTGGTTTTGAATCCCGGGAAGAAGCCTTATCTTATCCTATGAGAGAAAGCATCGTGCCGCCTCGTTTCCATGCCCAAGCAGTTTCTATCGGTCGCATGGTCTTAGAAGGGAAGAAGGTTTTTCTTGAGACCCAACGATGTAAGAGAAATGGGGAGACAATAGATGTCTTTTTAAACTGCTCTCCTCTCACGATGCCAGGTGGGGTTGCGGCGATCTGTTATCTTTATACAGATATTTCTGAAAAGAAGCGAGAAGAGAAACTTCTTCGGAGGAAGCTCAAAGTGGAACAAATGATCTCAGAAGTTTCTGCAGATATTTTAAATTATCCCTCTTTAGAAAAAGCACTAGCGAACTCTCTTCATAAAATGGCCTCTTATATGGAGGTCGATCGTATAACCTATTTATTGAAAAAAGATGGCCAAATGGAATATTTAGCAGAGTGGTGTGCTCGTTCCGTCCCTTCTCTTCGTCCCAGACTTGAAAGGGAAGAGAGTTTTTCTTTGATGGATGTAGATCCCTGGTTTAGAGGTCAAATAGAAAAAAGAGATGTAGTTTATATTAAAGATAGAGAACATCTTCCCGTGGAAGCAGAAAAGACAAAGCGGATTCTTGAAGAGTATGAGATTTGTTCTCTAGTAACGATTCCATATCGATTTCGCGGAGAAATTGTAGGTAGTATCAGTTTTGAGCGCCTTAATTCCAACTTTTCTTGGACTAAAAGTGAACTTGCCCTATTTGATTTATTTTCAGAGATGCTTTCCAGTTTAAAATCTAGAGATGCGGCCTATGAACTTCTTCGAGAGGATAGGGAGAAATATAGAAGACTATTTATGCAGATACAGGAACCTTTTTCTCTATTTGATGTTCTTCTCGACTCTAATGGCAAGCTACATGATCTGCGTTTTATAGAACATAATGAACAGGCATTTATATTTCTTGAGAAGTATGGTTATGGTGATGTTATTGGGCGGACGGTGAAAGAGCTTTTTCCTAAAATAGACAGCTCTTTTGAGGAGATAGCAAGATATGTTGTGACAAGTGGGGAACCACGGACTTTTGTTTTTTATAGCCATGTTTTTGCCGTTCCTCTGACGGTGAGCTGCTTTGTGCCTCAAAGAGGACGCCTTGCTCTTCTTTTTATTTATGACCATAAAATAGAGAAAAGAGAAACACGGGATTAAAAATAGAGGAACGGACCCTCTGATTTTTCTTGCGATTATAGTGAAATAAGCAGCAGGGGGAATCCCCTTGCTGCTTATTCAGCTTTTTTAAACCATTTTTTGAACAATAAGTCACGTTTCTTTATTATTATTTCGTCAAGAAAAGCTTTCATTTGGGGAGCGATGTCTTTGGGCATCATAACGCCAAAATGTTCTCTAGCAAGTAATCCCCCTACCTGTGTTAAAGTTGGCATTTCTGCAGAATATTGTAAAAAGACGGGAGTTTCCAAAATACAGGCATCAATAGCTCCTTTTTTGAGCTTGTTAATGATTTCTCCCCATGTTTCTAAGGGAAAAATTTTATTTTGTGGAAATTCTTTCTTCCCCACTATCTCACCAGTTTTCCCTTTTAGAACGCCAAGAGAACATCCCCTCAAGTGAGAATGGGCTGTATATTTTTTTTCTGCGAGACTTGCTGCTACCTGACCGCTAGCGACATACCATGTTGAGAAGGTTACGTGATGTGCTCTTTCTGGCAGTTTCGTAATAGGGGAAATAATAATGTCACATGAAGGCCAACCTTTTCCTTCCCATATTCCTGTCATTGTTCCTTCTTCGCCTTTTCCCCATTCCAGGGGAACAACTTGAAGGCTAACACCAAGAGCCGAGGCAACAGCCTGAGCTAAATCTACGTCAAGTCCTTCCACGCGGGTTCCCTTCCAAAAGTGAAAAAGTCCCCAATCAGAATGGTCGATGCCTATTGATATGTATCCCTTCTCTTTGACTGTGCGGATATGAAGGCTTGAAGAGCTTTCAAGAGCTGAAAGAGCTTTTTTCTGAAGCATCGTTGCCATAGATTCCAGATTTGTTACTCGATCGGTACTTGCGGCTACAGTATTGGTTTGTTCTTGAATAGAGGCATTAATATTGGAAAGCTTATTAGATTGGCTAAGAACAAGGTCTGTAATTTCGCCAGTAGCTTTTGATACTTTTTCTATAACTGTGGCTTGTTCCAGTACGATACTGCTGGTTTCTGAAAGTTTTTCTAGAACTCCAGTGACAGCGTTTAGCATCGTATCCAACCCCTCTCTGCTTCGAAGGGATTGGTCTTGAGCCTGAGTTACGGCCTGTTCTGCCATGTTGATTCTTGTATAGCCCTTTTCTGCTGTGTTCTGGATGGCCTGTGCAAGGGAGCCTATTTGCGACGCTGCCTGGGCTGACTGCACTGCGAGTTTGCGAACTTCTTCTGCTACTACGGCGAATCCTCGCCCTGCTTCTCCAGCTCGGGCTGCTTCTATAGCGGCATTAAGGGAGAGCAGATTCGTCTGGTCAGCTACTCCAGAAATAGCTTTTACGATTTGTCCTATATTTTGGCTTACAGAAAGCATCTGTTTAATAGCTTCTGCTACAGAGGCTGTGGATTCTACCACTGCTCCAATTGCCTTCTCTGAGTCGGCAGTTAAAGTTCGATTTTCATGGGCCTGGTGACGAATCATTTCTCCTTGATTCGCCATATCGCTGATAAGAGTAGCTGTTTCTTTTGCAGAATCGGCCATTTCCTTGAGCTGTTGATCTGATTCTTTTGCCAAATTCCCAAGATTTTGTGCACTTTGAGCTACAGCATTGACATTTTCAGAGATGGCGTTCATGGACGAAACATTATCAGCCATAAGTATTTTCATATCTTCTGTGACTACATCGAGGCTAGATATTTCATCCCTAGCTCTGACGAGAAAATCTTTTAAATTTTTTTGAGGATTTAGAGCGGATTGAGAGGAAGAGCGAAGGGCGGGTAGTTTTTCGTTGGTGTTTTGTGCCCCCAATACTCGTGAGAATAATAGATGGAAACGAGTGGTCATACTTGTTCCCCCCATGTTAAAATTGAATACACAAAAATTATATCATATTTAACATTAAAAAAGGAGAACCCTTGAGGATCCTCCTTAATAATTCCCACATATATTTTTGTTGCGTTGATACCGTTGCTTTACTTTACTGGGAAATAGCGTTTACTGGGCAGACGGAAACGCAGCTTCCACACTCAATGCAGGTATCGGGATCAACTTCAGCTTTGCCGTCGTTCATGGAGATAGCTTCTACAGGGCATGTCCCTACACATGTTTCACATCCGACACATGCGTCTTTATCTACAACTGCTTTTGCCATTATGTATTACCCCCTCCGTCAAGATATAAGCTTCACTTAGCGGATTATATAATACTTTAGTACCAGAGGCAACTTAAAGCCCTCTAAGACCAGAAAATGGCAGGCGGATACTCTGGCTTGGGGTCTCGAGTTAAAAGGTTTTCAAGTTCTTCTCGAGGAGAAGTTCCTTGATAGAGTAGTCGATAAACAGATTCAGCTATCGGTAGCTCAACACAATATTTTTGAGCTAGACGTACAACTGCTTGGACAGTAAAAGCTCCTTCCGCCACCTGACCTAAAATGGCTTTTGCTTCGTCGAGATTTTTCCCTTCGCCTAAAAGTTTTCCAAGTCTGAAGTTTCTCGAATGGAAACTGTAGCATGTTACGACTAAATCTCCAACGCCTGCAAGCCCGGCCAAAGTTAATGGGTGGGCTCCCATCTTTGCTCCCAGCCTCATTATTTCCGCCAAACCTCGACTGACCAGTGCTGCTGTAGCGTTATCTCCAAGTTCCATTGCCTTCGCAATTCCAGATGCAATTGCAATAACATTTTTTACTGCTCCACCTATCTCTACTCCTGCCACATCATTGCCAGTATAGACGCGAAATCTATTCCCATTAAAAAAAGACTGCCATTTTTCAGCTGTGTCCGGGAGAGAGGATGCTACTATCGTAGCGGTGGGAAGGTTTTTTATTACTTCCTCTGCGTGGCTCGGGCCAGAAATAACGGCATACTGAGCATTTGGCATTATTTCTGATGAAATTTGGCTAATACGCATAAGCGTTTCGATTTCAAGTCCTTTTGCTGCATTGCAAAGCGAAAGAGGCGAATCGAAAATATGAAGATCCTTCAAAAGGCCTCGTATCGTTTGAGTTGGGACGGCGAGAATCCAGTCTTGAGAAAATTCTGCCGCTTCCCGAAGATTCCATGTGGCATGGATATTATGGGAAAGAGGCGCGTCTTTCAGATAATCAGGGTTGCGCCCATTTATGTTAATAGCTTGGGCCTGAGCCTGCCTACGACACCAAAGGCAAACGTGGTGCCCGTTTTTTGCCAACACATTAGCTAGAGCAGTTCCCCAGCTACCAGCACCAAAAAGGGTAAGCGTTGCCACGTACCATTCCTCCTTCTATAATTTATAAAACTAAACTTTATATCTACTCACAAACTTTTTTCATATTAATGTTACAATACAAAAAGAATATATCACCTTGGAGGTGCTTGGTTGCAGGATTGGTGGGGTGGCGTGCTGCTTCTTGTCTTTTCGACGGCCGGACTCCTTTTAGGGAAGGGGACTATCTACGGAGCGAGTATGTTCCCTATAACCCTCATTATCCTCTTCCCAACGGTCTCTATATTAGCATCAAGACGTGCCGGAGCGATTCTTTTGCTTCTAGCTTCGCTCTTCCTTCCTGCATATGTATATCTATCTGGACTTCCTATAGCAACAGCCATTCCATTATATGTCATGATCGGGGCAATGTACGGAATTTCTAAATTTCTATGGCGGCGTACTTCTCGAGAGATGACAGTTTTTCTTGAATGCATACATCAAGTCGGCGCAGCTTCTGGTATAGAAGAAGCCTGTCTGCCCGCCTTGGATCTTATACATCGCCTTCTGTCTGATAGTAGCCCTTCTATTGCTCTTTTTGACGAGGAAAAATGTGTTTTTCAATTGTATTGTAAAGAGGAGGAGTATTGTGGAGAGGGGGTAGATCCGGATGGAACGCTCCCTTTAGGCGATAATGTGTGCTCAAAAGTGTATGAGACAGGGGATCCTATAGTAATAGATGACGTGAAACGTCACCCCCTTTATGTGGAAGGAGTGCCTGGCGCTCGGTCGGAGCTGGTTGTTCCTATTATATGGCGAGGACAAAAATATGGAGTTATTAATGTAGAGTCGAAAAAACCAGGGTGTTTTTCTAATGCGGATCTTCGAAGCATCCGCTTTTTTGCGGCTATTTTAGGAGAAGTTTTTTCTCATTTAAAGGTAGAGAGTAAGCTTGAAAGAAATATTTGTGAATTAGAAAGAGCGAATACGGCTTTTTCTTCCACTAAAAAAGCCCTGTCTTGTGCTTTAGAAGTTACCAGAGAACAAAAAGAAAATTTAGAAGCCCTTCTTAAAAGGCTTCGCGATCTCTTCGATATAGTAAAAGCCATGTCTCTTTGCCCTTCTTTGGATTCTCTTTTCCCTCTAATCGCCCAACTTCTTTCTCAAAGGTTAGGGTATAAGAATGTTTATGTTTTTTCTCGACGCTCTTTTGGCGGTGAGATCACTCTTCAGTCGTCAGTAGGTAGTTTACCTGAGGAGCTTAAAGATCTTAAAAGCCTGGGGAGAGGGGTTCTTCGAAAAGTTTTGAAAACTGGGGAATCGTACCTTATGACTGACGTTTTAAAAGATCCCAACTACTTGAATCTCGATAATGAAGTCCGTTCCGAATTGATTGTTCCTGTGATGTCGAATAATGGTTTATGGGGTGCTATTGCTGTAGATGACGATCATATTGGGGGCATAACTCGACAAGATGAAGAGTTGCTTGGGGTCGTGACGTCGCATTTAGCGCTGGAACTTGAAAATAAGGAATCTTTTGCCAGGCTTAGCAGGGAACTGAACAGGTTGAGAGCTCTTTTGGATATAGTGCAATTTGTATCTGGAGAAAAATTTGATGTAACTCGAGTGGCTAATCAGGTTGTAAAAATGTTTTCTTCAGTTTTTTGTTATGAAAAAATAACGTTTTTTTTGGTGGAGGAAGGGGACGAAGGCAAGCCATTCTTTCTCAAGGCTTTGGCGTCTAATTTTGTGGAAACTGAAGCGCTATCGTCTTTTTCTCAAAAACTTTATGAAAGTGGAGGTGGACAGGTTTCCAAGGCTGTAGAAAGTCAACGGATTATTAATACTCCAAACCTTAAACAGTCACCTTTTTATGTCAACCTTTCTACGCGTATTACTACATCTCAGCTTGATACACCTATCTCTTTTGCAGGTAAGGTCTATGCGGTTATTTCTATGGAGAGCAATATCCCTTTCGATAGAAGTGATGAAGATTTCTTCCTGATCCTCTCCAAACATTTAGGAGCTCTTCTAGCCTTGCAGTCTATAATAGAAGAAACGAAGAGGAAAGCTCTTGTGGATGATTTAACAGAGCTCTGGAATCGACGGTACCTGACAATTCGTTTGGCTGAGGAACAGTCTCGTTATGATAGGAATGGAGAGCCTGCTTGTGTTGTAATGATCGATATGAGAGATTTTAAACAAGTGAATGATAGGTACGGCCATTTTGTAGGAGATCGAGTTTTGAAGGCTTTTTCTGCTTTTATATCTCATGCAGTGAGAGCTGAAGACATTGTCGGTCGTTTAGGTGGAGATGAGTTCTTGATAGTTTTACCGGGAACAACTAAAAATCAGGCCCTTCTTCTTATAAAACGACTCAAGCAGGAAACGGTATCTTTTAGCGTGCCAGGTATAGAATGTCCTATTTGGGCTGATTTTGGTGTCGCGTCAGTGCCGGAGGATACCTTGTCTTTTCACGAAGCCTTGAGAATTGCTGACCAGAGAATGTATGAAGAGAAAATAAGGCGAAAAGACATAGATTGAAATGTTTTTTCGAAAGGAAGATATGAGAGATTATGACTACTGGCCATCTATCAACAGCGCTTAAGAGTATTCAAGAAAAAGTGAGTGAAACTCTTATTGAGAGTTTGGATTATATTGCTACATTACGAGAAGAGGAGCTGGAACATCTCCATGATACTCGAGAAAGACGAGCACAAGTACAGCGAGATATTGAAGATGTAATTGTTGCTTCTCAAAAAGCAGAAGAAGAGTATAGACGATCGAGATTAGAGTTAATGGAGACATCTAGGTCAGGAGATCAACAGAGAGAGCAAATAGCCTACGATCGAGCAGCCCATCTTATGAAAATACGAGGAGCTTTTGAAGAAAGAGAAAAGTTTTTATGTCGCCTTCGGGACGATCTTGACAGAGCGGAACGACGGGCAGAGCGTTTCCTGAAGCGCAGCGAACAAATGTCAGGGCGGTTTAGAATGGCATTGGAATTTATTTCTTCGAATATAGATGAAGCGATAGGTGCCGGAGAGGTTTTTGATATTAAAGGTATGAAACTTGCCTGCCAGCTAGCAGAGAGAGAGAGTCGAGCTTTGGCTCGAGATCTTCATGATGGTCCAATCCAATTATTCTCAAGTGCGGTATTACAGCTGGAAGCAGCACAGGAATATTTGAATGGGGGGGATGCTCCTCGTGCCGTAAACGAACTTCTAAAGACGCGAGAGCAGATCCAAAAGGCTTTAGGAGATGTGCGATCTCTTCTCTTCCAGATTAATCCTTCTGGTTTGGTGGAAGGTCTAAATAAGGCTTTGGATCGCCTTTCTAAAGATGTGTGGAAAGCTGGGGGGCCAGAAGTTCGAATCCGAATCGAGGGCGATCAGCAGAATATCCCTCTTTCTTTCCGTCGGCCTCTCTTTAAGATTATTCATCAAGCTGTGGCAAACGCATTTCTTCATGGTAAAGCCAGAGAAGTTTCTGTGCGGCTTGATATATTAAAAGATGTAATGAGAGCCCGAGTTTCCGATGATGGAGTTGGCTTTGATGTGCGAAAAGAGCGAGTACGCGCTCAAGAGAGAGGTTCATATGGCCTTATCAGTATGGAAGAACGAGCAATGATGATTGGCGGAAATCTTCGCATTGAAAGTGAACCTGGCAAGGGGACTAACATTTATCTCAGCATTCCTCTTGTTGGCCATGGGGAAGAATAAAATAAAAGAGGCCGATTTGAAGTAAAAATCGGCCTCTTTTATTTTTATTAACTTGCTTTTTTAGCAGCTTTTTTCCTCTCCTGCTGATCGAGAAGAGCTTTTCTCATCCTAATAGATTTAGGAGTAACTTCTACCAGTTCATCGTCAGCAATCCACTCCATAGCTTTTTCCAAAGTCATCTTTCTTGGAACATCTAGCTTTATGGTCATATCCTTTGTTGCAGAACGATGGTTGGTGGCTTGTTTCCGCTTCGTTGGGTTGCATGGAAGATCACCAGGGCGGGAATTCTCTCCCACAATCATCCCGTCATAAACAGAATCGCCTGGATCGATAAATAATGTCCCTCGTTCTTGGAGATTTTCGAGCTGATAACTTGTAGCTTCTCCAGTATCTAAGCTCACCATGCTCCCACGGTTTCGAGGGGAAATTTCCCCAACCCATGGGCCATACCCTGAAATTGATGCGTTCATAATTCCCAATCCGCGAGTATCTGTCAAGAACTCGCCTCGATAGCCTATAAGCCCTCGAGTAGGGATTTCGAATATGAGACGAATTAATCCACTTTTTGTGTTCTCCATGGAAAGAAGCTTTGCCTTTCTTCGAGAAAGTTTCTCAAATATGACACCCTGGTATTCTTCGGGAACGTCAATAGTAAGTTCCTCCATGGGCTCAAGGAGCTGTCCTTCCTCTTCTTTAGTAATGACTTCTGGTTTGGAGACACAGAATTCCATTCCCTCTCGGCGCATTTCCTCAATCAAAATAGAAAGCTGAAGTTCTCCCCTTCCAGAGACTTTTACCCCATCTGGCCGACCTAAATCTTCCATGCGGAGGGATACATTCACATGCATCTCTCGCTCCAGCCGAGCCTTTAACTGCCGTAAGGTGATAGGCTGTCCTTCCTTCCCAGAAAAAGGACCTGTGTTGACAAGGAAAAACATAGATACTGTAGGTTCCTCAATAGAAAGAGGAGAAAGAGTTTTTCCCTCTATCTCGGGAGAACAGAATGTATCTCCTATATTTATTTCTTCTGGTCCTGAAATCCACACAATGTCCCCAGCCGCCACCTCTTCTACTTCTCGGCGATCGAGGCCATGGGTAACCCACATTTGAACTGAACGAGTTTTTTCTTCAGAATAGACTTCCCAACCATCTTTTTTCTGTCTGTTATTCTTCCAGCGAGTGGAGTATCGTAAAAAATCTTCCCCCTTGTGAAGACTCCCCTGAAGGACCCTTCCGCATCCAATTCTTCCGGTGTATTCGTTCCACGCTAATGTAGAGACCTGCATAAGAAACGGAGCTTCTCGATTTACAACTGGAGCAGGTACATATGCAACTATGGTTTGAAAGAGAGCGTCCATCCCTTCGTGGGGATCCTTTTCCAAATCTTTTACGGCCCATCCGTCTAAGCCAGAGCCGTAAAGGACAGGAAAATCAGCCTGTTCTTCTGTTGCACCAAGCTCAATAAAAAGATCAAAAGTTTGATCCAGTGCTTCTGCTGGATTTGCGTTGGGACGATCTACTTTATTGATGAAGACTATGGGACGAAGTCCCATAGCAAGAGCGCGCATCAAAACGTATCGGGTTTGGGGCATAGGACCTTCGTTGGCATCTACAAGCAACAAAACTGAGTCTACAGTAGAAAGAATACGCTCCACTTCACCAGAAAAGTCAGCGTGCCCGGGAGTATCTATAATGTTGATCAGATAACCTTGCCATTCTACTGTGCAATGTTTGGCTCGTATTGTGATACCCCGCTCACGTTCTATTTCATTATTGTCCATAACACGATCTTCTACCTTTGCTCCCTTTCGGAAGACCTGGGCAGCCCTAAAAATAGAATCGATCAGAGTCGTTTTCCCATGATCGATATGGGCTATAATTGCAATATTTCGAATTTTATCTGCTGACACCATTCATAACAACTCCCTAATAGATGCAAAATACCAAACCCTATATGACAACGAAACAAACGAGTATAATATGCCAAATTCAAAAAAGTAGCAAGGGCATTACTGAAAAGTTGCCATTAAACGACAATAACAACAACGCGTTGCTTATAGACAGTAATACATTATGTCTCATTAAAAGATAGCGAGATAAAAACAAGGATAGGGAAGTACTTCATCGCTTCGTTTTCTTTTCGCAGAAGGCCTCGAATGTTTTTGTTAAAATTATTCTAAGTTTAAACGTTCTCTCCCATTAAATATCTGAGTACCACAGCTTACTTTAACAGTATAGCGTATGTTGTCGAAAAACGATAATATATTTCGTGAGTCTACTACAAACGGTGTTTTTGTGGGGCAATAACGTGTAGCTTTTTACTCACTATAATACCCCCAGCGAGTGTGTTTATTCAATGTTGCCATGAACGAAGCCGATGATATATAGGGTTGTCGTTAAGAAGGATATGTCAATATTGAGAAGAAGGAAGGAATGGCCGTTGAAAAAGGAAGAAAAGAACATCATCAATTCAGTAGACGTAGATGATCATTTATGTTTGCAGCTTTGGTCTCGGGGGGCCGTTCCTCGGCTTATTATTTTCAATAAGGGGAGAGGGAATGGAAGAACAGTTCGTTTCTCATGGCTTGAAGGAGAGAATAAATCTATTTCTCTTAAAAAAAGTGATGGCAAGATTGAGCAATATCCAATTCAAGATATCCTTCCTCAAATACATGAGCTCCTTAGAACAGAGGCATCTTATGCTCCTTACAAAGCTCTTTTGTGGAAAACGGCTCTCCTTTTTGTAGAGTATCTCCACGAGCCCAAAACTGTACTTTCGAAAGAAGACCTTGCCATGCTTCCTGAGGAAAAGAGAGAGGTTTTGTGGCTGGTAAATATGATTAATGGAGTAGAAAAAGCTTCTTTTTTCCCCTCTTTCCCTTTGTCAGAAGAAGAGAAGGTTTTGATAGGGGAAGATCTGTCTATTCCGGTAAAAGATGGAGAGCGTTCAGTGTTTGGGTTACGATCTCTTGGCATTACAAGAAGATTAACGTCTTGTAATCCTGAAAGATGGTATCGTCCCCTTTTCTTTTCAGCAGCAGCTCTTCTTCTCGGTTTCTCTCTGGCGGAGGAAGATACACAAGATGTTTCTGACTTTTTTTGGCAAGAAGTATCAGAAGAAGGCAAAGTATGGGATACATTGAAACAGCTTCCTTCTGCGGAGGGCAAGATACGAAAACCTCTTCTTCATTTTCAACGTAAAGTCCGAGGATATGTGAGGCATTGGGCGTTATTAAATGATATTGAAAGAGAAGAATCTTATGACGGAGAGAATGCCTTGTTGGAACAGGGTTTTAAAAGAAAGAAACGGATGATTTTTCCTGAAGGGGTTCTTGGGGACGTCCCGTACAAAGTGATATTTTGCGAGTTGGGGGAAGAGGATAAATTGGCAGTATGTCTTTCCCCTGAACAGGCAACACTTCGCCATAAAGGAGATCGAATCTATCGTCTTTCAACTCTTTCTTTCTCTGAAGCTCAAGAGCGTGATAGCGCAGGGAGTGTAAAGGACGAATTTTTTACTCTCGGAAGTCTCGTAAAAGCTGTAGATTTTAAATGGTGGCTCTCAGATATACGAAAAATACTAGAGCCAATACTTTCTTCTCCGTTATAAGTTTTATTAGTCTAACACTTTTACCCTACTATGGTATAATTTAATTCTCATTAAGGAGGTGTACTGGATGGTAGAGAAGAAAAAGAGTGGATGTGTTGTTCCTTCAGCAGTGGTAGAGGGACAGGAAATGCCAAAAGAGGATTTGAGGAGTGTTTCTGAAAAGGAGGCGAAAGGCATGTCCATTATGGTAGGGAGGAAAGCTCCGAATTTTACAGCACCAGCATATTACAATGGAAATTTTACTACTGTCAGTTTATCTGATTTTGTTGGCAAATGGGTTTTGCTGTGTTTCTACCCAGGAGATTTTACATTCGTTTGAGCCACGGAAGTGTCGGCAGTTGCTGACAGATATGAAGAAATTCATGACCTTGGCGTGGAAGTTATCTCTATGAGTGTAGACAGCCAGTTTGTTCACAAAATTTGGAATGACATGGAACTTTCAAAAATGGCAGGCAAAAATGTTCCATTCCACATGGCTTCCGATGGAGGCGGCAATATAGGAAGTGCATATGGAGTGTATGATCCAGAGGCTGGAGTGGATGTTCGTGGACGTTTTATTATTGATCCCGATGGTGTTGTCCAGGCCATGGAAGTGTTAACTCCGCCAGTGGGTAGAAATGTAGACGAAACAATCCGTCAGATTAAAGCGTTCCAATTAGTTCGGGAAACAGAGGGGAAACAGGTAACCCCTTCAGGGTGGCATCCAGGAGGGAAGACACTAGAGCCAGGCGTTAACCTGGTTGGTAAAGTTTGGGAAAAATGGACTCCTCGCGACGAATATAAGAAATAATATAGCGAGGTCCAATAGAGATAAATAAACAGGGGCTGCTCTTTAGAGCAGCCCCTGTTTGTTGCTGTTTGACATCTTCTTCCGTTTATATCAATCGTTTCCTCTTGGTACAATATAAACATAAGAAAGAACTGGAACGTTAGACCTCCCTCAAGGGTATAGCTAAGAATATATTCGAGGTGATGGCGATGGGAAGAGTTCTTGTTGGTACATGTTCATGGAGCGATCGTTCTCTCGTTGAAAGTGGTTGGTATCCCAGGGAAGCATCTACTCCCGCTTCAAGGTTGCACCATTATGCTCAGAATTTTGAAACGGTGGAGGTAGACAGTACTTTTTATGCTCTTCCCCAAGAAACCACGGTGTTTCGGTGGGCACTTCGAACGCCGCCGAATTTTATATTTAATATTAAAGCCTATGGCTTATTCACTTTTCACAAAATTGCATATGGGAGCCTCCCTCTTTGGTTGCGTAAAGAATTGCCAGCGCGTTTAAAAAAGGACGATAAAATAGCTCGTCAAGCTATCCCTTTTTCTCTGCGTCGAACCTTGTGGAAACAATTCATAAACCTTATTACACCGTTACATCAGATGAAGCGTTTAGGCTACCTGCTCTTCCAGCTTCCTCCATGGCTGGGGTATTCCTCATCTTCCATAAATTATTTAAAACACGTTGCCTCTATGGCTCCTCCTTTCAAGATCGCTGTTGAGGTCCGAAACGGAAGCTGGCTGAGAGAGGGACGTAAAAGCTTCGAGTCTCTTTTAAAGGATGGAAATATGGCTTACGTAATGGTGGATGAACCTCAATTGTCTTGGACGGTTCCTCCAGAGATGTTTCTGACGGCGGCATGGGGAGGTGTTGTCCGTTTTCATGGAAGAAATAAGTCCGCATGGGAGCAAAAAGGAGCTTCAGTTCAAGACCGATTCCGTTATCGTTATAAAGAGGAAGAACTTCTTCAGTGGAAAGATTCTCTTCTTTGTTTAAAAGATCATGTTCCCTCTCTTTTTATCATGTTTAATAATTGCTATAGGAACTTTGCGGTGAGCAATGCATTGCAGATGCAGAAGCTTTTTGAAATAGCCCCTCCTAAAGAAGGCCTTTTTCAAAAAACGTTAAATTTTGAAGGAGAGAAATGTAGATCAAGAGAAAAAATTTAAAAACGTATGATAATTACAGTTTTTATTCGATTTATTGTTGAAAATAAGCTCCTAGAGGCTCTTAACGTCTCGTGAGGCTTGCTAGGCCTTTTGATATATGGAATAGAGTTTTGTACAATACAAATGAACAAAAGGATCCACGAAGGAGGGGATGGGAAAATAAGTTCTAGAGAACCTTCCGTGATGGGACAACTGAATAGAAAACATAATCAGGGAATAATCCCTGTAAGATTCCCGGTAGGGAACCCAGTCCAGCCAGAAAGCTGGAGGGAAAGAAAATAAGAGGGGCTTGTAGAAATGGTACAGCCCCTCTTTAAATTGTTGTTTTATGTAGGTGCTGTATATATAAAGTAGAGTCCCGCAAGAATAATTAAAATACCGCATAAATAGTTAACTCTAGAAAGTGCACGGGATCTTTCGTCCCACTTTAAAAACTTAGAGACAAAATCTGCGGAAGTTCCTGCAAAAATAATAACAGAGCAGTGCCCTAGAGCATAAAAAGTTACAAGAAGAAGTGCAAACGGCAGGTTTGTCGTTGCTGTTTTGATAGTAAGAGCCAAAAGTGGAGCCACATAAGCGAAGCTACATGGTCCTAATGCGAGGCCTGATAAAATTCCCAACACGAGTGCTCCCCCAAGCCCCCCTCTTTTCCCTGGTTTCAAGGCCTTTTGCCCAAACCACGGAAGCTTGATGACATCAAGAAGATGAAGGCCTATAAGAAAGAATATAGTAGCGACAAAGTAGTTGGAATATTTCCCTATATCTGTCATGAGTAAGCCTGTAGATGTGAGCACCATGCCTACGAGGGCAAGGTTGACAAAAATTCCTGCCGAAAAAGCGAGAGAAATAGCGAAGGCACTCGCCCTTTTTCCCCCTCGGGTGCTTTCAATGTATCCAACGACAAGTGGTATGGTTACAAGGTTGCATGGACTTAAAAGAATGCTGAAAATTCCCCATATAAAGGCAGCTGAAAGAGCGAAGCCACTTGAACTGTGAAGAGAAATATAGATGGTCTCAAATATGTTTCCCATGGTTTTATTTCTTCTCGAGATGGATTCCCAGCACGTCTAGTTTCATAAGGAGTTCTTCTAGAGACATGTAACCAACCTCTTTTCCGAGTTCTCCTCCCGTACTGTTCAAAAACACAAGGGTTGGTACATACTTGACCTCATATTTGCGGGCCAGGTCGGAGTTTTGCATGACATCTATTTTCTCTACTCGAATAGAATCTCCATATTGAGCTGTTAGGTCGTCCAAAACTTTGGACATTTCTGTGCACGCAGGTCATCCCGCTGCGCTAAGGTCTATAATTAAAGGAAGATTATTTTTAATTTCTTTGTTGAGTGCGGTGTTTTCCTGTTTCACTTTACTCTCTCTAATGTAAAAAGTTCCAGCTATAGCTAAGAAGAGGAGAAGGATGATTGTTACCTTTCTTCTATTCATATGTGGCCACCTCCTTGTAATGAAACGATTATACGGAATTCATGGTACCCGTCAAGGGTATTTTTGCAAAGGAGCCACAAATATATTGTTCTTCTGATATGATACCTTCATTACGTGTGGGAGGGCGACACTATGAGTCTTGAATTTTTACATGAGATGGCTAAAAAAAGGTACGAAGAGCTTGTTGCTATACGTCGAAAAATTCATGAGCACCCTGAACTTGATTTTGAGTGTGAACAAACAGCTCTTCTTATAGAGAAAAAACTTGATGAAGTGGGTATTCAGCATTTTAGAGTTGCCAAAACAGGAGTAGTTGGCGTATTGCGAGGGAGAAAAGAAGGCAAAACCGTTGCTTTTCGCGCAGACATGGACGGTTTGCCTGTATGTGAAGGAACAAAAGCTCTGTATTCTTCAAAAATAGAGGGGAAGATGCATGCGTGTGGACATGATGTTCATGTGGCTTCTCTGTTGGGGGCTGCTGGAATATTGGCAGAGTCTCGCAATACCTTCGATGGGACAGTAAAGTTTTTCTTTCAGCCTGCAGAAGAGACAGATGGAGGGGCTCTTCCCATGATAAGCGAAGGAGTAATGGAAAACCCTCTCGTAGATGGAGTCTTTTGTCTCCATTGCGATCCACAGCTCTCGGCAGGCTCTATTGGAGTAGGGTATGGTAAGTTCAGGGCGGCTTCTGATATGTTTCATATCACCATTCATGGGAAAGGAAGTCATGGCGCTCAGCCTCATCGTGGAATTGACGCTATAGCTATTGGTTCAGAGATGATATCGGCTCTTCAGCAGATTGTAAGCAGAAGAACGTCTCCTTTTGATCCTGTAGTGGTGACAGTAGGTTCTTTCCATGGGGGGACGGCTGGAAATATTATTGCGGAAGAGGTGGAAATGAGAGGCATTGTTCGTACTATGGATCCCGATACCCGCTTGAAAGTACGAGCTTTAGTCCGCTGCATAGCGCAGAATATTCCAGATACACTGGGAGCTGTTGGAGAAGTTGTCTTTACTGAAGGATACCCCAGCCTGATTAATGATGAGAGCATGACAGACCTCGTTGCAGATGTGGGGAGAGAGGTCCTTGGCCGGGAAAAGGTTTTCATTATGAAAGAGCCGGAGATGGGTGTAGATGATTTTGCTTACTTTTTGCAGAAAGCTCCTGGTTCATACTTTGTATTAGGGACCGGTAATAAAGAAAGAGACATAACATACCCTCTCCACAGTCCTTTCTTTGATGTAGACGAACAATGTCTTCCAGTAGGAGCCTCTGTATTAGCGGCTATAGCTCTTCGATTTTTGAGTAAGCCATAATAAAATTACCAAAAGAAATCGAAGAGCTGTCCTACGGGAAAGCCATAGAGTTTTTTATTGGCATATCGAGAGTAGAGTTTCCTTTTTGCCTCGTCCAGAGCAGGAGAGGTAATACCGGTGCGCATAGACAGCGAGGCCTCTACAAAAGCGGAAAGTTTGTCGCAGGCCTCGATTATTTTCCCATCAATAGGGTTATATTCGTCTTTATTTTGCGAGCTATCCAGCTCCCGATCTTCTAGGTTCGTGGGAATCTTATCTCCCTCCAGCCATATACGGTTACAGAATTCGTCTTCTGTAAAGTACCTGATTTCAGGCCTCCAGTCTATGGGGATGAGGGGGTAAATTTTTTCTTCCATAGCTTGACGCTCATATTCCTTTATGAGATCGTCAAGTCCTTCCACAGAATTTTTTACGGGGGAAATAATGTCTCGAGTTAGAACCTCGGGGAGATCATGAAACAGCCCTCCATAAAAATTATTATAGAGTCGCCTAGGACATGCACCTATTTCAATAGACATAAAGTAAGATAAAATTGCGACAATGAGCAAGTGCCCAAGAACAGATGTTTCAGGAACTCTTGGAGTTTGAGCCCAGCGTTTTTGGAAACGGAGCTGCCCTACAAGAGCTATAAAGCCATAAATACCTTTTTGCGAGTCAGGAAGCTCTCGGCCAAGGAGCATGGTTTTTACCGCACCTAAGTCGTCGTGTTCTTTTATTTGTCGGTTAATTTCGTCTCTCGTTCCTTCTATACCATAAAGAGGACGGCTCCATTCGTAGATATAATCGAATTCCCATTTTGTCGCAAGATAGTGTGCTGCTTTTAGAATGCGGCGCTCGAGATGTATGGAAGGAGACTCGTCTAAAAGATAATCTCTGAACCGTTCCAGAAGCTGAGGTCTTAAAGATTCCAGCTCATGTTTAAAACGATCTATAACCCAGAGATTAAGTTTATCTCTCTCTATCTTATGGCCCATTAATTTATGGAATACAGGTGGTTTAATATCAGTAAGAATAACTCGGTGGAGAAATTCAAATATTCCTCCCTCTATGAGGGCATGCCATTGTATGGTTGTCCCCTGATCTTCCTCATGCCTTGCAATAACGTAAGCTATAATCATTTTATGAGCCTGTTTAGCGAGTTCTGTAAATTGAATTGGCCTGGGATGGTCGTTCCATCGCTCGATGCTGGCCGCGGAAAAAATTCTTTCTATGAGAGATCGATTGATCATAACAGGAGTACACCCCTTCCTGATTGTAGGAACATCTAAACAAGCATACTTGAAGGAATTATAACACCTCTTGCTTCCAGAGAATGTCGAAGGTACACTTTTGTGGAGCGTATACAGAAAACGACGTATTTAGGAGGGAATTTTATGAAAGCCATAGTCTCGGCAACTATTGAAACTGTAACAGGAGATGCAATTGAGAATGGAACGATTCTTTTCGATAACACAGGAATTTTAGCAGTGGGAGAAGGACTTGTCCCGCCAGAAGGAGCGGATGTTATAGATGGGAAAGGTTTGTTTGTTTCCCCAGGTCTTGTAGATGCTCATACACATCTCGGTGTTTTTGTTCAGGGCTACCCTGAGAGCATGGCTGATGGAAACGAGAAAACCAATCCTCTAACTCCTCAACTTCGAGTAATTGATGCAGTGTATCCTCATGATCCGGGATTTGTGGATGCTCTCTCTGGAGGAGTTACCTGTGTCCAAGTGTTACCTGGCAGTGCGAATGTGGTAGGTGGGCAGGGTGCTATTTTAAAGACCCGTGTCGACGTAGTAGATAAAATGGTGGTACAGGCTCCTTCCGGAATGAAAGCTGCTCTTGGTGAAAATCCGGTGCGCGTTTATGGAGAAAAATCAAACACACCCATGACCCGTATGGGGAGTGCTTCTCTTATGCGCCAGGCTTTGAATGATGCCTTGAACTATAGAGAAAAAAAGGAAGAGGCGGAGCGAAAAGGGGATTTTTTTGAGAAAAACTTGGGGATGGAAGCATTGCTTCCTGTTATTGAAAAAAAGATGCCGCTTCGTGTCCATTCTCACCGAGCCGATGATATTGCTACGGCTATTCGTATCGCAGAAGAGTTTCAAATTCTTTACACCATAGAGCATTGTACAGAAGGCCATCTTATGGCACCATATCTTGCTGAAAAAAATGTAATGGCAGCAGTAGGTCCCACCCTCGTAGGGAGATCGAAGCTCGAGTTGAAAAATAAGAGCTGGGAGACATTGACGGCTCTTTACAACGCAGGGGTGCATTTCTGCATCATTACAGACCATCCTGTTATTCCTATTGACCAGTTTATAGTTTGTGCCTCTCTTGCCTGCCATGCGGGTCTTCCTCGTGAGGTGGCGTTGAAGGCAGTGACTCTCTGGGGTGCTGAGCATCTTGGTATTGCAGATAAGGTGGGCTCTCTGGAAGCCGGGAAAGATGCAGACATAGTCCTTTGGGATGGAGATCCTTTGGATGCCCGATCTCATGTGCTTAAAACCTTTATTGATGGGGAAGAGGCCTATTCACTCTCATAAATAAAATGCAAGGAGAGGCTTATGTTGTACATAAGTCCTCTCCTGCGGTTTCCCCTGAAAAAGCGGGCAAAGCTATTTTTGTGTTGCCTGGAGAACAATGCGCCCAGCGAGGTAACCGGCACCTAATCCATTATCGATATTAACGACTGCTACTCCTGTGGCGCAAGAATTAAGCATAGTCAGCAAAGGCGCAATTCCCCCTAAGTTAGCACCGTACCCAGTACTAGTTGGAACCCCTATGACCGGGCATGAAACTAAACCGGCTAAGACGCTCGGAAGGGCTCCCTCCATACCTGCAACGGCTACGATGGCCAGGGATGTTTGGAGGGTTTCGATGTGAGCGAGCAAACGATGTAGCCCTGCTATGCCTATGTCGTAAAGTCGTTTGGGAGTGCACCCCATATACTCGGCAGTAACGGCTGCTTCTTCTGCTACAGGGACATCGCTGCTTCCTGCGCTAATGATAGCGAGCCCTAGTACGGGCTCTATTTTTCGACGTTTTATGCCGATGATCCTAGCTTTTTCATGATAATGCGCATCAGGAAGAATGTTGGCTACAACTTTATATTGTTCCAACGTTGCTCTGGAAAATAATATATTTTCATTGCTGTCAGAAAGGGCCTCAGCAATAGTTTGCAGCTGTTCCTCACTTTTGTTCGGACAATAAACAATCTCAGCAAATCCTTTCCTGAGAGCTCTATGAGTGTCGAGCTTCACTTCTCCCAAATCTTGAAAAGGCAAGGTTTTTACATGCTGGATAAAAGTATCTGCGTCTAAGGTTCCTTCGCGAAGTTGTTGTATCATTCTTTTCAGATCGGAGTCATTCATTTTGATCACCATAGCTTTCTTTTGAAAAAATAGTAATTAAGAGCTATTGTACAGACAAGAGAGAGGTAAAAACAAGGAGGCTTTTCCCCATGGCAGAGACAGTTTTTCGAGCCTTTTCTAAGTTTGACGAGTGGCAAGGCAGGAAATGTGCTTGTATTGTATGGGTTCCCCTTAGAGCAGAGCGTATTCGTATCGCTCCATATCCTTTTTTGTTACAAAATTATAATGTTATTCCGCGGCACATTGCTTCTATGGCAAAAGGATATGCCGATGAGTTTCTTGGGCTTGATGAATTTGTTTTATTTAAATGTTTTATGAAGGAAAAACGTGGTATTTTTGTGGAGTCTCTTGAATACGAGCTGCCTCTTCAATGGCAGGATGAACGTGGCAATCCTTGCATTCCTCTTCGTTGTGATCCTTCGTGGGAAAAAATTTTTTCGGTCAAGGGCGACGAGGTTATAAATTTGCCTTTTGAAGTGGATGGATACTGGCATATTCTATAAAAAGGGGGCCGGGGAGTATTTACACTCCCCGGTTTTGTTGTTGGAAGGGCGGTTGGGAACCCGCCCTAACTTAATATATCTTCTGTGCTTTATCGAGCAGAATAAGAAGTCATAGATTCTTTATAGATCGTCCGAATAGTGTCTCTGGAAGCAGGCACTGGCGCTACGCTCAATAACCCATCGAGAGAAGGGGTGGTCATGGCCAACTCTGTAAGTCGGTCCAAATCTTCTTCCTTATACCCTTCGTCAGCTAATTTAGATGTTACCCCGAGGTCAAAGAGCCATTTTTCTACTGCTTTTGCCACTTTCTCTGCTTCTGCAGGTTCTCCTTTAAGGATCCCAACGACAGGTGTAAAAAGAGCAGCAAGAACTTCTGGCTGGGCAGGATAGATTTGCTTTAAAACTGCTGGTAAAAGCATGGCCAGCCCTAACCCATGAGCAAGATTTGGTTTGACAGCGGAAAGAGGGTGCTCCAAAGCATGAGTAAAGTGAAGCAACCCGTTATCAAAGCTTATCCCGGCTATAAGGGAGGCATAGAGCAAAAAGTACCGGGCTGTTAAATCTGTAGGATGTTGCAATGCTTGAGGTAAATATGTAGATACTAGTCGGACAGTTTCCTGTGCGAGAAGGATGGAGTAAGGACTTGCTACAACAGAAGTAGCAGCCTCCACCACATGATTAACGGCATCAATAGAGACATATCGAGTCTGGTCTGGGGAAAGGCCCGTCATGAGAGCCGGATCGTCAATGGCATAAAGAGGATATATGCAATCATAGGCAATAGCTGGCTTATACTCTTTCTCTGGAATGCTCACTACTGCAAAACGATCTACTTCTGTTCCTGTCCCGTGGGTTAAATTGATAGCAACGATAGGCGCTGCTTTAGCGGGAATAAAAGTAAGTTCAAAAAGCTCCCGTGCCGTTTTATGAGGGTACTCCATAAGAATTGCTGCGCTTTTTCCTGCATCTATGGGGCTTCCCCCTCCAATGGCAATAACTCCCTGGGCTTTGAATTGAAGTCCCATCTGAGTGGCCTCATCCACCGAATCTGCGGTAGGGTTAGGTGTTACTTTATCGTATAGAACATAATCTACGCCGTGTTTTTTAAAGGCAGCTATTACGTAATTCCAAGCCCCTGTTTTCTTATAAGAGCTATGCCCTGTTACGCAGAGAACTCGCTTTATACCCTGAGAGGCGAGGGCCTCTATAATGTCATCTATTTTTTTAATGGCGCCAACTCCTAAATAGGCTGTGGTTCTCGTTCTGATCTCTCTAATTTCGTTAATAGCAACTTTATGGTCCCACATTCTTTTTCACCCCTTGTGAAAGTTATATTTTTCACCAGAAACGAGAGAAGATTACCATTGCAAAAAAGAGCTGTCAATGGGACTCAAGATATATATCGTATAAAGAATACATTAAATAAGGAAGAAAAGAGAAGAGGGGCTAGAAAGGAAGAAAAGAGTTAGCCCCTCTTTTATTTCATGTTAATAAGAGAGAAATTCTTTTTTTATAGCCTCACAAAATAAAGGGTCGGTAAAGCATCGGAGCGCAGCTCTTCCTAATATTTGAGCGCCAATTTTCAACATTTCCTTGGCTCGTGGTGTTGTGACTGCTTGTGCGAATTCTCGTGTATGATGAGGTATTTGCATGTCTGTAATAGAGAGTAGAGGTTGCAAGGCTGGACAATGTTGACTTACATTGCCCATGTCGCTTGACCCGCCAGCGCCGGGAGCTGGGGTTGTAGATATGCCGCATTCGGCAAACACTCCCTCCATCATGTCTTCAGCAGCCTTATTGGGACGCATTTCGTGGAAACTAAATTCTACATTCTTCCATTCAACTTCTGTTTCGGTGGCTAGAGCCACTCCTTGAGCACATTTAAAGACTTTTTGCAAAACAATGTCTAGATATTTTCTATCTGGAGCTCTGAAATAGAACTTGGCTGAGGCCAAATCTGGAACAATGTTTGGTGCTTCTCCGCCTTTTGAAACGATGCCATGCATTCTGACTCCTGGCTTTACATGTTGACGTAGCATATCGATACTATGAAAGAAAAGTTGGACGCCGTTAAGGGCATTGCGCCCTTCCCACGGAGCTCCAGCGGCATGAGCAGTTTGTCCTGTAAAGGTGAATTCAATGGCATCCATTGCTAGAGACCGATAAGGTACATAACTTACATTATCATTGCAATGGATCATCATGGCTAAGTCCATAGAATCAAAAATCCCCTTTTCTGAAAGAGTCACTTTAGCGCCGTTTGTTTCTTCCGCCGGAGTCCCTATTACAAAAAGAGTTCCAGTAGAAAGAGAGCTCATGAGAGGGGAAAGAGCAAGTCCGGCCAAGAGAGTCATGGAACCATGAAGGCAATGTCCACATCCATGGCCTATTTCAGGTAACGCATCGTATTCTGCCAGAAGGGCTACGTGGGGCGTCCCCTTCCCTTTTTTGCCACAGAAAGCGGTTGGAATGTCACTGTAAGGATATTCTGTTTCGAAATGAGCTTGGGCAAGAAGATCGTTCATTTTTCGGCTCGCTTCAAATTCCTGTTCACCTAGTTCAGGGTGAGAGGCCATATAGAGGTTCAATTTCCATACAGTTTCTACGTTTTTCTCTATGGTCGTGTCCAGAGTAGAGATAAGCTCTTTGTATTTATTCAATTCGTTCAACGAAAAAGCCTCCTTTTGTTTATATGAAGAATAATCCTATCACATGATGTGGCCTACTCCTACCTCTTCTATTAAGAGATATACTATTTTTGATCTTATTGCTGTTTCAAAGTAAAATTATCATCGGCCAGTATTTTTGAACTGGACCCTCACTATTTGGAGGAAAGTATGAACACAAAGGCAACAAGGCTAGATCAGGTAATTATGAACAGGCTGAAAAAAGACTGGGCAGAACCTATCCTTTGGTGGAGCGGTGAGTGGTGGACAGGAGAGGATATTGCATGTTTAGCTGCTCAGTATAGGCAAAGTTTGGGAGATGCAGGGTTCGGGAAAGGGCATCGATTGGCTGTAATGATGCCTAATTCTCCAGCTGTATTGGCGCTTTCTTTAGCTGCTTGGGCACTGGGTGGTGCCGTAGCTCCTATCAATACTCGAGCGGGAGTTCCCACGACTCTTGGGATCTTAGAGCTTATTGATCCTTTTGCGGTTATAATGTCTGAAAAGATGGAGGAATTGGAAGAAGCTCTGGCTTCAAAGGAGACCCCTTTCTTTGTTTCTCCTCTTGATGCGGCCCTTCCGCATATATCGGGACGCCAGTCTGTGGTAGGCGATGAAGAATTAGCTGTAATTTTTGCTACGTCTGGCACAACTGGCCGGCCAAAAGCTGTGCCTTTGAGCCACTCTAATTTGATTCATAATGCCACGACGGTATTTGAAGAGTTGACGGAGTTGGCCGAAGGGGACGTCTTCCTTAATGTGCTGCCCAACTTCCACTCTTTTGGCTTTACAGTAGCGGGGGTAATGCCCCTGCTCTGTGGTATGAAACAGACTATTTTGCCCTCTTTTCTTCCACCCCATAAGACGCTAGAGGCTATTTGTGTGTCGAAAACAAATGTTTTGCTTGTAGTTCCCACAATGCTTTCTTTCCTGCTTTCTTCTATTGACCACGGTGCTCCTAAACCTGATCATGTGAAGCTTATTATAAGTGGGGGAGATAAGCTGAACATACAGTTAGACTCAAAAATCAAGGAATATTTTGGGGTGGGTGTGCTTGAAGGGTATGGATTGACAGAGTGTTCTCCCGTTGTATGTGTAAATCCGTCTTATGCCAAGCGAAAACTTGGAACTGTCGGTCCTTTTATTTCTGGATATCAGTGGAAACTTGGAAATGAACATGGGGAAGATGTAAAAACTTCCAAGGAAGGAGTTTTATGGGTTCGAGGAAGCTCTGTCGCGGCTGAATATTTTAGAGATCCTGAAAAGTCGGCGGGGCGTTTCGATGGAGGATGGTTCAACACAGGTGATTATGTTCAGATTGACGAAGACGGGTATGTCAGAATCCTCGATAGGGTGACAGATATTATTATTGTTGGAGGATTTAACGTTTATCCCCAGGAAGTGGAGGCTATACTTCAGACCCACCCGGCAATAGAGCAAACTGTTGTAATAGGAATTCCCCATCAGATTAACGGAGAGGTTCCTAAAGCGTATGTAAAAAAAGCGCCAGGAATTGCCTTATCTCCAAGAGATGTAATTGATTTCTGCAAAAAACATTTAGCTCATTATAAGGTGCCGCGGAGCGTAGAATTTATAGACGCATTTCCTCTCTCAAGTACAGGAAAGATACTTCGTCGCCTTCTGAGGAAAAAAGAAGAGGTAAAACACTCATAAAAATCCGGTCTGAGAAAAGCAGGGGCCCCTCCTTTCCGAGGGGCCCCCTTGTTCTTTAGAATGCTCGAAATCCTACAACGTCTTCCCGAATAGCCATATACCTTTTCTTAGTAATGTCCATATGACCACTTTCCATATTTTTGAGCTTGCCAAACATAATAGCTGTTTCGCCAGCGCTCTCTTTCTCCAGGCGTTCATAGAATTCTTTCGCTCTCATTTCCGATAAATATGCAGCAGAAGCAATGCGTAGAAGGGACGTTACATCTCCGAAGTCTTTGGTCTGTACCTTCAGTTCAGGAGAGACAACCATATGAGGATCTATAGGGCATTCTTCACCATACATTTTTAGGTACAGCTTCTTCAGGTCTTCTTCATGCTCTTTCTCCCACTCTGCCAATTCCATCAATTCTTTCTTCTCATGAGGTTTTGTAACACTCTCAGCCCAGATACGGTAAAAGTTCTTGGCTTCTATTTCAGCATGTATACCATACCTGAGAGCCTCTTTCATTTCAAAGCACTCTGATGTCATATTTATCCCTCCAGTCTCGAATGAACATAGTATTACTTATAAAGTATATACTTTTTGGAAAGGTATTTGCAAATATCATTACAGTACTACAATATGAGCTACGAGCTAGAGAATAGTGTAATATAAAAATTAAAAGGGAGAATCGAGAATTAAGGAGGGGAATTAGATGAGTAAAAAAGAAAATCTTGTTGTAGTTTCATGTGCGCTGACGCCGGAAGAACGGCGAAAGCTAGAAGCCCCTCTTGAAAGAGTAGCGACAGTGCTTTATTTGGATGATTGCAAAGATAGAGTGTCGCTCTTAAAAGAAGCTGATGTTTTAATATCTTTCTTTTTTAATCGTGAAATCCATAAAGAAGAGTACCCCCTGCTCAAAAAATTGCGCTTGTTACAGACTCTTTCTGCAGGTGTAGATTATCTTCCCTTTTCTGAAATGCCTCAACATTTCTTTATAGCATGTAATGCCGGAGGGTGGGCCTATCAAATAGCAGAGCATGTTGTAGCTTTGACTATGGCGCTCGCAAGACATCTCGTTCCTCTTCATTTGAAGTTGGCACAAGGAGAATTCGACAGAGAGAAATATGTCTTAAGAAATCTGAAAGGAATGACGGCTGGAATCGTAGGCTTTGGAGGAATAGGGCAACGTATAGCAACGTTATTTAAAGCTTTTGGCATGAAAATCATGGCTTTAAATACCAGTGGTAAGACGACAATTCCAGTAGATTTTATAGGAACGCTTTATCAGTTACCTCAAGTCTTAAAGGAATCCGACGTAGTGTTACTGGCACTTCCTCTTACAAAACAAACGAAGGGGTTTATTGGCACAAAGGAATTGTCGATAATGAAGAAAGATGCCATATTGATTAATGTGGCTCGCGCTCCTCTCATAATAGAAAAAGACCTTTATGAACATCTGAAAAGAAACCCCAGTTTCCAGGTAGGTCTTGATGTATGGTGGAAAGAACCTACATGGGGCAGAGACAATTTTCATGTGGACTATCCTTTCCTTGAACTCCCTAACGTTCTTGGCTCCCCCCACAATTCTAATTATGTAGCTGGTGCCATGGCTGAAGCATGTGAAGTGGCGGCTCGAAATATAGCCCTTTTCCTTGAGGGGAAAAGGTGGCACGGCTCTATAGATCGAGAAGACTATGTTCTTACCGATTGACTAGCAATTGACAAGCTCGAGGAAGGGGAAGTTAAAAGAGAAATACTATATGGGAGAGGTGCAGTTTTTGTATTTTAATCCATAGATGGGGGGGGTAATGTTATGTCGTATGGAAGCGTGTCGCGAAAGATTGCGGCGGCTTTCGCGGCTCTGATCTTTTTTATGGCGGTGGTAGGATGGTTAAGCTATAGGTCCTTGAATCATTCTTCTTTAGGCTTATTACAATATCAGCGTTTAGCTGAAGTGAGCAATGAAAGTGCAAAAGTACAGGTCGCGCTTATGTCCCTTAAAGCTTCCGCCACGCGGTACATTGAATTCAGAAGAGTTGAGGATCAAATTCAGTACCGGGATATTCAGGCGGTTTTTGAGGCGGCTCTTTCTCGCCTTGCTTCTAATGTTGAAAAAACAGAACAGAAAGAAAAAATAGAACAGAAAGAAAAAATAGATATAATTTCTTCTCTTCTCGATGAATATAATCAAGCCTTTCAAACAGCAGTTCAATTGAATGACGACATGGAGATTCTTTTTCAGACAGGCTTTCTCAATCAGAGTGAAATTATGGAACAGGAGTTAACTGCTCTTATGGTGGAAGCGGAGAAGAATCAAAATGCCAGCCTTTCGTATTATGCAGGACTAGGGGTGAGGAGTCTCTTATTGGCCAAGGCTGACGGAATCCATTATCTTCAAACGGGAGATCAGACTCTTATTGGTAAGTTAAAGCGAGAACTAGTGGATCTCTCGGGGTATATGCCTCTTTTTGATATGATGGTTGAAGATCATGAGGCAGGGCGTGACCACCTCCAGAAGTTTACTGAATCGTTAAAAAATTTTGAAGAACAAATACCTACTATAGTGGAAATAGATACGAAACGTCGGGCTATTCGGTCGGAGACGATAGAGGAACTCGGCTCCAAAATGGAGGAGCAAATAGCTTCTATTCAAAAAGCTTTAGAGTCCTTCCAGCAAAAATTGGGACCAGAACTTGCAGAACAGAATAATACGGCCCTTCGCTATATTTTTCTTGCGGCTTCTCTTATGGTCCTTTCGTGTGTAGTGACCGGATTGATTTTGTCTCGTCATATAACAACGCCCCTTCGTCAAGTTGTTTGTCTCGCCCAAAGGGCGGCAGAACGAGACCTCTCTTGGGGAAGAGATGATTTTGGAACGGAACGGAGAGATGAGTTCGGCCATATGGCAGATGCTCTTTCTGCCATGATAGATTCTCTTCGGAATGCTTTAGTGGAAGTGCGAGGTAATGCATATAATTCCCTTCAGCGAGCAGAGAGTCTTGCTGCCTTGTCTCAGGAAAGCACGGCTTCTATGGAGGAAATTCGGGGTGCTTTAGAAGAGCTCAACACCCTCTCTGAGGAGAGTGGGCATGCTTTGGAACAAGCTGGAGATGCTGTTAACGTAGTAGCAGAGAATGCATCAGAATCGGCTCATTCCTCTTCTGAAGCGGCAAAAACATCGGCTTTCGCCGCTTCTCTTTCAGAAGAGGCTGCGTCAAGAGTTGAGGCCGTTATTAGCTCTATACAACATGTGGAAAATCAGATGAAGGAAACAGAGTCTAAAATAGCTCGTCTTGGTTCTTCTATTAAGAATATTTCAGGTTTTGTGAATGTAATTACGGCTATAGCAGATCAGACGAATCTCCTTTCGCTCAATGCTGCTATTGAAGCTGCCAGAGCTGGAGATGCTGGGCGAGGGTTTGCAGTTGTAGCTGACGAAGTTCGAAAATTGGCAGAGGAGTCGGCTGAAGCTGCTCGAAATATTGAGTCGCAAATTTCAGAGCTACAAAAAGATGCCTCTGTTTCTATAGATGCTATTCGAGAAACAGGAGAAACCATGAAAAGTACAGTGGTAGATGCCCGCCATGCGAGAAAAGGCATGGAAGATGCTCTCTCTGAAACGGCAAAAATAGATGAAATTATCCAGGCCCTTGCTGCTTTGGCTCAGAATCAGGCTCTGGCTGGTGAAGAAATGAAAGGGACGGTAGAACGTGTTCTTTCTGCGGCTCGTAGCATGAGGCAGATGGTGGCTACTATTCGGCAAGCAGGTGAAGAGACAGTAAAGGCTGCTGAGAGTGTGGCACGAGAAGCAGAGGGAGTGAGTCATGGTTCAGAACAGGTGTCCCATTTGATGGATACTTTTACTCTTAAGAGAGTTTCTACTTCTTCTGGCAATGCTTTGCCGGATAAAGGGGCAGTCCGAGGAGGAGAAAAAACAGCTGTTTTAACTCCACACTCGTCAATTTCAGGAGATCAATAAAAATCTGATTCACAGAATAAAACATAGAGTATAAGGCGGTGAAAAACATGGCACTATTTCAGGTTGCTACCTTTAATGTAAACTCTGTGCGAAGTCGCATGCTTGTCCTTTTGCAATGGCTTCAGAAAAACAGAGTTGATGTTCTTTGTCTTCAAGAGACCAAGACGGAAGATCAATTTTTCCCTCAGGAAGAATTTAAAAAACTCGGTTATTCTCTCATATTTAAAGGAGAGAAGGCCTATAACGGTGTAGCTCTTTTAAGCCGTCATGCAATAGAGAACCCTCAGTTTGGATTTAATGATGGTGAAGATCCTGATCCTATAACGAGGATAGTGCGAGGAACCATATGCGGTATCCATGTTATTAATACGTATGTCCCTCAAGGCAAGAGCATTGATCATCCGGACTATCAGGCGAAACACCGTTTTTTCGATCGTCTCCTCAATCTTTTTCAGAGGGAGTTTTCACCTCATACGCCCCTATTATGGGTTGGAGATATGAATGTAGCTCCTACTGATATAGATGTAACGAGCCCTGAACGAAAAGGAGATCACGTGTGTTTTCACAAAGACATAAAAAATAAGTTTGAAGAAGTGAAAGCCTGGGGGTTTGTGGATGTTTTTCGAAAATATCACCCTCATGTAATAGATTTTTCCTTCTTCGATTATAGGGTAAAAAATGCTTTGGCGAGAAATATTGGGTGGAGAATCGACCATGTTCTCGCGACACCCCCTCTTGCTGTCTGTTCTGTTGACTGCTATATAGACAGAGAGCCGCGAAGTTGGGAAAAACCATCAGATCATACACCTGTTGTCGGTATTTTTGAGCTAAAATAAATATTTTATGAGCCCAAATGTTTCCAGAGTATTAATCGGTGGTAGCCCTAGTTTTGCTATTAAGGGGCTACCACCTTGGTCGTTCAACTTTTATTATTGAAATATTTTTTGAAAAACACTATAATATTACAATATGAGAAGGGCATATCATATTATGAGAATCTAAAAAGAGGTGTTGTCCTTGAAAAAGACAAAAGCCTCTTCTTCGATGAAGACGTTAGAACGTGCTCTTACTATTCTTCAATGTTTTTCTTTTGACCGTCCCTCTTTAACAGCAACTGAGATTGCCTCTTTGTCGTCTATTCCCAAATCCACTGTTCATCGCTTTTTGAGAGTATTTGTAGACTATGGTTTTATCGAGGAAGGAAGAAGTCCAGGAACATTTATTCCAGGGCTAAGGCTTTTTGAGCTAGGTAACATAGTTCGTCAATCGCTAGATGTTCGTCATTGTGCAGAACCTTTTATGCAACGTATAGCCAATGAATTAAGAATCACGGTTCATCTCGTTATCCGGGATGGGAACGAGGGTATTTACATTGAAAAGGTGGAACCGGAAGGGCAACATATCCATTACTCCCATGTGGGGAAAAGAATTCCTCTTTACTGCACTGCCGCTGGAAAAGTGCTATTGTCAGAACTTCCTAATATTTTTATCGAAGAAATGTACTCTTTCCCTCTTTTTCCCTATACAGCTAAAAGTATTACAACTAAAAAGGTCCTTTTTGAAGAATTGCGGCGAGTTCGGGATTGTGGTTGGGCGCAGGACAATCAGGAACTGGAGAAAGGTCTCTGTTGTGTGGGGCTCCCAATCCGAAATGATAGAGGTCATATTATTGCTGCATTAAGCTCTTCGGCGTTGGCTGTATCTTTTACCTCCTCTCGTACAGAGGAATTGATACAGGCTTTGCAGAGAGCCTCTTTGGAGGTGTCGAGGCGACTGGGTTTTACAGGCGCTGATTCATTATAGGAGGAGGCGAGTTTTATGGCAAAGAAGAAAGGACGTTTGGATTTTGTAAAAATGAAGCAGAATGGAGAGAAAGTAGCGTGGGTTACGGCTTATGACTTTCCTACCGCATCTTTTGTAGAACAAGCTGGCATGGATATGATTCTTGTAGGGGATTCTCTTGGGATGGTGGTACTAGGCTATGAAGGTACTATCCCTGTCACTATGGAAGACTGCATCCGTCATTGTCAAGCGGTACGCAGGGGAGCTCCTCATACTTTCTGTGTAGGAGATATGCCCTTTATGTCGTACCAGATTTCCGATGAAAACGCTGTCCTCAATGCTGGTCGATTCTTAAAAGAGGCAGATATGGATGCCGTAAAGTTGGAAGGCGGGCGGAGAGTGATCAGCCGTATCCGATCTATCGCTGACGCGGGTATCCTTGTAATGGGGCACATTGGACTCACACCTCAAAGTTCTGGACAGCTTGGCGGATTTAAAGCACAGGGGAGAGATCCGGAGAGTGCTCGAGAGCTCATAAAAGATGCTTTGGCTATTCAAGAGGCGGGTGCCTATGCATTGCTACTTGAGGCAGTTCCTCCAGAGTTGACAGAATTTATAGCTAAAAGACTTGAGATACCAGTATATTCTATAGGAGCAGGAATTCCTTGCGATGGCCAACTACTGATTTGTGGGGATATGTTAGGATTATTTGAGGCTTTTACCCCCAAATTTGTTAAAAAATATGCTAACCTTGCAGCAGAAGAGATTCGAGCTTTTAAAGAATATGTTGAAGATGTGAAGACGGGACAATTTCCTACAGATGATCATGTATATCATATTCTGCCTGGGAAAGAAGAAGAATTTGAAGCCATGCTTAAAGAGTTTGAATAGTTTTTGTACACAACAACAAAAGCAAGGCGGTCCTCTGGGCCGCCTTTTTTTAAAAGTTGAAAGGAGTAGACGTATGAGATTCTCTGAACGTATCTATGCTATGCAAGCTTCCCCCATTCGTAAATTAGCTCCCTACGGGCTTGAAGCGAAAGCGCGAGGGAAAAAAGTATATCATTTAAATATTGGACAGCCTGATATAAAAACTCCTCCCTCTTTCTTTGAAGCCATACGCCATTTTGATGAGGATGTATTGGCTTATGGCCCCTCCGAGGGGAATCCCAAACTGATCGAAGCGATTATAGAGTACTACAAGGACTATCACATAGATCTTGAGAAAGGAAATATTCTCATTACAGCTGGGGCCAGCGAGGCTATAGTCTTCGCATTTACAGCTCTTTGCGATCCTGGTGATGAGATCCTTATTCCAGAACCTTTTTACGCAAACTATAATCCTTTTGCTGAGTGGGTCAGCGCTCGAATTGTTCCTATTACAACTAAAGCCGAAGAGGGGTTCCGGCTCCCTCCGACAGAGACTATAGAGAAGAAAATTACCCCCCGTACGCGGGCCATCGTAATGTGCCATCCAGGCAATCCGACAGGTATGGTCTATTCAAGAGAGGATATGGAGCGTATAGGGCATTTGGCCCTTAAACATGATTTTTATATTGTTGCCGACGAAGTATATCGGGAATTTGTTTATGATGGTCTTCAATATGTGAGTTTTGGAAATCTAGAGGATGTAGAAGATCGAGTTCTCATTATGGACTCTGTTTCTAAGCGATACAGTGCTTGTGGCGCCCGTATAGGATGTATAGTGAGCAAGAACAAGGACCTTATGGGACAGATAGTAAAATTGTGTCAGAGTCGGACGAGTGCGCCTACTATAGATCAGGTGGGAGCTGTTGCTCTATATGGAACGTCGCCTTCATATCTTCAAGAGGTCAACAGGGAATATCAGAAACGAAGAGATATTATGTATCAAGCCCTAAAGTGTATGCCAGGGGTTATTTGCGAAAAGCCCAAGGGCGCTTTTTATATGATGGTTAAGTTGCCGGTGGATGATGCAGAAAAATTTATTATCTGGATGCTAAAAAATTTTGATGGCAATGGAGAAACAGTTATGGCAGCTCCTGGGGAAGGGTTTTATGCTACACCGGGCCTGGGACAAGATGAGGTCCGTCTTGCCTATGTACTTGAAGAAAAGGAATTGGTTCGAGCGATGGATGTGTTAAAAGAGGGTCTTGAAGTCTATCCAGGACGTATAGAAGCTATAAAAGCGTAACGAAAAAAGTTTTATGCAACCGCTTGCATTAACCATATTTTCCTGCTACACTCCTCTCAGGAAAATGAGGGAGGTTTGGAGAGATGGCGGGAAAAAACGGAAGATTTTTTTGTAGAAAGAATACAGTAAGGAATAACGAGGCCATAAACCGTAAAAAATAGCGGTTTATGGCCTTTTTTTCGAATTGGAATGTAGAGGAGGATGGGTATGGCTCTTATCGAGAAAGCAGTGGTTATGACGGAAGAAGATATGGAGCGTATTCTTCGTCGGATTGCCGTAGAAATAGTAGAACGGAATAAAGGTCTTGAAGATGTCGTGCTTCTGGGAATTCAGCGTCGGGGAGTGTATCTTGCCGGAAGGCTGCGGTCCATATTGAAGGAGACCGAGGGCATTAAGGTCCCTGCAGGGGAGTTGGATATTACCCTTTATAGAGATGACATTACAACATTGCAAGAGCAGCCTGTTGTTCATAGTACTTCTATTCCAGTAGATATTGCCGGAAAAAAATTAGTACTTGTTGATGACGTCCTTTACACTGGCCGAACCATTCGAGCGGCTTTGGATGCTCTTATGGATCTCGGACGTCCGGATCGGGTACAGCTTGTTATCCTTGTAGATCGCGGACATAGAGAACTCCCTATCCAGGCAGATTATGTCGGACGTTCTGTGCCTACCTCTAAAAACGAGACAGTAGAAGTGCGAGTCAAAGAATTAGATGGAGAAGATAAAGTAATGATTTGTGAAAGAAATGGGGGAATGGAGTGATGCAGTGGAGACATCAGCATCTCATCTCTCTGGAAGATTGGAGCAGAGAAGAGCTGGAGTTCTTTCTTGAACAGGCAGATTATATGGAAGAACTTATGAATCGACCGATAAAGAAGGTCCCAGCATTGCGTGGCAAGCTGATCGTAAACTTCTTTTTTGAAAACTCTACACGGACGAGAGTTTCTTTTGAACTGGCCGAAAAGATGCTTTCAGCAGATGTTGTGAACTGGTCGGCATCTGGTTCAAGTGTAAGCAAAGGCGAGACAATGAGAGATACAGCTTGGACACTGGAAGCTATGGGAGCCGATGCTGTTGTAATGCGCCACTCTGCTGTAGGTGCTGCAGACTACTTATCACGAAAACTAAGGAAAGCATCGGTTTTTAATGCTGGAGATGGCACAAATGGTCATCCGACCCAGGCCCTTCTCGATCTCCATGCAGCGAGACAGCGTTTCGGTAAGCTTGAAGGACGAAAGATGACCATTGTAGGTGATGTTTTACACAGCCGAGTAGCACGAAGTGATATCCAGGCCTTTGGGAAAATGGGAGTACATGTAGTCCTTTCAGGGCCGCGGACTCTCATACCTCTTTTTTATCAGGATTTAGGGGTCGACTATGAGCCTGATCCCCGCAAAGCTATTGCTGGTTCAGATATGGTGTATCTTCTCAGAATACAAAAAGAGCGCCAAGAGGAAGGGCTTATCCCTTCCATAGACGAATATCATAGACGGTATGGAGCTACGGAGACACGTGTCTCTCTGGCAAAACCCGAGGCTATAGTGATGCACCCAGGGCCCATCAATAGAGAGGTAGAAATTGCTTCTTCCGTTGCCGATGGAGAGAACAGCGTTATTTTAAAACAGGTAAGAAGCGGAGTAGCTGTACGAATGGCATTACTTTACCTTTGCTTGGGAGGTGCTCGTAATTGATTCTTTTAAAAAACGCTCAGCTTTTTGATGGGAAAGAATTGAGTGAGGAACCAATGGATGTCTTGGTGGAAGGTGGGATGGTAAAGAAAATAGCTCCTTCCATTGAATGTAAGGATGGCATAGAAGTTATAGATCTTCAAGGCAAAGTTCTTTGTCCAGGGTTTATTGACCTCCACGCCCATTTTAGAGACCCAGGTTTTGAGTGGCGAGAAGACATTATAAGTGGTGCTCAAGCTGCAGCGTCTGGTGGATATACAACAGTTGTGGCTATGCCTAATACCGATCCGGCAATAGATATTCCTTCTCTTGTGACTTACGTTGCAGAAAAAGGGAGACAGGCTGGAGCTGCCAGGGTTTTACCCAGCGCTTGTGTGAGCCATGGCAGAAAGGGAGAAATTATGGCTGAAATGGGGCTCCTGCGAGAGGCCGGAGCCGTTCTTTTCACAGATGACGGTGCCCCCGTTCGAACCTCTAAGCTTCTTCGAACAGCTCTTTTATATAGCCGAGATGTAGGGGCCGTGATAATGGAACATCCAGAGGATCCGTCCCTTACAGAGAAAGGGCAAGTGAACGAAGGGCGAGTGTCGGCGGTTAGTGGTTTAAAAGGTTTCCCCCATTCTGCTGAATATATTGACATAGAGAGAGGAATAGCTTTATCACGAGAGACAGGAGCACCTATCCATTTTACCCATGTGAGCACGGCACTTTCTTTCAAAGCTATTGCCAATGCTAAAAAGGAGGGGCTTCCTGTTACCTGCGATGTTACACCTCACCATGTATCTTTAGACGAAAATAACGTCATTATCAGTCGTTACCACTCTGTTTATAAAGTCAATCCTCCTCTCAGGAGCCGAGAAGATGTAAAAGCAGTTTGGGAAGCCATTGCCGACGGAACTGTAGACGCTATCGCAACAGATCATGCACCATGGCATCTTAATGAAAAAGACCTTCCTTTTCAAGAAGCATCTTTTGGTATCGCTTCTTTAGAGTGTGCAGTAGCAGTTGTTCTTGATACATGGATTAAAATGGGACAACCTGTTGCTTTAAATCGACTTTTACAGCTCTTTACCTCGGGACCGGCATCTATCCTCCCTACAGAATGGAGAAAGTTGGGCATTCTTAAAGAAGGAGCTGTTGCAGATTTGACTGTTCTGGATCTTGAAGAGTCGAAAGTAGTGGACGTGAGTACTTGGAACAGTAAGGCTCGTCTGACCCCTTGGGATGGAGAGGTTCTGACTGGTTGGCCTGTAATGACCATTCTAGAGGGCCGGGTATGGCATAAAGGTCGTAGTCATGGATCGGATTGATCATAACGGGGTAATTTTAAAAATCCATCAACTTTCTTCTGAAGTTGCAGAAGCCACCATCCATTGCCCATCGGTGGCTTCTGCGGCGAGGCCGGGGCAATTTATAATGGTGAGGCAACAGGGAGTTTTAGACCCCCTGTTAGGTCGACCCCTAGCTGTAGCGGCAGTAAATGGAGAGACAATCACATTACTATTCCAGATTGTAGGAAAGTTTACCTCTCTTTTCGCTTCTTTGCCTCCAGGATCAAAGATGAACCTTCGCGGACCAATCGGGAATGGTTATTTATCGCGGCCTTCGCAGAATAAGCATATCCTTCTTGTTGCAGGAACTCTTGGAGCGGCTCCTCTCCTCTTTGCTTTTCAAAACTTCTCTCTTTGTTCTCGGAGTGATTTTGTTTTAGGCGTTCCAGGGAAAGGCTGGGAAGGCTTCGTTCGTTATACTCGGGAAAAAGTTTCTCGAATGACTGTTTGTTCCGATGATGGGACTTTAGGTATTCATGGCACAGCTTTGGCTGCGTTGCCAGATGCTCTAAACGAACGTATGGAAATTTGGGCGTGTGGTCCACTCCCCATGCTAAAAGCTCTTGCATTTAAGTATCCCGACCAAAAACATCAGATACGGGTAAGTCTCGATATGAAAATGACTTGTGGTATAGGCGGATGTCTAGGCTGCGTTATAGATACATCTATGGGGCCCAAAAGGGTTTGTGTGGATGGTCCATTTTTCTTGGCAAGCGAGGTTCAATGGAATGACATGGCATAAATTATCGGGGGAAATAGCGGGGGTTCTTTTGGAAACACCTGTAATCATAGCTTCAGGAGTGTGGCCCTATGACCCTCAACTCTGGCGGAGGGGTAATCTCCCTGGTGTAGGAGCTCTCTGCACAAAGGCAGTTAGCTGTTCACCTCGCAGGGGCAATAAGGGAATTCGGGTATGGGAAACCTCCTGTGGCATGTTGAATAGTATTGGTCTCCAAAACACAGGAGTGCAAGATTTTCTTGCTCATAATCTTCCTTCCATTCAAGAAGGAGGCATGCCTTTTTTTGTAAATGTTGTTATGGAAAGCATAGGGGATACCCAGAAAACCCTTGATGCTTTGGCGGCTAAAAGAGAGATTACTTGTGGGGTGGAACTAAATATTTCTTGCCCCAACGTAGATGGTGATGGTATGGCTTGGGGTTTATCCCCAGAATCTACATTTCAAGCAGTAGCTGCAGCTCGGAAAGCATGGCCCGGTCCTCTGTTAGTTAAATTGACCCCTCAGGCTCTTGATATAGTAGCAGTTGCTAAGGCTGCTGAGGAAGCTGGCGCTGATGGTCTGGTTGTGGCTAATACGTGGTTGGGCATGGCTATTGATGTTAATGCGTGCCGTCCTGTATTTGAAAGAGTTTTTGCTGGTTTTTCAGGGCCAGCTGTTTTCCCTCTTGCTCTCCGTCTTGTGTGGCAAGTATGCGAGGCTGTTTCCTTGCCAGTCGTGGGGTGCGGAGGAGTGGCTACATGGCAAGATGCTCTTTCCATGATTCTTGCTGGCGCTAGCGCAGTAGAGATAGGGACGTCTATGTTTGTTCATGCGGAAACACCAAAGCGGATTTGTGAGGGATTGTTGAAGTATGTAAATGATCGCAATATAGAGCATCTTCGGGACCTCCGTGGCCAAGCCCGGCGAGAGAAAGGAGAGGTATAAATGGTTAATCCTAGTGATAGACTGATCTTAGCTTTGGATGTAGATACTATTGAAGAAGGCCTACACACAGCCTCTTCCCTCAAAAGTGTTCTACATCGTATAAAAGTGGGGCACCAACTTTATGCCAAAGGTGGGCTTCAATTTTTACATAGTCTCATGAAGATGGGATATAAAATATTCTTAGATCTGAAGATGCATGATATTCCCAATAGCGTACGGATGGGAGTAGAAGCGTTGGCTGGAGAAGGAATATGGGCTTTGACTCTTCATAGCGCAGGAGGACGTGCCATGCTTGAAGAAGCTTTGGAAGGACGAGATAGAGTGGGCAGTTCCATGTTGCTCTTGGGCGTAACAGTCCTGACGAGCATGAATGAAGAAATGTGGCAGGAAGTAGCTCCGGGTTGTCCATTGCAGGAAGCTTTACGGGCCCGGGCGGAAGTCTGTGCCGAAGTTGGTATCCCTGGCCTTGTCTGTTCTCCTCTGGATCTTCCTCTTATCAATAAAACTTCAGGGCGAAAACTTATAAAAGTAGTGCCAGGAATTCGTCCTTCAAAAGGATCTGATGATCAGGTTCGTACGGCAACCCCACGGGGAGCCGTGTTAAGCGGGGCCAATTATCTAGTGGTAGGCCGCCCCATTCTTCGGGCAGAAAATAGGCAAGAAGCGGTACGTGCTATATTGAAGGAGATAGAGGGGGCAATAATATGCAGCGAGGATTAGTACAAGAACGGATACAAGAAATGATGCGAGATAGTGGAGCGCTTTTAGAAGGACATTTCCTTCTTTCTTCCGGCCTTCATAGTTCTAATTATTTGCAGTGTGCTCTCTTACTAAGATTCCCCGCATACGCTGCTTTTGCAGCCCAGGAAATAGCGCGGCTTGCAGAAAAGCTACAGCCCACTATTGTAGTGGCACCGGCTTTAGGAGGACTTATTATTGGTCATGAAGTAGCTCGTGCCCTTAATATTCCTTTCATTTTTTGCGAAAGGGAAGAAGGGAAGATGAAATTGCGACGTTTCCCGTTCCCAGAAAAGGCAGGTGCGCTTGTGGTAGAAGATGTAATCACTACTGGTGGTTCTGTGCAGGAGGTAGGAAATTTCCTCGTGAACGGAGGGGCACGATGGCTTGCTACGGCTTGTATAGTTAACAGAAGTGGTGGAAAACATATATTACCCCACGAACCGCTCTCTCTCTGGAATGTCTCTTTCCCTGTATATAGACCGGAGGAGTGTCCTTATTGTGCGAAGGGGATTCCATGGCAAAAACCGGGGAGCCGAAAATAGGAAGTGAAAAATATTGTGAGGCCTCTTAGAAGGGGCCTTTTTTGTTTTTATGGATATATACTACAATATAAATATCTAGAGTAGCAGGAGGAACTAATGAAAAAAGTTTATATCACTACAGCTTTTATCGCCTGTATTGTTGTGCTAGGTTTTGTTATTTTTAAAGAAACGTCGTTATCGACGAAACCTCTCCCCCAAGGTCCTGCTGGCACAGAAGGTCTCGTAGAGGAAGTAGATCGGACTCTTCTTCTCGCAGAAGAAGTTATTGCTGCGGGAGAAGCAAATATGGGGAGCCTCGATAGCGAGTCTAAAACTATTGTAAAGTCTGTTATAGAAGATCTTAAAGAAAAAAGAGAAAGACTACGTGCAAGCCGTCTTAAACTTACCCCTGCAGCAGGAGAAGAAATCTTAAAGGAACTGAGACAGAATTTTTCAGATTTGAAGAAAGAACTGGATTTATTAATAACCCCGTAAACAGTAATGGAGAGGAGATGCTCTTTTATGGAGACAGAGACTCTTTCTATAGCTCAATGTACTCATAAATTATTGCAAGAGTATATGGAAATACAGGAAGACCTTTTTAAGCCCTCTCTTCGAAAAGTCATTCCTATTCCTGGCATTTTTTGCCCAGTAGATTATAAAGAAACGTGTGGGAGATTAGGGGATATTTGTCGCCAGCTTGCTGAAGTTCGAGAAAAAATACGAGAACTTCGACCTGATAATAAAACTATCGATGGCCAGTTTCTCATACTCCAGAGGGCGTATATCTCTGGAATGATGGAGGCTGTCTTTTTCTTAAAAGAGATCTCTCAGCGACTTTATGAGCGGAGCTGTGGAGCAAAGGAATATTCTCGAGTTCAATATAAGGAAGATATGGAAATCTTTAAGGAGAAAGAGATTTCTTTCTTGAAAATTGGGTTGAAACTTAACAATATGATCCACAATCGTTAAAACTTGTTTTTGTCTTGTTTAAACTGCTTAAATGTCCATTCTTTAGACTTTAGAATTAAAGGGCATGGGGCTCTTGACATAAGGTAAATGGTCGTTGTACATTTTTAGTGTACAAGTTGTATGTTACTTGTATGCAAGCTACAGACTAACCTGATTCTAGGGGGCGTTCCCATGCTCGGGCAACGAAAAAAAGATGTGGCTTACGAAAAAATAAGAAAGTTACTTCTTGATAAAGAGTATATTCAGAATCATGACATCTCTGAAAACTCTTTGGCCAAAATGTTACATATGAGCCGAACTCCTATACGAGAAGCTCTTCAGCGACTTCAAATGGAGGGGTATATAGAGATATTTCCGAATCGAGGCATTGTCCTGCGAGATATAACCCTCCTAGAAGCAAATGAAATATTAGACTTGCGAATGGCCATAGAGGAATTTGTTATCAGAAACGTACTCCCTTTCCTAAAAAAAGATCATTTCCAGGAAATAGATCGGAATTTAACCCTTCAAAAAGAAGCCATGGATAGGAATAATGTGGCTGAATACTTGGTATATGATCGAGCATTTCATGATTATTTCATATCTGTTTATGCCAACTCTCTCATTATTTCCACTTCACAACGAGTTCAAGATCGTTTTTTCTCAGTAGGTGTAAATGTTTTAAAGGGACCGGGGACAGTAGAACGGTCTTATCAACAACATTGTGATATTGTGCAGGCTTTGCGGAATAATAATGGGGATGCAGCAGCAGAAGCCATGCATATTCATATGGTTACTGGGAAGAAAAATCTTCTCTCTTAATGAACCTGACAAAGGAAGCCATGCGGGTTTATATACGGATTTTATGTATACATTGATATTTAAATAATAATTTTTGTAATAATTCTTATATTTTTTTAAAAAATAAAGAATCAATTTAATTTATCAATATTAGGGGAGGGCTTGATATGTGTGCCAAAGCGGTTCGAAAAGAACCATCAATTCCCATTGAAGAATTTGACCGAGACACTCTTCGTTTTTTTTATGAAACCATGGTAAAAATTCGGCACTTTGAAGAGAAAGTCGAGGAGTTCTTCTTTGCAGGAGAAATTCCTGGTTTTGTCCATTTGTATATTGGGGAAGAGGCTGTAGCTGCAGGTGTTATGGCAAATCTTCGTAAAAGCGATTATATCCAGAGTACCCATAGGGGACATGGTCATACTATAGCGAAGGGTGCTCAGCTCAAGCAAATGATGGCAGAGATTTTTGGAAAAAAAGCTGGCTATTGCAAAGGTAAGGGAGGTTCTATGCATATAGCTGATTTTAGCGTAGGGATGTTGGGAGCTAATGGAGTTGTTGGCGGAGGCTTTGCCCTTGCTACAGGAGCAGCGCTGGCGCAAAAAATGCAGAAAACCCAGGGTGTTTCCGTTGTTTTTTTCGGTGATGGAGCTTCGAACCGGGGGACTTTTCATGAAGCTGCGAATATGGCAGCAGCTTGGAAGCTCCCGGTTATTTTTGTGTGTGAAAACAACCAATGGGCCTCAACAACTCCTTACCGCACTACTACGTCTGTGGAAGACATTGCAGATCGTGCTCAAGGGTACTCTATGCCTGGCGTTATTGTAGATGGGAATGATGTATTTGCTGTGTATGAGGCTGCCAGAGAGTTGGTAGAGCGGGCTCGGAGCGGTGAAGGCCCTTCACTTTTAGAAGCAAAAACGTATCGAATTAAAGGGCACTTTGTAGGGGATCCAGAAAAATATCGTACAAAAGAGGAAGTACAGAAGGTTTTTGATGAGACTGATCCGATCCCTCGTTTTATGGAGAGGGTTACAAAGTCTGGATCAATGTCTTTAGAGGAATTAGAGTCAATCGAAGAGTCTGTGGAGCAGTCCATTGCCGAGGCAATTCTTTTTGCCCAAAATGCTTCTGAACCTGATCCATCAGAGCTTTTTGAAGATCTTTACGTATAAGGCGGTGAAGACAGTGAAAATGCTCACATTTTCTCAGGCAACTCTGGAAGCAATGGATGAAGAAATGACCCGCGACGAGAGGGTCTTTGTTATGGGAGAAGATATTGCCCGTCAGGGAGGAATTTTTGGTCAATTTAAAGGGCTTCCCAACAAGTTTGGCAAGGAGCGAGTTATCGATACGCCTATTTCTGAAACAGCCATAGTGGGAGCAGCTGTGGGAGCGGCTCTGGCAGGAATGCGTCCTGTAGCTGATATGCATTTCGCCGATTTTATGGGCGTATGTATGGATGAAATATATAACCAGATGGCAAAAATTCATTATATGTTTGGAGGCCAGAAAACAATGCCCATGGTTCTCCGGGCTCCTGATGGCTTGATTAATCAGGCTGCAGCTCAGCATTCTCAGAGTATAGAGGCATGGTTCCAGCATGTTCCGGGGCTCAAAGTGGTAATCCCATCTAACCCAGCCGATGCCAAAGGGCTTTTGAAAGCTGCCATTCGTGACGATAATCCTGTAATTTATTTTGAACATAAGGCTTTATTCAGTATGAAAGGGGACGTTCCTGAAGAAGAGTACATTACTCCTATAGGAAAAGCGAAGGTAGTAAAAAAGGGGACAGATCTAACTCTTATATCTTATTCCAACACTATGCATTTAGCAGCTCAGGCCGCTGAAAAACTCGAGAAAGATGGTATTAGTGTCGAGCTTATAGACCTTCGAACCATTTCTCCTATTGATAAAGAAACGATTCTCAACTCAGTGGCCAAAACAAGTCGTCTTGCTATTGCCCATGAAGCCGTGAAACAGGGGGGCGTTGGAGGAGAAATAGCTGCCATAGTAGCGGAGGAGGGCCTAGATTATCTTGATGCACCTATTGTTCGCATAGGAGCACCTTTTACACCCATCCCCTTCGCTCGGCCGTTAGAACAAGCCTACAGAGTTACTTCAGATAAAATTTATAAAGCTATCAAGCAAATATTTTGATGGAGGATGATGTAGTGAAGGCAGAATCGACGGCTCTTTCGAGGATTGTAGTTGCGCGATTTGGTCCTGGTGAAGATTTTTTTCAATCGTTGATAGCTTTGTGCGAAAAAATGGAAGTGGAGTCAGGGGCTATTACTTCCATGATAGGCAGTCTTGAGGAAGCTACGATGGTTTGCGTAGCAAAAGATGAGAAGGGGCAGGCTCGTTATCTGGATCCTCTGTATATAGCAGGACCTCTCGAGTTTATAGGGGCTCAGGGTATTATTGGGAAGAATGAGGATGGTACAGTGGCTCTTCATCTTCATGGTTCTGTTGCTGATTCAGATATGAGACCTCATGCAGGACATTTTGTAGATTCTGGAAGAAACAGGGTACTTGCCACTATGGAAGTGGTGATTAGCGTTTTTGAAACGGTCCGTATGGTTCGGTCTTTTGATGAAGAGACGGGGTTTGTTCTGTTCAAGCTTTTTCGCAATAGAAAATAAGTGATGGCTATATTCTCCAGCTTAAGGTCAGTAGCGTTTACAGGGGGGGTGAAAGGGGAGAGGGAAATTAAGAGTAGTGTTTTCTGCTACACAACGTATCACAACTTTTATAACAGGAGGGCGTATAAATGCGAAAACTGGTAGCTTTATTAACCCTGGTTGTTCTTGTTTGCGGTCTTGCTGTTCCAGCTCTTGCTGCGTATAAAGACGAGTATAAAATGAGTGTTAATGTAGCCGCTCAAAGTGCGTGGGGTAAGGGCGCTGGGAAGTTTGCCGAGTTGTTGGCAGAAAAGTCCGGCGGAAAGATAAACGTTAAAGTCTACTATTCAGCCCAACTCATGGCGGGGAAACAGACATCTGAGTTTATGATTGTTCGAAATGGGGCTGCAGATTTTGCTCTTTCTTCCACCATAAATTGGTCTCCTCAAGCAACAGAACTAAACCTTTTTGCCCTTCCTTTCTTTATTTCCAGCCAACCAAATCCTTATAAAGCTCTTGATGCCATGGAGGCTGGAAAGTCAGGAAAGATGATAGCTGATGCTTTGGAGAAAAAAGGCGTTACAGTCTTAGGGTGGGGAGAAAATGGGTTCCGAGAACTGACTAATGGCATTCGTCCCATAGTAAAGCCTGAAGATATGGCAAGTATGAAAATTCGCGTTGTAGGCAGCCCTCTGTACCTCGATATTTTCAAGGCCCTGGGGGCCAATCCTATTAATATGAACTGGGGAGAAGCTGTAACAGCATTCCAGCAAGGTGTTGTGGATGGACAAGAAAACCCCATTAATTCAGTTATTCTTCCCTACAAAGTCAATGAATTCCATAAATATCTCACCGATTGGCACTATGTAGTAGATCCCCTTATGTATGCTGTAAACAACAACATTTGGAAATCTTTCAGTCCAGAAGATCAGAAGCTCATTCTGGAATGTGTAGCAGAGGCTTCGAAATATCAGATAGCCTTGTCACGCGTTGGTCTTGATGACGGGGAATCTTATGAATATCTCAAGAACATCAATGAGTTGCCTGAAGTAACAGAGCCTTACAAGCATCTTGAAGGCCTGGGAATGGAAATAGTTCGCCTCAATGCTGATCAGGTAAAAGCCTTTGTAGAGAAAACACAACCTGTTTTCGATGCCTGGAAGAGCAAAATAGGAGAAGATCTTGTAAAGGTTGCAGAAGAAGACATGGCTTCTGTGAAGTAAGCGTTTTAAAAAGCTTCAAGATTCTTCTTAGAAGAATAGATGGGAGGGGAGATTTTTTCACCCTCCCACTCTTTCAGAAAGGAAAGGACTGTTTGCCTTATGCTGAAAAAAATATGGAATCACTTTGAAGAAGTTGTAGGGTCTGTAATGTTGATGATTATGGTAAGCGTTGCGTTTCTCAATGTTGTAACACGCTATTTTATAAAATATTCTCTTTCCTTTACCGAAGAATTGGAAGTTAATCTTTTTGTGTGGCTTGTAATGCTCGGAACGTCTTTGGCTTTTAGAAAAGGGGCTAATCTGAGCATGACCTTTTTTTATGAGCGGTTTTCAGAGAAAAAACGAGCCTTTTTCTTCCTTTGTTCCTCTGTGGCTACAATGCTCTTTTTTGGTATTTTGGCTTATTTAGGATACATCGAAGTTGTTGATGAAATAGCCCTGAATGTTACTACTGAATCTCTGGATATTCCAGTTTGGATATATACTATCGCAACGCCAGTTTTTTCAGTGCTCATTATCATACGAATGGCGCAATATACCTTAGAAGCTTATAAAAACCACCAATATTAGGGGGGATTAGAGTATGCATGCTATTTTGAAAGATCCTGCCTTATGGTCTCTTATCCTTTTTGTTATTCCTCTTCTTTTCCGTTTTCCCATTGCTATTGCATTAGGTGGGGCTGCTTTAGCGGTTTCATGGTTCTGGGGACTAGGATATCAAATGATTTCCTATAATTTTTTTGCTGGTATTGCTAAATTCCCCTTGTTAGCCATCCCTTTTTTTATTCTGGCTGGCATTATTATGGAAAAAGCTGGAATTGCCGAGAGAATTATCCAACTCATTAAAGAGCTTGTAGGGTCGGTTACTGGTGGTTTAGCAATAGCTACGGTAGGAGTAGCTACGTTCTGGGGAGCTGTAAGTGGCTCTGGTCCTGCCACAGTAGCTGCTATTGGATTGATTCTTATCCCGGGAATGGCAATTGCAGGATACGATAAGGCGTTTGCAGCAGCTGTGGTTTCGGTGGCATCTGGATTAGCTATTGTTATTCCTCCGAGCATTGCTTTTATAGTGTATGGCGTTGTGACAGAAACATCTGTGAGTGCTTTATTTGCCGCAGGGGTTATCCCTGGAATTGTTGTGGCTATTTTTATGATGATATTTGTGTATTTTATCAGTAAAAAACATGGTTATAGGGGTACCCCGCGGGGTGGCAAAGAAGCTCTCATCCGAGCCTTTAAAGAGTCTTTTTGGGGACTACTTACTCCAATAATTATTCTTGGAGGTATTTACGGAGGAATTTTTACGCCCACAGAAGCTGCTGCTGTGGCGGTTTTTTATGGTCTTTTTGTGGGAGTTTTTGTATATAAGACTATTACTATTAAGATTATGTTTGAAATTCTTTCTTCTACTGTAATATCTACGGCGGTGGTCATGATTGTTGTAACGTGTGCCGGGTTATATTCCTGGGTAGGAGCAACTGTGGGACTTATCGATAAAGCAGCCGCTCTTTTGCTTGGCCTTTCAGACAACCCTTTTATTATCCTTCTATTGATAAATGTGATTTTACTTTTCGCAGGAATGATTCTCGATGCAATTTCTATATATTATGTTTTCCTCCCTATTCTCGTTCCTATAATGGCTCATTTTGGATGGGATCCTATTTGGTTTGGTGTCATTATGACAGTAAATCTCGCTATTGGACAAGTAACGCCTCCTGTAGCAGTCAATCTCTACGTGGGTGCAAATATTAGTAATTTAACTATGGAACAGATTAGCAAGCCGGCTTTCCCTCTTATCTTTGCATCAATTCTTGCCCTTTTAGTTTTAATGCTTTTCCCATCTCTATCTACTTTTTTACCAAAGGCGTTTGGCCTATATTAAGGTCCCATAAGGAGGGTCATGATGGCTACTCTGGTTACTATGCCTAAATTAGGGCTGACTATGAATAGCGGAAGCATTGCGGAGTGGAAGAAAAAAGAAGGGGAATCGATAGCTAAGGGGGAGCCTTTCTTTGTTGTTGCTACCGATAAACTGACTTTTGACGTGGAATCACCAGAAGAAGGAGTTCTACTAAAAATACTCGTGCACGTACATGAAGACGTTCCGGTGGGGACACCCCTGGCTGTTGTGGGACAAGTAGGGGAAGATTACACGTCCCTTTTAGAAGAAAAAGATATAGTAAAGAGTGGCTCTCGCGATAGTATGGATATATCTTCCTCTGTGTCTACCCGATTAGTAAAAGCTTCTCCCCTTGCAAAAAAAACAGCTCGTGATCTTGGAATTGATATATCAGAGATAAAAGGAACAGGACCAGAGGGGCGTGTTGTAAAAAAAGATGTGGTGGCGTTTTCCCAGGCAGTTCCTCTGGTTCGTGGAGCTAAAGCCTCCCCTGCAGCTTGTAAGATGGCTTCAGATTTAGGAGTGGATTTGGCTACCATAGACAAAGAGGGTCGTATCATGAAGGAGGATGTGGCGGCTGCTTTGCTTTCCTCTAAAAAATCTCTTGCTTCGGCTCAGATAGGAAAACGGATTCCTCTAACAAATATGCGGAAAGTTATAGGGGAGAGGATGCTTCTTTCCGCTACGACTATTCCTAGTGTGACCTATAACATGGATGTAGATTTCTCCCAACTCATAACTATGAGACAGACGATGAATAAGGGGATAGAAAAGAGGGGAATAAAGATATCTTTTAATGATATCTTTATGAAAATTTGTGCTCAGGCTCTTTTAGAGTTCCCCATGACAAATGCTAGTTTAGAAGAGCAAGAAGTTGTTCTGCATGAAAATGTGAACATAGGTTTGGCTGTTGCCGTTGAGGGTGGACTGGTTGTTCCCAACATAAAGGCAGTTCAAGATAAGAGTCTTCTGCAAATAGCTCTGGAATCTTCATATATTGTGGAGCGAGCGCGATCAAATAGACTTGAGTTAGAGGAGATGCAGGGAGGAACTTTTACAATTACCAATCTAGGGATGTTTGGTGTACATAGCTTTACTCCCATTATTAATCCACCAGAAGCTTGTATTCTCGGCATAAATGCTATTGTAGAAAAAGCAGTGGTCGTTGGTGGAGAAATTAAGGTTCTTCCTATCTCTACCTTATCTGTATCTGCTGATCACCGTTTAGTGGATGGGGCCGATGCCGCGAAGTTTATAGCTCGAATAAAAGAATTAGCGGAGAACCCCTACTTGCTTCTTTTGTAGGAAATATAAGGAGGCTTATGGCAACTCATGGCATATACAGTGACCATGCCTAAACTTGGCTTAACAATGAATGAAGGTACTATTTTAGAGTGGAAGAAAAAAGAAGGGGATTGGGTTAAGAAAGGGGAAGTCCTTTTCGTTGTGGGCACAGACAAATTGACTTTCGAGGTGGAAGCTCCTGAAAGCGGTTTCCTCGCATCTGTTGTAGTTTCATGTGGGGGAGTGGTACCTGTTTCGGCTCCCGTAGCTTTTCTTGCAGACAAAGGAGAAGATATTTCCTCTCTTCGCCAAAAGAAAAAAACGCGTGAAGAAGAGACTCCCGCTCTAACAAGCCCTTCTTCATCTTCCGAAAAGGAAGTCGTGGTTATTGGAGGGGGGCCTGGCGGATATGTAGCGGCTATTCGAGCTGCTCAGCTCGGAGCCCATGTAACCCTCATAGAGAAAAGATACCTTGGCGGAGTGTGCCTGAATGTTGGGTGTATTCCTACAAAAGTACTACTTCATACAATAGGACTTTATACAGCTTTGCATGACGGAGATATATTGGGGTTGGAAGTAGAGAAGGTTTCTGTAAATTGGCAGAAACTTATGGAAAGAAAAAATCATGTAGTGGAACAACTGGTAGGTGGAGTTAGTGTCCTGTTGAAATCTAATGGGGTTCTTGTTTTAGAAGGGAAAGCAGAATTTATCTCCCCTAAAGCAGTAGAAGTAACATCTCCTCAAGGGGAAAAATCGATAGTTGAAGGAGACATTTTTATCATAGCAACAGGTTCGGAACCCACCATTCCACCTGTTCCCGGATTTGGCCTCCCGGGAGTAATTACGAGTAACGAGGCCTTACGTTTGGAAAGTGTTCCATCTTCTATGATTGTAGTTGGCGGCGGGGTGATCGGACTGGAATTTGCTTCTATATATTCCTCTCTAGGTTGCAAGGTAACGGTGGTAGAAATGTTGCCAGATATTTTGCCTAACATAGATGAAGAAGTAGCTGCAATTATTAAGGGGGTGCTTGCCAGGGATGGCGTTGTCTTTTATACATCGTCGAAAGTAACAGGTGTCCATAGAAGAACAAATGGGCTTACTGTTTTTGTAGAAAACGAAGAGGAAACGTTGACGATCGAGGCTGAAAAGGTTTTGGTAGCAGTAGGGAGACATCCCTTTACCCAAAACCTTGGATTAGAAAAAGCAGGGGTCTCCTCTGTACGAGGCCGAATAGGTGTAAATGTTTTTCTAGAGACCAATGTCCCCAATATTTATGCGATTGGAGACTGTGCTTCTCCTATTATGTTAGCTCATGTAGCCTCTCATGAGGGAATGGTAGCTGCTGAAAACGCTATGGGGCATAGAGTTAAAATAGATTATAAAACAGTTCCAAGCACTATTTACACGTCTCCGGAAATAGCTGCAGTAGGCATGACTGAGCGCCAAGCTCGAGAGCAGGGTTTTCAGGTAAAGGTGGGGCGTTTCCCTCTCATTAATAATGGGAAATGTGTCATAATGAACCAACTTGATGGTCTGGTGAAATATGTGGTAGATGAAAAATACGGAGAAATTTTGGGAGTTCACATTATTGGGCCGCGAGCGACAGATCTTATCGTGGAAGGAGCCTTGGCGCTTCGCCTTGAGGCTACTGTGGAGGAAATTATTTCTACTGTCCACGCCCATCCTACCGTTGGAGAAGCTTTGGGGGAAGGTGCGCTTGCAGTTTTAGGGCGATCGATACATTTGCCTGCTAAAAATAAAAAGTAGAGAAAACTTATAAGAGGTAGAAAACGTGGGGGAGGGGAGCTCATAAGAAGCTTCCTTCTCCTTTTTGTTTTTTCATCTAGAATGCATTTTTTCCAGTTGTTACAATGGTTAAACCTGACTTTTTTAATAAAAGGCCTCCAACTTGCCACGTTTTTTGTCTTTCTGTTAGGGCTCTCTAACATTTGACCTCATGCGCTTGTGGTGGTAGATTATACTCCAACCGTGGTCGACCGGTCGACCACGGTCAAAATCTCACGCATCAGATACAGCATTTTAAGACAAATGACTCCTTTAAGGAAGTATTTGAAGGCGCCATGTTCTTTTTCATGTCTATGTTCAGCTGTGCCTTTATTAAAGAAATATCTCTTAATAAAATGTGGATAGCGGCTCAGAGAGAACGGTGCTAAGAGGCGTTGAAGAAGGAAGTTAGATAATGGAAAAGCACAGGTGTTTTATGTTGCCCCTGTTTCTCGGCGTGGGAAACGAAGAATGCATTCTAATGTAATGTATAAGATACAGATTATGTTGTAATTCCATACACTCTAAAATTATACTTTTGGTGAGGGGTGGTTGTCTGTGCTTAGGTACGTGATTCGGAGGATATTGTTACTTATACCTGTAGTTCTGAGCGTTATGATCATTCTCTTCACAATTCTCTATTTTACTCCTGGAGATCCGGCACGAATTGCTCTTGGTCAGGAAGCAACTCCTGAGACTATAGAAGCGTTTCGCGCTGAGCATGGTTTGGATGACCCTTTCTTCGTGCAATTGGGGCGCTATCTTTATAAGGCAGTTTTTCACGGAGATCTTGGTTATTCCTATGCAATGAAGAGCCCTGTCTCCATGGAATTGGCCTCGCGTGTACCAGTTACTATGAAGCTCGCTTTTTGGGCTGTCGCTTTTAGTACACTAGTGGGAATTCCATTGGGGGTTATTTGTGCAATTCGTCAGTATTCTTTGTTAGACAGTATCACGACTCTTGTAACTTTACTCGGTGTTTCCATGCCTACCTTTTGGACGGGCCTTCTTTTCATCCTCGCCTTTTCCGTGCATTTGGGATGGTTGCCTTCCATGGGATTTGATTCAGCAAGCCAAATGGTTTTGCCTATCATTACTTTGTCCGGATCGGCAGTGGCTCTCTTTGCCAGAATAACCAGATCGAGCATGTTGGAGGTTATTCGCTCCGATTATATTCGTACTGCTCGAGCTAAAGGACAAAAGGAAAGCATAGTTATTATGCGTCACGCCTTGCCCAATGCTATGATCCCAATTCTTACCATTATCAGTATGCAGTTTGGAATGCTTCTGGGAGGCTCTATTGTTACAGAGGCTATTTTTTCCATCTCTGGAGTGGGAAGATTGATGCTGGAGGCTATTAACATGCGTGATTACCCTATTATTCAGGGTGGAGTGCTGTTTATCTCTATAGCTTTCTGTTTTGTTAATTTGGCAGCGGATATCCTTTATGCTTTTGTCGACCCACGGATTCATGTGAAATAGAGGTGGAAGAGTCAGATGTTGAAGAATAATTCTATGATGAAATACACGCTTATAAGGTTGCGGAGGAATTACTTAGCTATTCTTGGCCTCGTTATCCTTCTCATATTAATAGGCATGGCAATATTTGCAGATCATCTTGCTCCTTATGGTTACGCTGAACAGGACTACATGATGATTCGAAAACCACCTTCTGCAGTCCACCTTTTAGGAACAGATGAGTTCGGACGAGATGTGTTGAGCCGGCTTATTTATGGTTCTAGGGTTTCGTTGCAAGTTGGCTTAATAGCTGTTTCCATTTCTTTAATTGCGGGAGGAGCTATTGGAGCTATTGCCGGATACTTCGGTGGGAAAATAGATAACTTCCTTATGCGTATTATGGATATTCAGCTTGCTATTCCAACTATCCTTTTAGCGATTGTCATATCCGCTGCTCTTGGGCCTGGCTTATTTAACCTGATGGTGGCTGTAGGCATAACGTCTATTCCACGCTTTGCTCGTCTCACGAGAGCTTCGGTACTTTCCATAAAGGGTATGGAATTTATAGAAGCAGCCCGTGCTATGGGAGCCAGTCATACTCGTATAATTTTGCTCTATATATTACCGAACTGTGCGGCTCCTCTTATCGTTCAGTCTACTCTCAGTGTGGCGAATGCTATTCTTTTTGCAGCTACTTTGAGTTTCCTTGGCTTGGGTATTCAGCCTCCTTACCCTGAATGGGGAGGGATGCTTTCAGCCGCAAGGCCATATCTGAGAAACAGTGCGTATTTAAGCATTGCTCCTGGCTTGGCCATTATGATCACCATTATGGCTTTGAATTGTGTTGGTGATGGTCTGCGGGATGCCCTTGATCCGAAACAGAAACGGTAGGTGGACAGACATGATTGATGATAAATCTCTTCCTCTTCTTGATATACGAGACCTTTCCGTGCGTTTTAATACAGACTCGGGTGTTGTGGAGGCTGTTAACCATTTGAACCTTTTTCTTCATAAGGGGAAAGCTCTGGGGCTTGTAGGCGAGACAGGAGCAGGTAAAACTACAACGGCTCTTGCTGTGCTTCGGCTTATTCAGACTCCTCCCGGGGAAGTTACAAACGGCGAAATTATTTTTGAAGGTCAGGACATTATGAAGATGACTGAAGCTGAAATGCGACATGTGCGCGGTGATCGAATTGCCATGATCTTCCAAGACCCCATGTCATCTCTCAATCCCATTATGACAGTGGAAGAGCAGATTATGGAAATGATCTCTCTTCATTCGGGTTTATCTAAAGAGGATGCGCACAAACGCGCTCTTGAAATGCTTCAGCTCGTCGGGATCAGAACGGAGAGGGCCAAAGATTATCCGCACCAGTTTTCTGGGGGAATGCGACAGCGGGTGGGTATTGCTATTGCTCTCGCCTGTAAGCCGAGCCTTCTCATCGCTGATGAAGCTACTACAGCTCTGGATGTCACTATTCAGGCACAGGTTTTAGAGCTCATAAAAGAGCTTCAGGCGGTAGTGAAGACGTCGTTAATTCTTATTACTCACGATTTGGGAATTGTGTCTGAAATTTGTGATGATGTGGCGATTATGTATGCAGGTCGTCTCGTGGAGTATTCCAATATTCGTCAGCTGTACAGCAGACCGATGCATCCTTATACACAAGGTCTTTTTAACGCTGTTCCTAAACTTGATAGCGATATTAGTAAAAAGCTTGCAGTCATACCTGGACTTCCACCTGATCCAACGGATCTGCCGAAAGGGTGTTGTTTTTCTCCTCGTTGTCCTTATGCTCAGGATATTTGTCACAAAAAAGCTTGTGGTATGAAAGAGTATGAGCCGAATCATTTTGTTGATTGTTATTTCCCATTGGGTGTTGAAGGGGGTCGGCGATAGTGTGCGGACAGATCGAAACGAATGAAGCTTTTGTTGATATCAAGCATCTTAAGAAATACTTCAATGTCCATAAAGGCCTTTTGCATGCTGTGGACGACGTAACACTTACTATCCCTAAAGGGAAGACCCTTGGGCTCGTAGGAGAGTCTGGATGTGGAAAGTCAACTCTGGGAAGGGTTGTCATAGGCCTTATAGAAGCTACAGGCGGGGAAGTTCTTTTTGACGGAGAAGACGCTCTGAAATTTAATAAAGAACAAAGAAGCGAGTTCCGTAAAAGAGCCCAGATAGTATTTCAGGACCCCTTTTCATCGTTAAACCCAAGAATGTCAGTGTCGCAACTGATTGCAGAACCCTTGTTAATCAATAAGGCGTGCTCTGATAAAAAAGAAATGGATGTCAAGATTAAAACATTGATGGATACTGTGGGACTTGCTGAGCGTCTCGCCACATCCTTCCCTCATGAACTTGATGGAGGGCGACGTCAGCGTATTGGAATAGCCCGAGCTCTTGCTCTTGATCCGGAATTTATTGTTCTTGACGAGCCAGTATCTGCGTTAGATGTATGTATTCAGGCTCAAATTCTCAACCTTCTTGGTGACTTGCAGAGAGAGCGGGATTATACCTATCTTTTTATATCTCATGATCTCAGTGTTGTCCGTTATGTCTCTGATGAAGTGGCTGTTATGTATCTGGGGCAGGTTGTAGAAAAGGCAGTTAATACAGTGCTTTTTAAAGAACCTCTTCACCCTTATACACAAGCGTTGCTTTCAGCGGTGCCGGTTATAGACTTGGATAACAAGAATAAAAGGATTTTGCTTGAAGGAGATGTTCCCAGCCCGATTAATCCTCCATCAGGGTGCAGATTTGAAGGCCGTTGTGCCTATCGCCAAGAAATTTGTCAGAAGGAGACTCCAACCCTTACTGAGATTGAGCCGGGGCATTTTGTCTCTTGCCATTTTACGCGACATCTGGAACGTCATAAGTAATGAGAGCTATGGGAAACACGACACGCCAAGAACCAGAACAATTTTTAGAACACGTACGTTGGTTTGTAGGTGTGCCTATAGGAACAAATCCTTTAATCCTGTGGGATATAAGTGTTTCCCTGGCTATTTTATGGGGAATCGCAGTCGTTTTCGTTACTTTTGTTCAATCTTTTTTGGGTGGGGTGACGATTGGAGTCTACGTGAGAACTGCTGTTATTTTTGCCAATTATCTTGTTGCATTTGCAGCAGGAGCCTTTGTGATTGTTGCCTTTCTACTCTTTCAAAACCATTATATAGTGCTCTATCGTTTTGATGTTGATAGGGTTTACAGTGAAAGTATGAGGGGAAAGTTTTTTTCCCTGAAAGACAGCGTGCATTGGCGCCCCTTCCCAGCAGATCCCGTTACAGTTGCTTCCAAGCGAAATGTAACGAAGGCAATTTCATGGAACAACGTACGTTGTTATCAGGCAGTAGATGCTCTTCGAACAATACTTCTTAAGGGGGAACGAGGAACTCTTTTGCGGATTTATTGTCCCGATGAAGGTACATATAGACGGGCTTTAACCTATATTCAAAAGCAATTGAAGGACAAAACTGCATAGAGAGGGCTCCTTTGTGGAACGGAGGCCGAGGCATGAAGGAATTTCTTGCACAGAAAGTTCGGGAGATATCGGATGATGTTATCCAATGGAGACACAGAATCCATGAAAATCCAGAACTAAGCTTTTGTGAAGTAGAAACGTCTAGGTTGATCGAAAAAAAACTACGTTCTTTTCATGTGGATGTGGTTCGCAGAATTGGTCGAAGTAAGACAGGTGTTTATGCGGAGCTTTATGGCACAGGAGATGGCCCTAAACGTTGTATAGGCCTTCGCGCTGATATTGATGCGCTGCCAATCCAAGAACAATCTGGAGTTCCATATGCTTCAAAAAAGGATGGAGTTTTTCATGGTTGTGGGCATGACTCTCATGCTGCTATTTTGCTTGGAACAGCTTGGCTTCTTAGCGAGATGAGGGATCAATTTTCTGGGTGCGTAAAGTTCTTTTTCCAACACGCAGAAGAAGTATTAGGTGGAGGGAAAGAGTTTATAGAGGCAGGTGTAATGGAGAGCCCTCATGTGGATGGGGTTTTGGCCCTTCACGCTCTTCCAGATATATATGTGGGAGAAATAGGGGTTCGGGATGATTTTATGACTGCTGGTGTAGACGAGTTAAAAATAACAGTAGAAGGGAAACAGGCCCATGGAGGATATCCTCACTATGGAGTGGATACGATTCTTGCAGCCTCTACTATAGTGACCACTCTTCAAAGCTTGGGATCGCGGGAGTTAGCCCCTACTGACTGTGCTTTTGTAACCTTTGGCCGCATTGAAGGAGGAATATCTAATTCCTATATTGGCGGTCCTGTTGTTCTTGAAGGATCTATTCGTTATCTTCGTAAAACTACGCAAGAGCTATTTCATCGCCGAGTTTGTGAAATAGCGAAGAGCGTGGGGCAGGGACTTCGTGCAAAAGTCACAGTGGAGATTACGCCTGAAATAATTCCTACATGTGTAGATAAAAAATGGGTCAATCGTCTTCGCCGAGTCTGCCAAAATGTGGATTCTGTGAAACGTGTGGTGGATTTACCTTCGCCGGCTATGGGGGGCGAAGACTATGCATACTTTTTGGGAAAAGCACCCGGCGCGCTTTTCCGCTTAGGTGTCAGAACTCCCGAGGGACCGCACTGTCCAACTCACTCAGTTGATTTTTATGTTGATGACAAGGCTATCCCTATCGGTATGGAGGTGATGGCAGGCGCAGCTCTTGACGCTTTGTTACGGGATGAGTGATGTTTCTAGAGAATAGTTGTGTAGAAGCTTTTGTCAATTCTTCTTGGTAGCACCCATTATGTTTTCAAGGAGTGACGGCATATGAAGGGTAAAAGCTTTTTTTGCAATCATGATGTTAACGATAGTGGCTAAGACTGGTTTTGCAGTGGGAACAAACGTTCTCTCTGTGGGTTTTCCGGGGGATGCAGGCAAACTGCGATGCAGGAATATATTAGGTAGGTCTCTTCCGTTCAGGTGCTATCGGTTTATCAAAATCGGCTCGTATGAATAATCCTGTTTTTGAGCCCCTTCTTAATCAGGCGCAAATAACTGTAGATTCTGGAAAACGTGCTGCGGTTTTGCAAAAAGCTTGGGATAGGTTTTATGAAGTCCATCCCATTGCCCCTCTTGCGATTGCTGACGAGATATATGGCGGCAGAAAAGATCTTGTAGGTATGTGGAAGATTTTGCAGATGGGTAGATTAACTATCAGGGAGATCTTTACTTGCAGGATTAGTTTTTTATAGAAGTAATAAGATAAGGATGGTGATGTAGATGTCTAAAAAAACAATCTTACGTATGGTGTTTTCTTTGTTGTTTGTCTTGGTTTTAGCGACAGTTTGTACTGCAGCCCCTATGGAGACTTTTACTCTCGGTCTTCCTGGAGATGCAAAGGGCCTTGATCCTCAGAAGGCATTGGACACAATGTCTTTTGCAGTTATCAAGCATATTAATGAGCCGCTTGTTACTGTGGATGGCAAGACCAAGGAGCTTGTACCTATTTTGGCTGAGCGCTGGGAGATATTGGATAACCAGACATACAAGTTCTATTTGAAAAAAGGCGTGAAATTTCATAATGGTGATGAGTTGACGGCAGAAGATGTTGTTTTCTCTCTCAAACGAGCCACGTCATCTGAATCTGTATTTGCCGGTTCCAAAGGTAAGTTTATTGATCCAGACGGGTTCCAGATTATCGATAAATACACGGTGATTGTAAAAACTCGTGGTCCTGTAGGTGGCTGGCTTGAATCTATGAAGCATCCTTATGCAAGCATATATTGCAAAAGGGCAGTTGAAGAAGCTGGCGAGGATTATTTCCGAAATCCAGTAGGGACGGGTCCCTTCAAGTTTAAGAGTTGGTTGAAAGGTGAGCGTTTGGAGCTTACAGCTTTTGAAGATTATCATGGCAAGAAACCTAACTTTAAAAATCTAACTTTCCTTGTCCTTCCTGATGATAGTAGCCGTGTTATTGCTTTGGAAACAGGCACAGTTGATATGATCTATGCTGTACCGCCCTCTGATTGTGTACGGTTAGACGAATCCTCTAAAGCAAAAGTTGTAGAAGCGCCTGGCCTTGTACTTACGTATCTTGGAATGAACGCTCAAAAGAAACCTCTTGATGATCCTCGCGTGCGCCTTGCTATTGAATATTCGATGAACAAGGAAGCCTATAACGCTGTAGTCTATCAGAATAAATCTATCGTTCCTGCAGGCCCAATCCTTTCTGCAAGCACATTCTCTCCGAATGTGACAAAAACGTATGCTTGTGATGTTAAGAGGGCAAAAGAACTTCTGAAGGAAGCAGGCTATCCCAAGGGGATGACGTTGGAGCTATGGGTTAGTAATTTCCAGGATCAGGTTAATGGAGCAACAGTAATTCAGTCCATGCTTGCTCAGGTTGGAATTACAGTTAATATCCAGGTTTTTGAATCTGGGGTATTTGATGAGCAAGTGAAGAATTACAAACACGACCTTTTTATTGGCAGATGGGGTATGCAAACTAACCGGGATGCTGGACAGTACTGGCTCCCTCTTTTCCACTCTTCGAGCGTTGGATCGACTAACTGGTCGGGGTTAAAAGATGAGACCCTTGATAATTATATAGATACAGTAAATGTTACAGTGGATAAAGAAGAGCGAAAGGTTCTTTTCCAGAAAATATGGGATCGGCTGGATGAACTCCATCCTTTTGTTGTTCTTGCAGTGCCTAACGAACTGTATGGTGTAAGAGAAGATCTAGTAGGGGCTGAAGATTTTTATGATGGCCGATTGAATTACCTCGGGAATATAGCTTTAAAGGATTAGTTCCTAAGTTAAGATTTACGTATCCAATTGCTCTGCTTCGTCCCTTTTTTTCAGGGCGAAGCAGGGTTTTTAAATTCATACTTAAGTACAATGTGGTGGATATAGCTCGTTCCCCTTTCGATATTTATAACCTTAACACTATACAAATATAGGAGGGCAAAATGGTGAATTATAACCGTTTCCAAAGGCTGGTAGAGTTATTGAACCAGAAAGAGTTAGATGCTGTTTTCCTTGCTCCTTCCTCTGATTTGAAGTATGTAACTGGATTGGATTTTCATCCAGATTCCCGCTTAAAAGGTGCCCTTATTACGAAAGAAGGGAAAAGCTTTTTCTTATGTCCTTCTCTTCTTCGGGCTGATGTGAAGAGGATTGAGGATGATATTCCTGTTTTGGAGTGGAGTGATGATGACTGGTTCCAAAATACTTTTAAGCAAGGGCTTCATTGCGTAGGCTTAACTAATTCTTCGCGAATTGCTTTCACTAGAGGGATTGAAGCATGCGATATGATTGAAGCTGTTAAGGGACTAGACATAGAGTGTGTCAATGGCTTCTCTCTTCTCGCGCCTATGCGATCCATAAAAAATAAAAAAGAACTAGAGCTCATGAGAAAAGCATCTTCTATGAATGACAAAATGATGGAAGCTGTTTCAGCCTATATTCGGCCGGGTATATATGAGAGCGATATTGTGAGATTCGTTATGAATTTCCACGAATCCCATGGAGGGTCTCCCCGTATTCCTGGCGTTAGCACGGGGCCCAACAGCGGGAAGGCTCACTATGCAAGAGATAATAACCGTGTAGTGCAAGAGAGAGATATTGTAATGGTCGATTCGGGCGGATGGTATGATGGATATAGTCACGATATGACGAGAACTTTTTTTGTTGGAACTCCAACAGATGAGCAGAGAAAGATCTATGAAATTGTTTTAGAAGCTCAACTTGCGGCAGAGGAGAAAGTTCAAATTGGCGCTATTCCAAGAGATATTGATAGCGCAGCTCGAGATATTATTATGAAACATGGGTATGGTGAAGCGTTTAATCATCGTTTGGGGCATGGGATAGGCATGGATGGCTATGAGGCCCCCTATATATCTCAAGGAAATGATTTCCCCCTTGTGGAGGGGAATTGTTTTAGTATAGAACCTGGAATTTACCTCGAAGGTACGTTCGGAGTTCGTATTGAAGACCTTATGATGTTGACAGAGTCAGGTAAAGAAATCATCACATTGTTTCCTAAAAAACTTATTATCCTATAATTCAATTGTGAAGGGGCGGCGATCTTTTTTGGCTTCTGAAATCCTTCAGAAATCATTTGATTTAAAAGAATATATTGTTCAGATAAAACGCAAAATACACCGAGAACCGGAGCTCAGTATGGAAGAAGTTGCGACCACAATTCTTGTTCAATCTGAGCTAGAAAAAATGGGAATAGAGATGGTTCCTCTTGGTTCAAATGTGGGAGTTTTAGGCATTATTGAGGGGGAGAAAAAAGGGGGAGGGAAGGTTACGGCACTTCGCGCAGATATGGATGCTCTCCCAATTCAGGAAACGACAGATGTTCCAGATAAGTCTATTGTTCCCGGTATAATGCATGCTTGTGGCCACGATTGCCATACAGCCATGCTGTTGGGCGCAGCTAAAATACTTGTAAATATGAAAGACCGATTTTCTGGAACAGTGAAGCTGCTTTTTCAGCCAGCGGAAGAAAACCTGGATGGCTCAAAATATATGATAGAACAAGGTGTGCTTGATAACCCCAAGGTCGACTATATTTTTGGTATTCACGGGCATTCCTTTTATAAAGTTGGCGAAATAGCCCTGAGAGAAGGAGCATACATGGCTTCCTCTGATTTCTTTACAGTTAAAATTATTGGAGCAAGTGGTCATGGAGCGTATCCTCACCGCACGGGTTGTGACCCTATATTGGCTGCCTCAAATGCTGTAATGGCCATTCAAAGTATCATCACTCGGCAAATTGATGCCCTCGATAATGTTGTGATCTCTGTTTGTGAAATTCATGGCGGTACAGCAAAGAATATAATTCCGGAAACAGTAGAATTTTCGGGGTCCGTAAGATGCCAGAATATGGAGACGAGAAATACAATCGAAAAACGTATTCATGACGTTGTGCAGGGAGTAGCTTCTAGTTATAAGTGTGAAGCAAAGCTAGATTATCATTATGGAGTTCCACCTCTGACGAACTCTCCAGAAGTAGCAGCGATTGTTCGAGAAAGTGCTCAGAAACTAGTCGGAGAACAGAACGTAAAATATATTGATATTCCGGCAATGGGTTCCGAAGATTTTTCTAGATATCTAGAAGTTGTTCCAAAGGGTGTTTTCGCTCGTTTGGGCCTATGTGATTCCCAAAATGGTGCACCTGTTTTTCATAATGGCAGCTTTGTTTTCCCAGAAGAAGCTCTTCCATATGGTACAGCTTTATTTGTGCAGTTTGTTCTTGAGGCGAATCGATAGAATAAATACGTTACGGAAAAAATTCTTTTTTGAAATATTATTATGAATTTATGTTTTATTACGAAAAAATTGTTATTTATTTGCAATAGAGTATCAATATGTTTTTTAGGTTGACCAGTGCCCTTTCAGATGGTAATTTTAATCTTGGTCGACCAATTAATTGGCCAAGATGGGGGAAATGCGTATGCCAGAAGAGCAGAGGCACAACACCAATCTTCAAGGGAAATTAAAAGACACTGTTATTCGTCATATTCGAGAGCAGGTTTTTGAGAAAAAATCGTTGCACTGTGGAGATCAAATTAATGAAAGAGAGCTTTCTCGTACTTTAGGTGTGAGCAGGTCCCCTGTTCGCGAAGCTTTGAATGAGCTGGAAGAACAGGGGTTAATCTACTCAATCAGATATAAAGGCTGGTTTGTTTCGACTTTCCGAGAAGAAGATTTTTTTGAGATCAATAAGTTGCGTGTCCTTTTGGAACACACTCTTCTGGAATCTGTTATTGTTGAAGGAGGACCAAGCAAGAAAGATATAGAGCAGCTCGAAGTTCTCAATAAAGAACTATACGAGATTATGAACAGTCCTGATTTGGGAGATAAAAAGGCATTCGAGTTCGCTGAGAAGGAGATGACGTTTCACTCCTATCTTTGCTCTCTTGCCCAAAGCGATTGTTTTTGGACTAAAAAGATGCTTAGAAATCTTTTCTATCAAATTCGTTGTTCTTTCGACAGATGGCTTTATAAGGACTGGCAGATGAAGGCTAGCGTTGCAACCCACGACATGATTATTCAATGTCTGAAAAGAAAAGAGTTAGAAAAACTGCGAGCCTTACTATTTCGAAGGTTAGGGAGAGAGGCTGTTATTTCTCCAGGCAATCAACGTAATACAGAGTGATAAAATTCCATATCATAATTGCTTCTCTTTTTTCCACAACGTCACGTAGTGGTAAAGAAGGGCCGGGAATAAAGAAGAGATGGCGATGGGAGAGATTATTAAGAGAAATCTCTCCCATTTTCTTTTTTCCTATTTTTATTCTTCCAGACGGAAAAGAGCGTCTTTAAAACATTCAGTAAGGGTTGGATGTGGATGTATGGTTCGGGCTACATCCCGTGCCGTCATCCCTTGTGCTACTGCTAAGGATGCCTCGCCAATGAGAGAGGAAGCTTCGGGCCCCGCGATGTGAACACCGAGAAGCCGCCCATTTTCTTTAGAGGCTATGACTTTGATAAACCCGTCTGTCTCATTAAGAGCTTGGGCCATTCCATTTCCTAAGAAATAGGCGCGGGCCGTTTTTATAGGAATATTACGTGCCTCAGCTTCATCCTCGGTAATGCCAGCTACAGCAATCTCTGGGTCTGTAAAAACACACCATGGAACGTGATCTGGATTAATAACATATTCTCGGCCAAGAATGTGTTCTATGGCAGCTAAAGCATGATATTCTGCCAGATGGGCCAGCATCATTCCACCGGTTACATCACCGATGGCATAAACATCAGGTATGTTTGTCTGCATATGTTTATCCACGGTAATCCCTTTTTTGGAATAGTTTATGCCACTTGTCTCAAGGCCGTACCCATCAAGAATAGGAATCATACTTGAGGCGAGGAGGAAGCGGTCACAGATAATCTTTTCAGCTCCTTTAGGAGTTGTTCCATAAAGAGCTATATGTCCTTCTTCTCGAACGGCTTTTTCTGGGGTGAAGTAATCAACCATTTTGATCTTCATCTTTTTGAGAGACTGGATAAGCTTTTTCTTTATGTCTTTATCTGAACGACGCAAAACTTGATCAGAATGTTTCAATATCGTTACTTCTCGTCCCATTCGACGAAGAAGAACAGCGAGTTCTACTGCGATAACGCCAGCTCCTATTACTGCCACCGATTTAATATTTCCGCATTCAGGATATTTCCAAAGTTCAGGATACGTTACAGCATAATCTCCAGTAATAGCTTCCGGTAAATTGCTGCCCTCGAAGGCCATAGCCAGAGATCTGGCCCCGGTAGCTATAATAAGATGTTTCCCTTCTATAAGGTGTTCCCCATCTGCTGTCTGAACCTTTACGACCTTTGTTCCTTCAACATTCTGTAACGTACCTGTTCCGTGGACTACATCCACGCCAGACATACGCATAAGTGTAGATATCCCTTCCTGCAACTTCCCTACAATCTGTTCTTTATGAGCCCACATTTCTTCAACAGATCCGTGCCCGCCAACAATGCGAGCATAATAGGCTTTTGTGGGTATGCAGCCTCTGTTGAGGCATGTTCCACCAAGTCGATCTTTTTCGATCATAGCTGTTTTCAAACCGTTTTTGGCAGCGAGCTCGGCGGCCTTATTTCCTCCAGGACCCCCACCAAGGACGATTACATCGTACATAAATCCACCTCCTGCTATTTCCCATGAAAGAAAGGGACCCGGTAGAGAAATATTCCTCCGGGCCCCTTTCGCTTCGTGTCTCTTATTATTCTTCTTCAGGCTGCCAGCGGAGCACGGGCTTTCTGGCAGCTTGCGTTTCGTCAAGCCTGGAAACGATAGTGCAGTACGGAGCGTCCTTGAAGCATTCAGGCTTCTCTTCAGCTTCCTTAGCTATAGCGAGGAGAGCTTGTATGAATGCATCAATTTCTTCTTTGCTTTCTGTTTCTGGTGGTTCTATCATTATGGCTTCTTCCACGAGATGTGGGAAGTAGACTGTGGATGGGTGGAATCCATAATCCATCAGTCTCTTTGCCATATCAAGAGTAGACACTCCAAATTCATTATGCTGCTTTTTCCCCGATAAAACAAACTCATGTTTGCATATCCTATCGAAATCAAGAACAAAATCTTTTTTGAGCATCGCCTGTGCGTAATTCGCATTAAGAACGGCATTTTCTGCCACTGCTCTTAATCCATCTGGCCCCATAGTTCGAATATACGTGTAGGCTCTGACCAACACTCCAAAGTTGCCGTAGAAAGAACGTACTTTCCCTATAGAAAGAGGTCGGTCGTAATCGAAGTCATACGTATTATCGTTGTTCTTCACCACTAATGGAGAGGGTAAGAAAGGAACGAGTTTCTCGCAAACGCCAACTGGACCTGAGCCAGGCCCCCCTCCGCCGTGAGGTGTACTGAAAGATTTATGAAGGTTGAGGTGTATAACATCGAATCCCATATCGCCAGGTCGAGCTTTTCCGAGAATAGCGTTCGCATTTGCTCCATCATAGTAAAGAAGGCCACCTGCGTCGTGAATGATCTTCGCAATTTCTAGGATATCTTCTTCAAAGAGCCCCAATGTGTTGGGGTTGGTGAGCATAATGCCGGCGATTTCGTCAGACATAAGGGCTTTTAGAGCTTCAATATCCACATTGCCCCGTTCGTTGGATTTTACTTCAATGACTTCGAATCCGGCCACAGCAGCTGATGCAGGGTTTGTCCCATGAGCCGTATCAGGTACGATCATCTTCGTTCTCTTCGTATAGCCACGATGCTGGTGATAGGCTTTGATGATCATATTCCCTGTGAGTTCTCCATGAGCTCCTGCTGCAGGCTGTAGGGAGACGGCTTTCATTCCGGTGATCTCTGCCAGCATCTCAGAAAGCTCGTATATGAGAGCCAATGCCCCCTGAACGGTTTTCGTATCCTGCAATGGATGTATCTCAGAGAACCCTGTAAGTTTGGCCATGTCCTCGTTTAGTTTGGGGTTGTACTTCATAGTACAGGAACCAAGAGGATAGAGCCCCTCGTCTACAGCGTAATTTAACTGAGAAAGACGAGTAAAGTGACGTACCACGTCGACCTCGCTTACCTCGGGAAGATCTGCTTCCTCTTTCCTCAACATGGCGTGAGGAATAATGCTCTCGACGTCTTTTTTAGGTACATCTAGCTTTGGAAGAGAGTATCCTTTACGCCCCGGCACGCTTTTCTCAAAAATGGGCGGTACAAGCCTAATCATGCCTTATTCCCCCCTTGCGATCCGGGCAAACCGGTCAATTTCATCACGAGTTCGTTTCTCTGTGACTGCAACAAGCCAAGAGTTTTCGAGCTCAGGATATTCTCGGGACAAGGAGTATCCGCCAATGAACCCTTGCTCGAAAAGACGCTTGTTGAGAGCCTCTGGTGTTTCCGGGCAAATTACGGCAAATTCCCGGAAGAAAGGTGCATCGAAAAGAGGCTTGAATTTTTTATCTTCAATAAGAAGATCGCGAGTGTAAGCAGCTTTTTGCAGACACGCTTCTGCTACTTCTCGAAGTCCTTTTTTGCCCATGAGACTCATATAAATTGTCGCCATAACAATATTTAAGTTGTGGTTAGAGCAGATATTTGAAGTGGCCTTTTCGCGCCGAATGTGTTGTTCTCGAGCCTGAAGGGTCAAGACGTAACCTGTTTTCCCATTTCGGTCCAGAGTTTGTCCTACAACACGTCCGGGGATTTTTCGCATGTATTTTTTGGTAACAGCAAGGAAACCAAATCCAGGGCCACCAAAAGACATAGCATTCCCCATGGGCTGTCCATCACCAATAACTGCATCTGCTCCAAAAGTTACAGGAGGTTCTAAAAGGCTAAGAGCCATAAGGTCCGTAGCTACAGCAAAGAGAGCGCCAGCATTTTTTACAATCTCCCCAATACCTTTCAGGTCTTCAAGAGCTCCGAAGAAATTAGGAGTTTGAACGAAGACAGCTGCAATGTTATCAGAAAGATGTTTTTTTAGATCGTCCACATCAAGCTGCCCATTTTTGAAACCTATTTCCGTTACTTTGATATGTTGATATGGAGCATATGTTTCAAGTACTTTTTTACTTTCAGGATTTGCGGAACGAGCTACGAGCACTTCGCTTCGTTTTGTAGATGCAGCAGCCATAAAAGCTACCTCAGCCATGGCTGTAGCTCCATCATACATGGAAGCATTTGCCACATCCATACCCGTAAGTTCACATATCATAGTCTGATATTCGAATATGGTTTGTAGAGTTCCCTGGCTTACCTCTGGCTGATAAGGAGTGTAGCTGGTTAAAAACTCCTGCCTGCCAGCCAGATGATTTACCACTGTGGGTATAAAGTGGTCATAAACCCCAGCTCCAAGAAAACAAGCGTAGTCCTGAGCATTCGCATTTTGCGCAGCCATAGAAGATATCTGGCGAGAGAGCTCTAGCTCAGAAAGGGCTGAGGGAATATTAAGATTTTTACCCAACCGAATCGACTCTGGTATATCGGCAAAGAGACTATCTATAGAAGACACTCCGACAGTTCGAAGCATCTCTTGCCGCTGTTCTTCTGTATTTGGAATAAACCGTGCCATATATTTACGCCCCCTCTTGGGTTTCGAGGCTGTCACACAGCTTCTTATAGGCCTCCCAGTCTAAAAGGTTATCAAGTTCGGACGGATCGGACATTTCCAAAACAGCAATCCAACTTGCATAGGGATCTTCATTCACAAGTTCAGGAGAGTCTTCCAGTTCAGAGTTGCTTTCAACAATAGTTCCGCTTACTGGAGAGTAGACATCGTTCGCGCCCTTAACAGACTCGACTACGCAGAAGTCGCTTCCAGCAGATACCTCTGCTCCTTCTTCAGGAAGCTCTACATAAACAATGTCGCCCATAGCGTGCTGAGCATAATCTGTAATACCAATTCGAGCCTTACCGTCTTCTACTTTTACCCATTCGTGAGTCTCTGTGTACTTCAGTTCTTTAAGCACCTTTGCCATTATTCTAGACCTCCTTTTCTCTTTTACCGTTTGTAGTGTTTTTGATAAAAAGGTTTTTTTACCTTTTTTGCTTTTTTCTCTTTACCGTGAATAACGATAAGCATCTCTTCTTCATTAGCTGCATCGGCTTCCACTAGAGCAAGGGCGATACTTTTCTCAAGACTTGGGGAATAACCACCAGTAGTAACCCTTCCAATGGTCTGCCCTTTCGCTCTGACTTCATAATGTTCCCGGGGAATTCCCTTGTCTACCATTTCAAGAGCTACTGTTTTACGAGGAACTCCCTTTTCTTTCATCGCAGCGAGACAATCTCTCCCTATGAAAGCGGTATCAAGTTTTACAAAGAATCCTAATCCTGCTTCAAGAGGAGTAATATGAGCCCCGAGCTCATGTCCGTAAAGAGGCAGTCCAGCTTCGAAGCGAAGACTATCTCTGCAACCAAGTCCTGCCGGAAGAATTCCGAACTCTTTTCCTGCTTCCATGATGGCATCCCACACCTTAGGGCCATCATTCCACGGTACGTAAATTTCGAAACCATCTTCTCCTGTGTAGCCTGTTCGGGAGACAAGGGCCTTGGCTCCCGCTACGTCCACATTTTCTACAAAGCGAAAGAAACCGAGATCCTTGGGATCGAACTTCGCAATTTTCGCAAGGATTGCTTCTGCTTTGGGGCCCTGAAGAGCAACCTCGCTATATTGCGGAGAAAGGTCTTCCACAGAAGCTCCCTCTCTTACATGGTCTTGTAGCCACATAACATCCTTTTCTGTGTTGGAAGCGTTGATAACGAGGAAATAATTCTCTTTGGAAACTTTGTAGATCAAAAGGTCGTCTACAACTCCTCCGTTGGGGTAGCACATGAAAGTATAGATGACCTGTCCTTCTTCCATAGCGGTAACATCGTTGCTCATCATGTACTGAAGCCATTCCTCAGCCTTAGGACCCGTAACCCGTACCTCTCCCATGTGTGAAACATCGAAAATACCGGCTGCAGATCGCACTCTCCGATGCTCTTCGACTATTCCTGCCTCGTAATGGACAGGAAGTTCCCAGCCGCCAAAATCGACCATTTTCCCATTATGGGCTAGGTGCTTTTCATATAGCGCTGTTTGTCTCACAACCTCACCTCCATGTCATGTTAAAACATCTTGGCCCACTCTGTTTCAAGCCAAGTTGCCAAATCGTCTACTTCTTGGGGAATAGAACCTTTATAGTCTCTTCGCAATGCCTGTGCTAAATCAGTTCCATTAAGAGGAATGCCCTGGAAACAGGGAGCCAAATTGGCAATAAGCTCTGCATCCATCGCATCGGAATAGACGACACTGCGACTCACGTTTCCTCCCTGAACGTGAAAACCTACTTGTACGTGCCCCCACTCAAAACGATGTTCCAATTCCACATCAAAGTCGGGAGTACGACCATAAATCCATGATGCGCTTTGATATTTTTCATAAAGCTTCTGCATGGGGAGTGTATGACTGAGTTCTTCCAGTGATAATTCGTTGCCTTTCCCGCCATATTCTGCAAGAAAAGCTGTTTGTAAGGCTTCTTTGAGTTTCGGAATTGTTAAAGAAGAATTTATCTCTTTTAAGTTAATGACGCGAGAACGCACTGAATCTATCCCTTTAGCCTGGAGTTTCGCGGTAGGTGGCTGAAGATAACGAGCCATTCTCTCTATGTCCACATCAACTAAGAGTGTTCCATGATGGTAGCGACCAGCTTTCCCCATATAGAAAGCATTTCCTGAAAACTTTCGTTCGTCCACGAAAATATCGTTTCTACCACCGAAATACGCAGGTATATTCAGTAACCGAAGCCCTGCGATAATAACCTTAATTTGTCGAATAAAGTCATAAGTAAGGGGAGATGCAAGAAAGGTAAAGTTCAGATTCCCAAGATCATGATAAACAGCACCCCCACCGGAGAGGCGCCGAGCTAATTTCCCATTTTCCGCTGATAGGAGAGTTGTTCTACATTCCTTCCACGCATTCTGATTCCGTCCTATTACCACAGTATGCTGGTTTTGCCAAAGATACAACATCACTCCACGGTCAGCTACTTGGGAGAGGAGATATTCCTCAAGGGCTAGGTTCATCCATGGGTCGAAAAAAGGAGATTCGGCGAGAAAAGTTTTCACGTTCGACACGTTCTACGGCACCCCCTGAAACAAAAAGCCCCAGCTTATTTCCTTTTTTGAGGCCACGCTTTGAAGCTCCCGACCACTCAACCAGGACTCGCTTTTTTGCGACATTTTGGGGCTCAAGGTATTATGTTATTTAAGATACAAACTACTTAGTGCAATGAATAACTTAAGTCTATCGAATATTGAGTTAAAGTCAACGTGCAGAACAGTAGAAAATAAATTCAGAATTAACGGGCAATTCATGGAACGTATCCTATGATGATTATATGCTATAGTGAAACTATATGGTCATATGACAAGCTATTTTCATGAATGTTAATTATACTACAAATACATGAGGTACAGTAAAAAGGAGGAACGTGCTATATGAACAGGAAGTTAGGGTTGTTTATTTCAGTGCTTCTTCTATCGTTGGTCTGCATTTTGCCCTTGCAGGCTTGGGGCGGAGACCTTGTTGTCTATTCAAGCGTCGATGAGGAAAACGCTCGTCACCTTCTTGAGTCGTTTTCACAAGATACTGGTGTGAAGGTCCAGATGGTTTTTCTGTCTTCAGGGCCAGCTTTGAGCCGTATCGAGGCAGAAAAAGCGAACCCTCAGGCTGATGTTTGGTTTGGAGCCCCTAATGAGAACCATATTGTGGCTAAAGATCGAGGTTTGACTCAGTCATACCTTTCTCCCGAGGCAGCAAATCTGGCTTCTAATTTTAAAGATGAGGAAGGGTATTGGCATGCTTTTTATATGAATCCTATAGGGATTGGTGTTTTGCCGGATGCTCTGGAAGAAGAGGGAATTTCTATTCCGAGTTCATGGGAAGATCTTAAAAACACAAAGTTAAAGGGAATGATCCAGATGCCTTCTCCGCAGGCTTCTGGAACGGCATTTGCCATTATGATGAATCTTATATCTATTTACGGTGAAGATGGTGCCTTTGAGTATATGAAAGCTCTTAATCCTAACATTCAGACCTACACCCAGAGTGGCACAGGCCCCAGCAAGAACTTAGCCATAAAAGAAGCAAAAGTAGCCATTCAGTTTACTCCTGCTTTCTTGAAACTTGTGGATGAAGGCTTCCCAGCAAAAGTAATATTCCCTGAAGAAGGGGTTGGGTATGAGGCTGCGGCTCTTTCCATTTTGCAAGGAGCTAAAAACATAGACGAAGCGAAGAAACTTGTAGATTGGATTCTGTCGAAACAGGGACAACAGGCTTTAAGTGAGAACAAAACTTATTTCTTCCCTGTGCGAAGCGATGTATCGGCAGGTGCAGGTTTGCCGGCTCTCGCAGAGATCAAATTGGTGGACTACGATAGAGAAGCTGCGGCTAAAGATAAGGATCGCCTGATTGAACGTTGGGTAACAGAGGTCCTTGGACAATAGTCTTTGTTAAAAATTACAGGGGTCGGGAGCTTTCTCCCGCCCCTTTTTTCAGGAGGTCCTTTTATGGTGCCTTTTCGACGAGCTCGGCGTGAATTGCAGTTGCTCTGGCGAGATCCTCTACTCGCTTTCCTCGTTGCTCTTGTTGCAATTTCCTTGCTTATATTTGTGTTGTATCCTCTCATTTCTGTCCTTTTAAAAAGTTTCCAAACTCAGGCGGGTGTTTTTTCTTTCGCTAATTACCGACGTTTTTTTACGTTCCGTTATTTGCGGAGCGCTCTTGTAAATAGCCTTTTAGTGGGTTTCTTTACAGGAATTATAGGAGTTTTCATTGGGTATATAGCTGCTTTTACTGTTACTCGTACGGCTATCCCTTGTAAACGGCTTCTTCATGTCCTTTTTATTCTTCCTATTATTTCCCCTCCTTTTACCAGTTCTCTATCCATTCTTATGTTATTCGGTGCCAATGGACTGGTCACGAAGGGTGTTTTGGGGTTGAAAAATTTTAGCATCTATGGCTTTAAGGGAGTATTGTTATCTCAGGTCTTTACTTTTGCTCCAGTCGCATACCTTACTCTTCGTGGTGTATTAGAATCTCTCAATCCTACCTTGGAGGATGCAGCGATGAATGTCGGGGCTTCTCGATGGCAGACTTTTATTAAAGTTACTTTTCCATTAAGTTTGCCGGGGATTGCGAGCGCTTTTCTCGTTGTTCTTATTGAATCCCTCGCAGATTTTGGGAACCCTCTGGTTCTTGCTGGGAGCAGATTTCCCATGCTCTCCACTCAGGCCTATCTCGAAATTACAGGCTCCTTCAATCTGCCTTTAGGAGCTGCACTTGCTGTAGTGTTGCTTATCCCGTCTATTACTGCTTTTGCTGTTCAGCGTTATTACCTTGAGAAACGACAATATACCACGGTTACTGGCAAGCCTGTCTCTTCCTCGTCCAAATTAGTGAGCCGTGGGGCAAGAAAATGCCTTCAGTCTTTTGTGATTGTTTTTGCCTCTCTCGTCTTGCTTTTTTACGGTACTATCTTCTTGGGAGCTGTAACGCAGGTGTGGGGATATGATTTCTCCCTTACTTTTAAACATTTTGCCTATGCTTTAGGGGTAGGCTTCGGTGCCATTAAAGATACTCTTGTTGTAGCTGCTTTAGCTACACCTGTCTCTGGATTGTTGGGGATGCTCATAGCCTTCATGGTTGTTCGCTTGACCTTTCCCGGAAAGGGAGCATTGGAATTCCTTTCTATTTTGAATTTTGCAGTACCTGGGACGGTGGTGGGCATTGGGTATATTTTAGCCTTCAACAAAAAACCAATTCTTCTTATTGGTACCCTCGCCATTCTTGTTTTAAATTTTATTTTTCGATATATTCCAGTTGGGATCCAGTCTGGAGTTGCTGTCTTGAGACAAATTGATCCCACTATAGAAGAAGCGGCGCGAAATTTAGGCGCAGACGGTGTTACGACATTTAGAAAAATTACTCTTCCCCTCATAGCACCGGCTTTTTTCTCCGGGCTTGTCTTTGCCTTTGTAAGAGCGATGACAGCTATTAGTGCTGCTATTTTCCTTGTTTCTGCTCGATGGAATCTCTTGACAGTTCAAATACTTAACGAAGTGGGATCGGGGAGATTGGGAGTGGCAGCAGCCTTTAGCGTTATTTTGGTCGCGATTGTGCTTTGTGCCATTGTCGTGATTAGCCGGCTGGTGCTTGGCCGATCTGGCGGTATTAAAGCGATGGAAATTTCGAAGGAGCTGTAAATCATGGAACTTCGCATAGAGAATCTGGTGAAGGAATTTGGTAGTTACGATGATCCGGCTAGCCGTTTCTTAGCGGTGAATCATGTCTCTCTTCATGTTAAAGAAGGAGAGCTTGTAACGTTATTAGGTCCTAGCGGTTGTGGCAAAACTACGTTACTTCGAATGATCGCTGGTTTTGAAGATCCTACAGAGGGAGATATTTTTTTCGGAACGAAAAGAGTTAATGATGTAGCGCCTAATCATAGGAATGCCACTATGGTCTTTCAATCGTACGCTATTTTCCCCCACCTCAATGTATATGAAAATATAGCCTTTGGGCTTCGTCTCAAAGGACAGTCTGACCAAGAGGTGGAGAAGAGAATGAGGCAGGTGCTGGATCTAGTAGGACTAGCTGAGTTAGAGCGCCGCCAGCCTAATCAATTGTCAGGGGGGCAACAACAACGAGTAGCTTTGGCGAGGGCTATTATTATGGAGCCACAGCTTCTGCTTTTCGATGAGCCCCTTTCCAATCTTGATGCGAAGTTGCGAGAGCAGATGCGTATCGAAATTCGAAGTCTCCAGAAGCGCCTAGGTATTACGAGTGTTTATGTTACTCATGACCAGGCTGAAGCAATGAGCATCTCGGATCGTGTTGTGGTCATGAACCAAGGGAAAATTGAACAGGTGGGAACTCCTCAGGATCTTTATGCAAAACCAGCCAATATATTTGTGGCAGCTTTTATTGGCAAGGTCAATTTTATCCCAGCTACTGTTCTAGACGAAAATACAGTTCAGATCGGAAATTCTGCAGTGCATATAAAAAGCGTACCCCCTCAAAGCAGGCAGGGGGAAAAAGTTTTGGCAACAGTTCGGCCAGAAGGTATCTTTCTTCGTCGTGATACTGCGGGGGACGGGAACGGAGTGGTTGTTCGGCGTACGTTCTTAGGAACCATTATTGAATATGAAATAAAAACGAATAGTATGAAAGACTCTATGATCGTTCATATGGTGAATCCTCTTACTAACGACTTCTTCCAAGTAGGAGAATCAGTAGCGTATCTTTTCAAAAAAGGAGCTCTTCATTTGCTGAGATCGGAATAATAAATGGTTCACGGTTACTCTTTTTGATTAATTTAATATCTGGCAAGAAATGGCGGCGCATTTTTCATAGCAATAATGTAGTTCCCTTGTATTTCCCCTTATATGTGCTAGAAATTTACCTTGCACATATTAAATTCAGAAGTTCTTCTGAAGGAATAGCTACAAAGTATTTGTTTAAGGGAATGGGGGCCAAACGTTTTTTAAGAGACGCTTCTTCATACTGGCAATTTTCAAGTTTTTTTTCGAGTTCCCCGATATTTTCATCACCGAAAAAGTCGCCATATATTTTACATGAAATGATAATGCCGTCTTTCACGTTGAAATAGATTTCTACTTTGCCAGCCTTGAAGCGGTGGCTTTTTTTTTCTGTAAATTGAGGGGACTTTCCCCAGTTCCATGCCCAAGTACTATATTTTTGAGTCGCAAGGTCTTCTATGTTTTTAAAATCTTCATCAGAAAGCTCGTATTTTTCAATTCTTTGAGTTTTGCTCATTTCTTCAATAACAGATAATTTAAACTCCTCCATAGTCATTGATATAGGAAGCCATGGTTTTATGTTTGTCACTCTGCTTCTTACAGACTTGGCAGCCTTTGATTGAAATTTGCTCTCGTCTACCTGCAAAGCGCGGGAAAGAACCTCCAGGTCCGAGTTGAAAAGTAGCGTTCCATGATGTAGCAATCGATGATTATCCATGTGCTGTGCGTTTCCTGAAAATTTTTTCCCACAAATTGTAAGGTCATTTCTGCTGTTAAATTCTGCATCAACTCCCAATCCTTTCAAAACATGAATAATAGGGAGGGTGTATTTATGAAAGTTAAAAGAAAAATCCGTATCATTAGGAACAATCAAAGAATAATTAAGATTCCCCAGATCGTGATAGACGGCACCTCCTCCTGTAATCCGTCGCACTACATGGATCCCTTGTTTTTCAACGAACTCGGCATTAATCTCTGCTGCTGTATTTTGGAACCGTCCAATTATAATTGCAGGTTTATTTTGCCAAAGAAGCATGAACTGTTCCTTGTAGCGGTTTAAAAGAGAATAAATATATTCCTCAAAGGCCAGATTGAAAAAAGGGTTCGTATTGTTATTTTCTATATAAAACATAAGGTTCCTCCATTATATAGGCCCAAACGAGTATAAAAAAATTGTCTTTATCTGACCTTAAAGGGGCATGTTCAGTCCCTCATAATGTTCTATTATTTTTTTTAACTCTGTCCCGTATTCTGCCTGGTGACAGACATGTGCCAAGGCTTGAGCGAACAAAAGACCTTTGATTACAAAAGGATCGGGTGTTAAAGGAGAAGGAGTGACATAATCTTCTTTTTTAGGAGCATAGTAGCGATTTCTATAATGTCGAAAAGAGACTAATTCCGGGCATGAAGCCCAGACCCGAGTGAAGATGCCATAAAGTTCGAAACAATCACTAAGAGAATAATGCCCCATTTCTTTGGGCAGCTTCTCTTCCATTTCTTTTAAAAGAGCGGGAGTTTTAAGGTGAGCGACAGCTTTTATTTTGGCTTCATTCAGTCTAGGCCATTTGAAAAGAGAAGAGTTTTTGGGATTGGGGATAGCACACCAATTTGTTAATCCAAGCATAGAACACCACCATTTCCACTTTCGTACTGTTTCTGGAGGAAGGAAAGAGGTATCGAAAGCGAGATTATGCACAACCACGCCTGTTATATGCCATCGCTCCCAAAAAGAGTACAAGCTGAGCAAATCGTCGAGAAAGTAAGGGGGATAAGATCCTGTTTGACGAAACCAGTATATTCGATCAATGGTAAGGCCATGTATGCGTTCTGTAGCAGGGTCAGGTTTTTCGGTCGGGTAATAGAATCGATTGAAGAAGTCCAGTATTTGCCCCCTATCATCAAAAATGATAGACGATGCGGAAACTACCGAGCTTCCCTTCATTCCATTTGTTTCAAGGTCGAACACGGCAAAGTTCATAGGCAACGCTCCTTTGAAAGGGTAATTGTAAATTTTACCATTTCTTTTACCTTATAGTAAGAGATGCCATATTTAAGAAAATGAAATCTCGAATGAGATGATAGAATTACTTTGATTCAACTATCTATCAGGGGGTTTACGAAATTCTATGGCAGATATTTTTACTTTAGAGCAGCGTGTAGATAAGTGTCGCCTCTGTTCTTTATGGGAAGAGCGTCATCGCATAGTAGTAGGAGAAGGTTCCCCTTGTAGTAAGGCTATGCTGGTAGGGGAAGCGCCAGGAGCCAGGGAGGATGAGATGGGGCGACCTTTTGTGGGCAGGTCTGGAAAATTTCTTAGTGAACTCATGAAAGAGGCAGGGGTATCTCGGGATTCTTTCTATATTACTAATATGGTTAAGTGTCGGCCCCCAGAGAATAGGAAACCTAAGGAATGTGAAATAGAAGCATGTCGAGCTTTTCTGGAAGAGCAGATTCTTTTTTTTGCTCCTGATCTTATCCTTACGGTGGGGAATACACCGACCCAGTGGTTCCTTAATACAAAAAAAGGGATGACTGCTCTTCGTGGTCAATTCTATCCATGGAAATTTCAGGGACGATCTCTCTTGATCCGCCCTCTCTTCCATCCCAGCTATCTTTTAAGGAATCGATCCAGAGAGGAAGGACATCCCCTTGCCCAAACTCTTTTAGATTTGCAGGAAGTAAAAAAGTTCTTGGGAAAGTAGCCTCTTTTTTGCTTTATGAAAGGTTGTAAGCTGGAAAATTTTATGAAAAGGAGCTGATAGGCGAAACACTCCCAAATGTCCTGTCAGCTCCTTTTTCTTTGCTTTATTTATTCTCGATAACGATACGTCCTTCTTCTTGGAAGGTTACACCACCTATATGGCGAATGTATTGAGCTAAACTTTCTACATCCCCAAGGTGGGTGTCGTAGGCTGTTGGGGCGGCCATTTTTAACACGTAATATTTATCTCCTCCAAGTCCGACCCAGTCGTTTGTAGTGATAGTATAGATAGAAGCACTTTCCAAGGGGGACCAGGTTCCATCAGAGTTCTCTACCTGTACATCCACTACTCGTTCTCCTACAGAAATGCGTTCTCCATCGTTATTTATAATAGCTGGTTTGCGACTTAAATCGTATGTAACTTTCAAACCAGAAACCTGGAGGAACCCGCCAGAAGGCGTACGGAGGTTCCCATCGTACTCTTCTCCTTCTTTAATGAGGGCTGAACCGGAAATCTCGAGGATATCTCGAATCTGTTCACCAGTGAGAGTAAATCGAATGAGAGTATTCCCATAGGGTAAGAGTTCGTACAAGGTTTTGTAAGAAACTTCTCCTGCAGGGTATACCTTATCTCCTCGAATACTTCCACCGTTCATAAGACCTATTTGAGTTTGTCCGTTCCACCGTAACGCATCGGCTATGAAGTTTCCTATGCCAGCTTCTCTCTGACGAACTGCCGCTTTTGTAGCATCAGCATCTTGGTTCATCATGCCGATAGGTTCTGAAAGTTGTTCGTCAAGTTTTTGCTGGAAGGGGTTTACGAGAATGGATACCCGGCGATCCAGGGGGATAGATGCGACAAGTTCTCGAGCCTTCCATTTGGAGTTATCTGTATCGAGGGCTCCATTTTTTACGGAAACATTTGCCACCCCAATGTATCGACCCATAGATCCTGCTTGTGCGATCATGGTTTTCCAGCCGTCAGGTCCAGTAACAATTTCCGGCGTTTCCAGTAGTGTATGAGTATGTCCACCTGTAATGATATGAATGCCCTTTACAGATTCTGCTATAGCTCGATCGGCATATATCCCAGTGTGGGTCATGGCTACAATAACGTCACAATCCTCTTTTTGCAGAAGGGAGACCATCCGCTTTGCTTCAGCAACTAAATCTTGTCCTACAGTGAAGTCCCGGCTTCCACTTGTTACAGAGGCGAGTTCTGGAGCGATAAGGCCGAAGAAACCTACTCTCAACCCGTTAGCGGCTTCCTTGATAACGTAGGGATGATATAGATTTTGGAAAATCGATAATTTTGTGTGAAGGTTTGCCACTGTAAATGGGAAACGAGCGTAACGCATGACATCCTCCAATACGGAGGGACCTAAGTCAAACTCATGGTTCCCCAATGTACCCACATCTATGCCGGCTAGATTGAGAGCTCGTATTTCTGCCAAGCCTTTAAAGAAGAAGAAAAGGGGGCCCTCGTTAATATCTCCCATTTCAAGAGCAAATACGTTGCCAGGGTCTTGCCCTTTCTCTTTGTGTATAACAGTAGATGCCCGTGCTAATCCACCAACTTCAACTTTTACTTTTTCCCCATTCACAGTTTGACTGATAGTGTATGGATATATGTGGCTGTGAATGTCGTTGAGAGTCAAAAGAGTGACGGAACCATCTGCCGCAAAGGCCCCAACAGCGAGGATAAGGACGAGACAGAATGCGAGCAAACCTCTGCCAAACCGTTTCCTCATATTCCCTACCTCCCTTTATTTTAGTATTTAAGGCAAGAATAATGAAATATTTATAAAACAGAACTGTGGATAGCTTTATTTATATTCTTCTACAACTACTTTTCCTTCGATGATCTCTTTCGTGACCTCGTCAAGTCGGTCTCGTACATCTTGTGGAACCAGCTTTAGAGCACTTTCAGGCCAATTTAACCCAACGCCGTTATTTTTCAGGTCATAAGAGACAACCTGGCCGCGAGGGTAGTTGTTGTCAAGTTTTGCTTTGATAAGGTCGAAAGCAGCGTTGTCAAGACGTTTTAACATGGAGGTCAGGACAACTTCAGGAGCCAGATGTTCTTGCGGAGAATCTACTCCTATCGCATAGAATCCAGCCTCTTTAGCAGCGGCTATGACACCTTCTCCTGTCCCACCAGCAACCTGGAAGATAACATCGGCTCCGTTATGGTATTGGTTGAGAGCCATTTCCTTCCCTTTGGCTGGATCTGACCAGCTACCCACAAAACCTGTCAAGACTTTACAATCGGGATTTACATATTTGGCACCTTGTTCATAACCTACAAAGAAATTGTGGATGACGGGGATATCTTCTCCACCTACAGCACCAATAATGGCTTCTTTATTCACATGGGGATCATTTTCTCTGGTAGTCATTAAGGCGGCCAGAGCCCCAGCGAGGAAGCTCCCTTCATTTTCCTTAAAGTCTACATAAGTTACGTGAGCTGTTTCTCCTGATACATCAAAATAAGCGAAGTCAGTATTGGGGAATTCAGGAGCGACCTGTTCAATGGCATCCATGAATTCAAAGCCCACTACAAAAACAAGATCAAAATTCTTTGCTGCTGTTGCTAAATAAGGAACGTAGTTTGCAGGGTCAAAATTACACTCTACGACCTTTCCGATAATGCCTAATTCTTTTTTAGCCCGTTCCAATCCAGCATTAGCGGAATCGTAGAAAGAAGCGTCTCCCAGCTTGTTAGCAATAACCAAAGCTACTTTCAACGTATCAGCCGCAGCTGCAACGCCGGCAAGACTGCTAAAAAGAAGCACCCCTGCCAATAGTAAACACCACACCTTTTTGTTCATTTCCCATCACCTCATCTGTTTATGTTTTGATCAGGCTTCCTGTGCCTGTTTCATCCGTTTCCAATTCTTAAAAATTAAGGCAACAATAACCAGTATATAAGGAAGCATAAGGGCCAAATGGCTGGAAAAACCGAAGGATTGAAGTTCAATGCCGAGTGTCTGGGCCGCCCCGAAAAGGAGAACCCCAACAGTGGTCCAAAGTAGATTCCCATCCCCAAAAATAACAGCTGCCACTGCTAGCCAGCCTCGCTCAGCGCTCATTCCGCTTACGAAAGCTACTAAATAGGAAGTGGAGAGAAAGGCTCCTGCTAGACCTACCATAAGACCATTGATGGCGAGGGCTTTGAAACGGATCTGGATAGGAGAGATGCCAGCCGCAGAAAGAGCCTCTTCATTCTCTCCTGTGGCTTTGAGCCTCAGCCCAAAAACAGTTTTTGAGTCTATAAACCAGAAAACGAAAAAGAGCATGAGCGCAACAACGATAATAAGAGAGAGATCACCAAGCCAAGGAACATTAATGTCGGGAATACGTACCATGCTGGGATCTCTAAATCCACCTTTGACGTGAAAAATACTTTTCATCAAAAGGATAGAAAGGCTGTCGGCTAAAATGTTTAGAGTCATGCCTACAACCCATATGTTAGCACGTAGAAAAACACAGAGAAGAGCAAAAATCATGTTGAAGAGGAGACCAGCGGCCATGCCAAAAAGGATTCCTATGATCCAGCTTTGAAAAAAATAGTTACCAAGGACTGCAAAAAAAGCCGAGATAAGCATGGCTCCTTCTTGGCTTATATTGAGCACTCCTGTTTGTTGTGTCCATGTCCCTCCAAGAGCGGTGAGAAGAAGGGGAGTGGACATCCTAATAGTAGCCCTGATAAAGTCTATCATCTCTAGTCCTCCCTGATTCTGTTGGCCAATCTATTCGCTATTGATATTCCTGCAGTGACAAAGAGGACAGCGCAACAGACAATAACGGAAACCAGCTCTTGGGGAATGTCTGTGATAATTTCCATTTGAAGAGCACCTGAACTCATAACAGAATAAACGAGAGCAGCGATAATTCCTCCAACTGGAGAGTAAGTCACCATCATAGCCAAAATCATTCCAGTCCATGTATAGCCTGGAGAAATGTTAATAAGAAATCGATAATGGTCGCCCATAACGAGCAGACTTCCGGCAAGTCCGGCTAAAGCGCCACTTAGAAGCATAGCAGACATTTGTCTTTTCCGAACATCTATCCCCCCGTACCGGGCAAAACGCGTATTCATGCGAGAACATCTCCAGTCGTATCCCCAAACGGAAAAAATCATAAGTACTGTTACGATAAGTATGGCAGCTATAGCAATGTAGGCTCCGGTGTTAAGGGTTCCAAAGAGCTGGAAGTGGGTTAATCTCATGGCTTCAGCTATTTTATCGGTGCTGCCAGAACTGGTTCGAACTCCGGCGTAAGGCCCTGTCGCCATAAAAGTTGTGAAGAGAATGGCAATAGAATTAAGCATGATTGTAAGGACTACGATGTTAAGGTCTCGATCAAGGCTAAGCTTAGCGGGCATCCACGCCCAGAATGTAGCAGCTCCGACTCCGGCGAGGAGCCCGAGAGGGATAAGAAGGAGCCCAGGTAAAGCGCCTAATTCGATGCCAATCAAAGCAGCAGTAAAAGCTCCGAGATAAAGTTGCCCTTCAGCCCCTATATTCCACATACCTCCATAAAAAGCTATAGATATGCTCATGGTAGAAAGGACAAGAGGTACAGCTCTTGCTAATGTGGCTAAAATAGCATCAGTATCGCCTAATGCTCCCGAAACCATTTGGGCGTAGGCTTCAATAGGATTTGCTCCATACAAAGTAATGAGAATAGCCCCAATAAGGAGGCTCAAAAAGAAAGATACGAGAATAATGCACTGGTCGCGATAGCGTACCAGCCAGTCTCTGGAAAAGAGACTCACAATCATCACTCCTCCTTGGCAGTAGGTACGGTTCCCTCAAGCATGAGACGACCTACAAGATTCCGTGTGGCTTCTTGGCGATCTAAAACTGCTACGATGTGCCCTCGATGCATAACAGCAATTCTATCGCTCAGAGAAAGAATTTCGTCGAGATCGGCTGAGATGAGTAGAATAGCTTTACCATTTCTACGCAGAGACAATAAGCGATCGTGAATGAAGGAAATTCCTCCTATATCTACTCCACGAGTAGGCTGGGATACCAGTAAGAAACACGGGTCCTGTTCTAGTTCGCGTGCCATGACTAAACGTTGCATGTTCCCACCTGAAAGTGTCCCTGCCTGTATATTTTCACTGGCGGCTGCGACACCGTACTTTCTCATAAGCTCTGTGGTAAAAAGCCGGATAGCTTGGAAGTTTTGGAAGAATTGCCCACGAAGATAAGGCTGTTTGTATTGATAGCCAAGAAGAGCATTGTCTTTCAAAGAGGCCAGGGGAGCCAAACCAGTTTTTATGCGGTCTTCAGGTATATATGATAGGCCTAAATGTCGTCGCTTCAAAGAAGCTTCCCGTGTAATGTCTATGCCTTTCATACGAATGGCCCCTTTAAATACAGGTCGAAGACCGGAGAGAGCCTCTTCCAGTTCACTTTGCCCGTTACCGGTGATACCTGCAATCCCCAATATTTCACCACCATGTACAGAGAAAGAAACGTTTTTTACGGCTTCTTCTCCCCGGTCACCAATGACAGAAAGATTTTGTATTTCTATGACGGCTTCTCCTTGGGATACGGAGGCTTCTGACAGTACGGGCATATGGACACTGTGTCCTACCATTAACGTTGCAAGTTCCTCTTTTGTCGCTTTTTCTCGAGGAAGTGTAGTTATATGTTTCCCCTTGCGCATAACAGTTATAATGTCAGAAATAGCGAGGACTTCAGAAAGGTTATGAGCTATGAAAATAATAGTTTTACCGGCCTTTTTAAAACTTCGAATAATGGAAAAGAGCCCTTTTATTTCTTGTGGAGAAAGAACGGCCGTTGGCTCGTCGAAAATAAGGATTTCCGCTTTTCGGTAGAGTATCTTTAATATCTCTACCCGTTGTTGTATCCCTACAGGTAAGGAGTGCACAGGGGCAAGAGGATCGATTTTAAGATCATATTGTTCAGACAGTTTTGTAACGGTTTCGATAGCAGTTTCATGATCGAAAATAAAACCGCGGCGAGGTTCATCGCCAAGAACAACATTTCGGTATACGGGCAAAGATGGAACGAGCATGAAGTGTTGATGAACCATTCCGATTCCTCGTTTCATTGCGTCGCGAGGGGTTTTGATGACGACAGGCTGACCGTCGAGGGCAAAAGATCCTGCAGTTGGACTATAAAGACCATAAATGCATTTTACTACGGTAGATTTTCCGGCGCCGTTTTCGCCTACGAGGGAATGAACTGTTCCGCTGGCGACTTCAAGAGAGAAATCGTCTACGGCCTTGAATTTCCCAAAGGTTTTAGTGAGGCCGGAAATCGACAGAGACGACATAGTCTCTCCCTCCAATTCGGGTGGGAAGTATTTTTTAAATAACTTTATTGTAGCATGATTTAAAAAAACGTTAGAAAGGAAAAGGCATCTGTTGTGCAACAGATGCCTTTGAGTGCAAATCCCTCTGCAAGAGAGTCCACTTTATTTTGTAGGTTCAGATTGATGAATGACTTTATCAAAAGTTTTTCTATCGCGAAACTCTTCCTTTTTACCCTTATTCCATTGCGATATCGGTGTTAAAAAGCCCACAACTCGGGAATATACTTCACATCGTGTTCGTTTTTTGTTTTCCATGATCTGTTTTGACCCCCTTGTTTACGTTATGAAATCGTTAAGGCCGTAAAGTAACATTTTTTACATATTCCCTGGCAATGTCCTGAAATTCCTTGAGTTCCTGAAGAGAGAAGCTTCGACAGGAAGAGAAGGTTGGAGAAAGAGTGCGAGTGCCCCTGAAATTTTGAATTACATAGGTCTGGGCTCCTCGTATCATTCGGCAAAGGCCCTCCATTTCCTTATTGCTTGTTAGCCCTGGAACTACGGTAGTTCTAAACTCGTAAAGGATCGGGCCTTGTGCTATTAAGGAAATACTTTCCATAATAGGCTCCAAAGATCCAGGGTACCCCGCCGTTTTCAAATAGCCTTCAGGAGAAGCCTTTATATCCATAGCTATAAAATCAACAAGATGTTCGCTATAAAGAAAACGTATTACTTCTGGATGACTTCCATTCGTATCAAGTTTTACTAAGAATCCCATCTCTTTAATCTGACGTAAAAAAGCAGGGAGCTCTTTATAATAAAGGGTAGGTTCTCCCCCAGTAACAACTACACCGTCAAGGAGACCAAATCTTTTATTTAGAAATCCGAAAAAATCTTTTTCCTCAAGAAAATCTACGTTATCCAGGGTGTTTACAAGTTCGGGATTATGACAATAAGGACACCTGAAATTGCACCCTTTTGTGAAAACGACGGCTGCTATTTTCTCTGGATAATCGATCAAACTTGAAGGGATAAGACCAGCTATTTTCAATGTTCTACCACTTCTTCGATTGTTTCCTCTGTAATACCGTTCTCGGCATCACAATAGGGACAATACTCGTGCGCCCCTGGAATGTAGCCGTGGATGGGGCAAATGCTGAACGTAGGCGTGATAGTAAAATAGGGGAGATGGAAATGTTCAGCTATTTTCCGGACGAGTCTTTTTGTGCTCTCTCCACTGGGCATGCTCTCCCCAAGGAAGCCGTGAAATACAGTCCCTCCTGTATAGAGAGTTTGAAGGCTGTCTTGAAGTTCAAGGGCCTCAAAAATATCATCAGTGTAGCCTACAGGCAGTTGGGTAGAATTCGTATAATATGGTTCTGCTCCCCATTGCCGGACATGTTCTTCGTTTGCCGCTATAATGCTATTTCCAAACCGATCTTTATCAAGCCTGGCAAAACGGTAACTTGTCCCTTCTGCGGGGGTGGCTTCCAGATTGTAAAGATTGCCAGTCTCCTCCTGGAAATCGGCAAGGCGATTTCGCATGGCGTCCATAATCCGAATGGCAAAAGTCATCCCTTCTTCATGAGCGATAGTCTTTCCCATGAAATTTAATAGCGCTTCATTCATCCCGTTGATGCCGATGGTGTTGAAGTGATTGTTCCAGTACGAACCACTCTCTTCTTTGATGGATCGAAGATAGAATTTTGAGTAAGGGTACAGGTTGGCGTCAGTGAGCCTCTCTAACACTTTTCGTTTTGTTTCAAGGCTTTCTTTCGCTATCTCCATGAGCTCAAAAATCTTACCTAGAAAATCCTCTTCGCTTGTGGCTAAATATCCGATACGCGGCAAATTCAGTGTTACGACTCCTATAGATCCTGTCATGGGGTTGGAGCCAAAAAGGCCTCCCCCTCTTTTACGGAGCTCTCGATTATCGAGTCGAAGTCGGCAACACATGGAACGAGCATCATCTGGTTTCATATCTGAATTGACGAAGTTTGAAAAATAAGGGATGCCATAGCGAGCCGTCATTTCCCACACAGTATTAAGAACCTCGTTGTTCCAATCGAAATCTTTCGTAATGTTGTAAGTGGGGATGGGGAAGGGGAATACCTTTCCAGTAGCATCTCCTTCTAGCATTATTTCAGCAAACGCCCTGTTGAGCATGTCCATTTCATTCTGGAACTCCCCGTATGTTTTATCCATGGGCTTGCCTCCGACTATGGCGGGAAGGCCGGCGAGTATGCGAGGAGGAACGAGATCCATGGTAATATTCGTAAAGGGGGTTTGAAAGCCAACTCTTGTTGGTACATTCAGGTTAAAGATAAATTCCTGTAGAGCCTGTTTCACATCCCGGTAATTCAATGTATCGTAATAAATAAAAGGGGCTAAATATGTGTCGAAGTTTGAGAAGGCCTGGGCTCCAGCCGACTCCCCCTGCATAGTGTAAAAAAAGTTAACGATTTGTCCTAAAAGGCTGCGGAAATGTTTAGCTGGTTTGCTGCTGATTTTAGTCTGTACCCCAGTGAAGCCACTGACAAGCAAATCGTAAAGATCCCATCCGCAACAATATACCGAGAGGTTGCTAAGGTCATGGATATGCAAATCACCAGAGACATGTTTTTCCCGTATCTCGGGGGGATATATTTCCTGAAGCCAGTATTGAGCTGTTATCTCTGATGCGATATAGTTGTTCAGCCCTTGGAGAGAGTAGCTCATATTACTATTTTCGTTTACTTTCCAGTCGAGCTTTTGTAGATATTTGTCGATCATATCGGCAGCGTTTCCAAGAAGCTTGCGAGTATCCCTCATCTTGGCATGTTGTTCTCTGTAGAGAATATACGCTTTGGCTACAGTGGCGTACCCTTTTTCAATAAGAATCTTTTCTACAAGATCTTGTACTTGCTCTACTGTAGGTATCCCCTCTTTGTTAAAAAATATCTCCAGAAGGGATACGATTTGGCGGGTTACTTCCTGGCCTACTGCTAGAGGGTCTTCGTGTCCGACGGCCCGAGCTGCTTTCATGACAGCTGTGGTGATTTTCTTTTCATCAAACGGCACTTCATGACCGTCTCTTTTACGAATCTGACGTATCACCATGAGAAACCTCCTCAATGCGTGTGCTATTGTTTTGGGGCCTGATTATACATCCCATGAAGAAAAAATCCAAACCGGTGTGTATGCTATAGGACACTATATAAGCCAATGTTTCTTTATTATAACTCTATATATATGGTTATTCGGCTTTTTTATTTAAAAATCATTATTCTTATGGTCGGATCTTCTTGCTTATTGTAAGATTGATAAACTATCGGGAGAAAGAGAGCGGAAGATGCTAGAAGTGAACTAACTCTTCACCCTTTACGAAATAAGAAAACATATGTTTGATTAAACATATGCGGAGACGAGAAAAGGAGAGTCCTTATGGCCACATATGAAAAGTTTGTTGATCGAGAGTCTTTCGGAAAGATAGTCTCGAGGATTCGGACGACTGTCGAGACAGCATTTTGGGGAAATAATGTATTTCCCATCTCGTCGCCTCGTGAAGCTTATGAGCTTGCTAGGCGGAGTTCTGGCACTGTGGAGTTAACAGGAATGCCAGTATATGAACCAGAAGGTCAGGGATTACCTAAGGGAAGCCATGTCCTTCTTTTCAATGATGGCGCTGTGGTAGGTCGATGTGCCGCCGCTCGACGGATTATAGGCGACCCTGGGGTTTTTGTGGATGAAATGGCTTCTTTGTTGAGAGAGGCCGTTTATCAAACTCGATACAGACATCTTTATGCTGCAGAAGCTGTCATTGGCTTGGAAAAAGACTTTATGGTGAAAGCTCACCTCCTAATTCCTGAAGGCCATGAAAATATGCTCTATAATTGGCTACTGAATTTTCAGTATACAAATAAGATTTATAACGACATGTATAAAGAATCTCGTCAGTATCCTGATGGAGATATCTATATTTTTGTCGACCCTGAATGGAAGCACCCAGATTATCCTCTGGGTCTTGCTCTCTTCGATCCAGAACATAACTGTGCTGCTATATTAGGGATGCGTTATTTTGGTGAATTGAAGAAAGGAACCCTTACTTTAGCTTGGGGGACTGCTGTCCGTAACGGTTTTGCCTCGTGCCACGGAGGGCTTAAACGATATAATCTTCAAGGAAATCGCTCTTTTGTGATGGCTGTTTTTGGATTGTCTGGCTCTGGGAAATCCACTATAACCCATGCTCGCCACGGAAATCGTTATGATATCACAGTTCTTCACGATGATGCCTTCGTTATCAACCTGAAAGACAGATTTTCCATAGCCCTTGAACCAGCTTATTTTGATAAAGTTCAAGATTATCCGATGGACTGCGAGGACAATAAATTTATTGTTACTTTACAAAATTGCGGGGCTATACAAAAAGAGAACGGATTTATCTATGCAGTAACGGAAGATCTTCGAAACGGGAATGGGCGGGCTATTAAATCCAAGTTATGGTCGCCTACGCGAGTGGATCGTATTGACGAGCCTATCAATGCTGTTTTCTGGCTGATGAAGGATCCTACTATCCCTCCAGTGCTCAAAATTTCCGATCCTATTCTCGGTGCTACCATGGGGGCGACCTTGGCTACTCGTAGGACCACAGCGGAACGCCTGGCGCCTGGAGTGGACCCTAATGCCCTGGTTTTTGAGCCCTACGCCAATCCTTTCCGTACGTATCCTCTCAGTGTAGATTACGAGCGCTTTAAAACACTGTTGTCAGGAGGAGTCGACTGCTATATTCTTAATACAGGTGATTTCATGGGGAAGAAAGTAAAACCTCATCATACGCTCCAGATTATAGAGTCTATTGTGGAGGGACGAGCTCGGTTTTCCCCTCTTCTGCCTTTGTCAAAGTTAGAAATTATGGAGCTCGAAGAGTTCCCATTAGACTTAAAAGATGTTCAATACAAAAAAGAGATTTTCGCCAGGATGAAAGATCGCATTGCTTTCATTAAATCTAGGGAATCAGAACGAGGCGGGACAGATAGACTTCCTCGTGAAACGCTGGAAGCACTGCAAAATGTAACGAAAGATTTGGGGTATCCAAGCGAAGCTTAGTAAGCAGGTGAAAAAATGGATATGTTTCGTAGGATGGGGGAGGAATCGATCCCCCGTCTTCTTTTTCATTTCTCTGCTCCGGCAATTACGGGGCTTGTTGCTAATGCGCTCTATAACATTGTAGATCGCATTTTTGTGGGGCATGCTGTAGGCCCAACGGGAATTGCGGCCATAGCGGTAGCTTTCCCTTTTATGGTAGCTGGAGTAGCGGTAGGGCTTCTTGTTGGAGTAGGTTCTTCTGCTCTTATCTCTATATCTTTAGGGCAAAAGAAGCATCGACATGCTGAAAATATTATGGGTAATGCTATCTGTTTGCTAGGATTAGCAAGTATTTTTGCTATGATATTAGGATGGTTTTTTCTCGATGTTGTTTTGCGTTTAGGAGGAGCCACAGAAACGTTGCTTCCTTATGGCAGGAGCTATTTGCAAATTATATTAATAGGGATGCCGTTCTCTCTTTTGAGCTTCGGGTTCAACTATTTCATTAGAGCAGAAGGGTTCCCCCATTTTGCCATGATGACCCTTTTATTAGGAGCTGGAAGTAATATTCTCCTTGACGCGTTAATGATACTCGTCTTTAACATGGGGCTTGAAGGTGCTGCTTTAGCTACCATTATTTCCCAAATGCTTGCTGCTCTTTGGGCTCTTTCTTTCTATGTGAGGAAAAAGGGGGCTCTGCGTATTCGCTTTAAATATATGTGTCTTCGAAAAGATATTGTAAAGCGTATTGTCTCTATTGGTATGGCTCCCTTTATATTAGAGTCTACTTTTACTTTTATTTTGGGGCTTCTCAATCAGAGATTGAAAGTTTATGGGGGAGAAGTTGCCATTTCGGCTCTTGGTGTTTTTTTCAGTCTTGACTCCATGCTTTTTTTACCGGTTCTTGGGGTGGGGGAAGGGGCTCAGCCCATAATTGGATATAATTTTGGAGCGAGAAATATCGATAGAGTCAAATCTACTATTAAGTTCGCCCTTGGCGGAGCTATAACTTTTTTTGCCTTAAGTTGCATTGTTGTCTATGCTTTCCCTCAATGTCTTGTGAAAGTTTTTAATTCTACAAGCCCAGAGCTTATTTCCATGGCAGCCAGAGGTCTTGTTATCTCTTATAGTTGTGTCGTCTTTGCGGGCATAACCATTATCGCGTCTTATACCTTTCAAGCCCTTGGATTAGGACGTCAAAGCCTGCTGCTTAATATTTGTCGCCAGGTACTGTTTTTTATCCCTCCTCTTCTTTTCCTGCCTCCTCTCTTAGGTACGGATGGGGTCTGGATGGCTTTCCCCATATCTGACGTAGGGGGGGGTTTACTTGCAGCCTTTCTCCTGAAGAGACAATTCCAATATTTGGAAAGATATAGGATAGAGAGAGATTCAGAAGAGAGACAGGACGTGCAAACGACTGCATAGCTTGAAATATGGCAGTATAATGCTCCCGATAAGGAGGGCGACGCCTGTGTGGATGAAGGAGCAAGACGGAATTTGGTATTTTTGTCGCTACATCTCTAACGTAGTAAAACTCCAGAAATTCAGCGTTTCTGGCAAAAAGATGAATTTGGAAACTGGTATCCTGCTAGATTAGGTTCCCTCTCTTCTCTGCATGTTTGCGCCTCAACAGGGCGAGTTCCCTGAGAGAATTTTTTAGAAAAACATACATTGCTTTTAAATTAACGGTATGATACCCTCCCCATAGGTGTCCCTATGGGGATTTTTATATTGGAGAGGGGGTATTAATATGTGTATATACTATAAGAAGTATCGCAAAGGCATTTTTGCCTTACTCCTTGCGATGTTTTTCATATGGGTAGGGTTACCTCTCTTTGCTGCTGACAATGTACTGCGAATGGCTACAACTACGAGCACTGATAATACAGGGTTGCTTGATTATCTCGCGCCGCTTTTTAAAGAAGACACGGGGATTGAGTTACAGTGGGTGGCTGTTGGCACTGGAAAGGCTTTAGAATTAGGGAAAAATTGCGATGTGGACGTATTACTTGTGCATGCTCCTGACACGGAAAAACAATATGTACAGGATGGCTATGGGGTCAATCGTCGCCAGGTAATGTATAACGATTTTATTATTATCGGTCCTAAAGATGATCCAGCAAAGATAAAGGGGATGTTAGTGTTGGATGCGTTGAAACAGATTGCGGTTTCTGGTTCTCCTTTCGTCAGTCGCGGAGATAAATCTGGGACTCATATCTTGGAAATGGATTTGTGGGAAGAGGTCGGTATGGCTCCTGATAAAGAGTCGTGGTACATTCAGACTGGTCAAGGGATGATGAATACTATCAATATTGCAGCAGAACGTTCTGGTTACACTATGACAGATCGGGGCACATATATTAAGTACGAAGATGTGAATAAGGGAAAATCTCTTTTTGATATAGCGGTAGAAGGGGATGTGGCTTTAAGAAACCAATACAGCGTCATAGCCGTGAACCCGACTCGTTGTGATAATGTAAAGTACGATCTGGCGTTGCAGTTTATTGACTGGATGGTCTCTCCTGTAGTTCAAGAAAAGGTAGGACAATACACCCTCCTGGGGAAGACATTATTCTTCCCCAACGCTCAGCAATAGCGCTAATACAATATATAGTAGAGTAGATTGAGGTTGTGAAAAAATAAGCGCTGTCTTTCTTATTGAAAGCAGCGCTTTTTAAAAGTTAAAGAGGAGATATATCGTGGGATACATCTCGCAAGGTTTCATAACAGCGATAGACTTGCTTTTTTCAGGTGACCCTGAAACCTGGTCTGCTATTATTACGACCCTTAAAATTTCATCTATATCCATTTTAGCTACTATTAGTGTAGGCATCCCTTTAGGCTTTATGCTTGGTACCGTTTCATTCCCTGGGCGCTCTATTATCCGTACAGGTGTAGATACTCTTTTGGCCCTTCCCACAGTAGTTGTAGGCCTGATTGTGTACTCTTTTATTTCCAGACGAGGACCTTTGGGCAGCGCTGGCCTTCTTTTTACTCTAGAGGGTGTAGCAGTGGGACAGGTTTTCCTGGGCCTTCCAATTGTTATTGCCCTTACTGCATCCGCTGTGGAAGGACTTGAAGTGCAGCTTCGTCATACTCTTCTCACTTTGGGTGCTACGAGGAAACAGTTGATTTTAAGTACTCTTTGGGAGACACGATATGCCATTATAGTGGCTGGAATTGCGGCCTATAGCCGAATTATTTCTGAGGTAGGCGTTTCTATGATGTTGGGTGGTAACATCAAATGGCATACTCGAACTATTACTACAGCTATCGCTCTGGAAACAGGGAAAGGAGAATTTGCCATGGGGATAGCTCTTGGCCTCGTTTTACTTCTTCTTGTATTAATAGTCAATTTACTCCTTTCCGAGTTTAAACGGAGAAGCGCCATATGAAGACGTTATATTCCCTGCAAAAAATAAGACATTATTATAAAAATCGTTGCGTTCTGGATATTCAAGAGCTAGAAATACATTCTCGCGAAATTGTGGGAATTCTGGGGCCCAACGGTAGTGGGAAAAGTACGTTGCTTCGCATTTTAGCTTTTTTAGAACCCCCAGTAGAAGGGCACATTTCTTTTAAAGGACAATTGGTTTCGAATTTGACAGTTGAGTTAAGACGGTCAGTAACTCTTTTATTACAAGATGCGTACTTGTTAAAAAGAAGCGTACGTGAGAATGTTGGCTTTGGTTTGAAAGTGAGGGGTATAATAAAAAAAGAGCGAGAACAAAGAATAGCTGAGGCTCTTTCTATTGTAGGTTTAGACCCTATGATTTTTACTTTTCGCAGGTGGTTTGAGCTTTCTGGGGGAGAGGCGCAAAGAGTGGCCTTGGCCAGTCGTTTGGTTTTAAAGCCAGAAGTTCTTTTGCTCGATGAACCTACGGCCAGTGTGGATAAAGAGAGCGCTGATCTTATACAACATGCAATAAAAATGTGTCGAGAGAGGTGGGGAACAACCTTATTACTCGTAAGTCACAATGCAGAGTGGGTAAAGAATGTATCTGATAGGCTGATTTTCCTTTCTGAGGGGTGTATTGAAAAAGATATAAAAAAATCCTAATTTTATGCCCTCTCACGTTCCCATCATTTATTTCTGTACAGATTATTTTCTCTTCCGCTGTTTCTATCTCTTTATATGGTATCTTTTTTATTTCAATCAGATATTGCTCAATTTTTGAATAATGGACGCAATATACACTCTTTCATCGGGTTGTACAGTTGTAGTTCATGTGATAGCATGAACATAGTTTTTGAATATTCCTTTTCTTCAAAAATTATTACCTCTACTGGAAAAACACGAGGGGGCTCTTGGTTGATGGTGAAAAGAAGAAATAAATAAATAAACCCCTCTGTAAAAAGAAAAAAGGGGTCGCTTTCCAAGGGGAGGCGGCCTTTTGCTTATTTAAAATCTTGCAGAAAGAGGTCCTTTTCCCAGATTTTCTGGGAATTCACGACAAGGAGGGGAATCATGGCACAGGTGGAATTGGAAAGGATCCAGAAAACGCGGGATATGGTGGCTCCGTGGAAGAATCATAAGGGTGGTCTCATCCCGATTCTTCAGGAAGCTCAGAAGGAATTTGGGTATCTACCTCCCGAAGTGATGGAAACAATTTCTAGGGAATTAAAAATCCCCAAGGCAGAAATATATGGGGTGGCGACTTTTTATGCACAGTTCCATTTGAAGCCTCGAGGACGACATGTTATTCGAGTTTGCCGTGGTACAGCCTGCCACGTTCGAGGAAGCCTCAAGATTTTGGAAAAAGTAAAAGAGCTTACTGGCGTGAGCGAAAATGAGACTACTGACGATCTCAGGTTTACCATTGAGCCGGTTGCCTGCCTTGGAGCATGTGGACTTGCCCCTGTCATGGTGGTAGACAACCAAACTTTTGGGCGTCTAGCCCCCGATATGGTGGCCGGAATGCTTGCTAAGTTTGAATAACGACGAGGAGGAGGACGGCTATGGCAAAGATCAGCAATCTTGACGAACTTAAAAAGATACGGGAATCTTCAAAGGATCTGACTTCGGCACGAGCCGAAGGGAAGATTGTCATTATTGTCGGCATGGGAACTTGTGGGATAGCGGCTGGAGCTAGAGAAGTAATGACGGCCATTATGGATGAAGTGGAAAAGAGAAAACTTACGGAAGTACACGTTCAGACCACTGGTTGTATTGGAATGTGCCAAAATGAACCCCTTGTTGATGTAATACGGGACGGGCAACGTATTACTTACGGTAATGTAACACCGAGCGATGTGCCTACTATTATTGCTGAACACGTTGTTAATGGCCATATAGTAGAAAAACTGGCTATTGGCAGAGCAGATTAAGGGGGGAAAAGGGGGATGCCAATCTATCGTTCCCATGTCCTTATCTGTGGAGGAACCGGATGTACCTCCAACGGATCTCACGAAGTGATGGACACATTTCGCGATGAGCTGCGGAAGCAGAAACTCGATAGAGAAGTTCTTATTGTCCCGACGGGTTGTCATGGAATGTGTGAGATGGGTCCAATTGTGGTGGTTTATCCTGAAGGGACCTTTTATTGTCAAGTTAAAGCAAGCGATGTTTCAGAGATTGTAGAAGAACATCTTTTGAAAGGTCGCATTGTCTCTCGTCTTCTTTATACCGTCTCCGAAGAAGCTCCTAAAGTCCCTCATTATAAAGAAATTCCTTTTTATGGCAAACAGCATCGTATTGCTCTGGAGAACTGTGGTTATATCAACCCAGATAATATAGAAGAGTATATTGTTCGCCACGGATATGAAGCCCTCGGCAAAGCTCTGACAGAAATGACTCGCGAACAGGTTATTGATGAAATTAAAACCTCTGGATTGCGAGGGCGCGGAGGCGGTGGATTCCCTACAGGGTTGAAGTGGAGTTTTTGTGCCAAAGCTCCTGGGAATAAAAAATATGTAATTTGTAACGCAGATGAAGGAGACCCAGGTGCTTTCATGGACCGTTCTATACTGGAAGGGGATCCTCATTGTGTTCTTGAAGGCATGATGATAGGGGCTTATGCTATAGGGGCAAGTGAAGGATATATTTATTGTCGAGCAGAGTATCCTTTAGCAATACTTCGTTTAAAAACCGCCATTGCCAAAGCAGAGGAATATGGGTTGCTTGGTGACCACATTATGGGAACTGATTTTTCCTTCTATGTTCATATCAAGGAGGGGGCCGGAGCTTTTGTGTGTGGAGAAGAAACAGCTCTGATGGCCTCTATCGAGGGGCAGCGAGGCATGCCTCGTCCCCGCCCGCCTTTCCCCGCAAATAAAGGTCTATGGGGGAATCCTACCAACATCAATAACGTTGAGACGTGGGCCAATGTTGCTTATATTATTCGTCACGGTGGCGCTCATTATGCGGCCATGGGAACTGCTAAATCTAAGGGAACCAAGGTTTTTGCCCTTACAGGAAAGGTGAAACATACTGGTCTTGTAGAAGTTCCTATGGGTATAACCTTGAGAGAAATTATTTTCGATATAGGCGGCGGTATTCTGAACGATAAAAAGTTTAAAGCTGTCCAGATTGGAGGCCCCAGTGGAGGGTGCCTTACGGAAGAACATCTCGACATTCCCGTAAGCTATGAATCTCTTGCAGAAGTCGGAGCCATTATGGGATCTGGCGGCATGGTCGTTATGGACGAAGATAACTGTATGGTTGATGTTGCTAAGTTCTTCCTTGAATTTACACAGCGTGAATCATGCGGGAAGTGCACTCCTTGCCGAGAAGGAACAAAACAAATGTTGTTGCTTCTTAACAAAATTACTGAAGGTAAGGGCACGCTTGAAGATCTCGAAAAATTGGAGAACCTTGCCCTTATGGTTAAGGAAATGTCTCTGTGCGGATTAGGGCAGACTGCTCCTAACCCTATACTTACAACTCTTCGTTACTTTAAAGATGAGTATATTGCTCACGTACGAGATAAAAAGTGTCCGGCAGGTGTCTGCCCTGCACTTATTGAATTCTCTATCGACCAGGACCTTTGTAAGCGCTGTGGCCTTTGTGCTCGAAACTGCCCGGTACACTGTATCCCTGGGGATAGAGCGTTGGGGTACACTATCGACACAGAGAGATGTATCCGTTGCGGCACCTGTTATGATAAGTGCCCCTTCGGAGCCATTCATAAAGGCTAGAGTGGCAGGGAGGATGCGAATATGAGCGAAATTACTCTAAATATTGACGGGAAAACCTGTAAAGGCGTTCATGGAGATACAATTCTAGATATTGCTCGTAAGAATGATGTCTATATTCCAACCCTTTGCTTTTTAGAAGGAATTTCAGCAATAGGCTCTTGCAGAATGTGTGTAGTGGAAGTAGAGGGGAACAATAAGCTTTTAACCGCCTGCACGACCCCTGCTTCTGATGGTATGGTTGTTCACACTAAAACGGAGAAATTAACAGAATATAGAAGACAGATTCTTGAACTCCTTTTTGCAGGGAGAAACCATTTTTGCATGTTTTGTTCTCAGAGTGGAGATTGCGAACTGCAGCGTCTTGCAATCGAACATGGAATGGATAAGGTTCGTTATCCTTATCTGTATGCAGATTTTCATAATGATGCTACAGATGAAGATTTGCAGATGGACCATAATCGATGCATCCTTTGTTTGCGGTGCATTCGTGTGTGCGATGAGAAAGTCGGAGCTCATACTTTAGATCTTGAAAAACGAGGCTGGAATGCCAGCGTTGTTTCAGATCTCGGTAAAGTTCTTGGTGAAAGTGATACGTGTATTTCCTGTGGGGCCTGTGCTCAGGTATGCCCTACTGGTACCATTACCATTCGTGACTTCGTCTACCGTGGGCGTCGTAATGATTGCGACGACATTGTGGAAAGTATTTGCCCTCTCTGTCCGTTAGGTTGCAAAATAAAAGCATATGTGCGGACAGGAAGTGTAGCTCGAGTAGAGGGGGCGGCTGTTAATAGTCCTGATGGAGGACAATTGTGCCATAAAGGTCGCTGGTGGCTTCCCGAATCTACGGAACGGACGCGCCTTTCCGTTCCCATGGTGCGGTCAGGTTCATCTTTCCACGAAGCTTCTTGGGATGAGGCTTTGGAAGTTGTGGCAGACAAGTTAACTTCAGCCAGAGTTGAAGGGAAGGCCGGGGCGTTAGTTTCGGGGCTTTCCACAGATGAGGAATTAACAGTGATATCTGATTTCTTCCGTGGTGCTTTGAAGCTCGAGAAAATAGATTGTTTTAATGGGGATGTACTTCGAGGGTTTAATGAGGGATTCCGTCCCTTTATGAGCCAAGGAATTCGCCCTTTTACGGCCGCTCATAATATCCTTAATAGCGATGCTATTATAGTCATAGGTGGTAATCCCCAGGAAGAAGCTCCCGTGGTGGCGAGTTATATTCGTGTTGCAACTGTTAAAAATGGAGCCAAACTTATTAATTTCTCGGCGAAAGACAATCCATTTGAGTCCATTAGCGATGTGGATATTCGTATTTCTGCAGAAGTTTTGCATGGGGCTCTTGTCTCTCTCACCGAGGCTGTAGCAGGACGAGAGGATGCTGAGAACCGGATTTCCTCTGTAGCGGACTTAGCCGGAATAGAGCCAGAAGAGGTGGCGAAGGCTGTAAAGTATCTTTCTGAAGCCCAGCACCCAATTGTCATTCTGGGTTCGAGGTTGGCAAAATATCCTCAAATTGTCATCGAAGCTGTCAACATGGCTATTACAGCTCAGGGTATTTTTGAAGATGGATTAGGTCTTGTCCCCATGGTACTCAGTGGCAATAGCCTTGGTGCCTGGAATACGGTACTCGGGGAAAAGCCCTGGCTGGAAAGTGTTGACATGGATTTCCTTTATGTGAATTCCACAGGCATGGTTCCGGAAGATCCCAAATCCCTTGAAGCTGTGAATAAAGCCCGGTTTGTAGTTGTACAAACGCCGTACATGGTGAGTCCTCTTGTGAATATGGCAGACGTTCTTCTCCCAATGCCGGCATGGTACGAACGAAGTGGGCACTTCTGTACTTTGGAAGGGGAGCGACGTCGAGTTAATATGATTGTTCCTCCTAAGGAAGGGCTCCGTGGGCTTTCAAAGGTTTTTCAGGATCTCGCGTCAAAAATGGGCATTTCACTTGTCTCTTCTTCTGCTTCGCCCTGTGAAAACATTTTTAAGTCGAGATTTTCTCCTGATAAGGCCCAAGTGGTCTCCTCTGAGGAGGTGTAGAGAATGTCGAAACCAAAAGTCGCTACTGTATGGCTTGAAGCCTGTGCCGGATGCCATATGTCTTTTCTCGATATCGATGAGCGGATTATTGACCTCCTGGATAAGGTGGATCTTACAGCTACACCGATAACGGATATTAAGGAGTTTCCTGAGGTGGAAGTAGGAGTTATAGAAGGGGCCTTGGGTAACGAAGAAGAGCTTCATCTTGCTAAGGAGTTACGTAAGAAGTGTAAAATACTCATTGCTTGGGGTGATTGTGCTGTCTTCGGTGGCATTAACTGTATGAGAAATTTCATGAAACCTGAAGATGTCCTCAAGGAAGGGTACGTGAATACTGTCTCTACGGTAAACCCCACGGCTGTGATTCCAGGAGAAAATATCCCCCATCTTTTGCCCCATGCCATTCCGGTAGACTATGAAGTAAAAGTGGATGTTTATGTTCCTGGATGCCCTCCGGATGCGGATACTATCTATTACGTTTTTCAGGAGATCCTTCAGGGTCGAATTCCTAAGGTCCCTGTGGATATGATGAGGTATGACTAGGGAGCAGGGGGGGAACTTAAAATGAGTGCAGAGAAGGCAAAAACAATCGTTGTCAATCCTGTCTCCCGTATCGAGGGACATGGGAAAATTACGGTAATGTTGAATGGTAAGGGCGAGGTAGAGGGGGCTCGTTTTCACGTCACTCAGTTCAGAGGATTTGAAGCCTTTACCCAGGGGCGAGATTTCAGGGAAATGCCGGTTATTACCCCTAGAATTTGCGGCATTTGTCCTGTCAGCCATCATCTTGCTTCGGCCAAGGCGTGTGACGCAGTCCTTGGAGTTACCATTACTCCTACGGCTCATAAATTGCGGGAGTTAATGCATATGGGACAGTTTGTTCAGTCTCATGCTCTCTCTTTTTTCCACCTGTCGAGTCCGGACCTGCTTTTCGGGTTTGATGCCGATCCGACAAAGAGAAATGTGGCTGGGCTAGTGCAGGAATTTCCAGACCTTGCCGTTATGGGTGTGACAATACGAAAGTTCGGACAGGAAGTAATTAGAACGCTCGGAGGCAAAAAAATTCACCCATGGCACAGCATTCCAGGTGGTGTGAACAGGAGCCTGAAGGTAGAGGAACGAGATGAACTATTGGGAAGGCTTCCTAAAATAAAAGAAGACCTTCGAAAAGCCTTGGACTTAATCAAAAACTATCTCGCCGAACATGGAAGAGAAGCCAAAGAGTTTGCAACTTTTGAAACATCTTATCTCGGTCTTGTTCGTGAAGGGGACTTAGAGCTTTACGATGGACGTATTCGTCTTCGAAGTCCACGAGGTAGAATTACCGATGAATTCGACAGCAAAGAATATGTATCTTTTATCGGAGAGCATGTGGAACCGTGGAGCTATTTAAAATTCCCCTTCTATAGACCGTTGGGTTTCCCTCATGGTAGTTATCGAGTTGGGCCATTAGGGCGTCTCAACGCTTGTGATGGAATTTCTACTCCAGAAGCTTCAGCAGAGTTGATAGCCTTTAGAAAACTGACAAATGATGGTGTGGTGCACTATACTATGTACTATCACTATGCGCGACTTATTGAAGCTTTATATGCTGCGGAGCGTATGGAAGAACTGCTTCATGATCCAGATATCACCGGAAGCGAACTCAGAATTACATCAAGCGAACTTCAGCCGGAGGGCATAGGAGTCATAGAAGCTCCCCGCGGAACATTGATCCACCATTACCAGGTGGACGAAAAGGGTGCTATAACAAAAGTAAACCTTATTGTTGCTACCGGTCATAATAATTATGCCATGAATAAAGGCGTGGAAATGGTGGCTCGGCAGTATGTTCATGGCGGTACTGTCAAAGAGGGGGCCCTGAACCGGATGGAACATGTGATTCGGTGTTATGACCCTTGCCTCTCCTGCTCTACCCACGCTGTAGGACGAATGCCGCTGAAGATGACAATAGTGGATGAGAATGGGCGAGAGATTCGAACTGTAGAAAAGAATTAATTTGTTGTATTATGGCAAGGTCGGTGTTGTTTTCCCGGCCTTGCTTTTCTAAAGGAGCTTGTATGAAAGTCTTTATAGCTGGATTTGGAAATCCTTATCGTGAAGATGATAGTGTCGGTTTATATGTGGCTCCATTAGTGGCAAGTTGGTTGGAAGAGCAGGGAGTTTCTGTGAGTATATGGAGTGGTCAACAGCTTCTTCCAGAGCTAGTTTACGATTTGGAAGACATGGATGTTGTCGTTTTTGTTGACGCCGATGCAAGACAATTCCCAGAAGGATATGCGTTAGAAGAGTTAGATGCGAATCCTCTCCTTGAAGGGTTAAATATCCATTCTATGGGTCCAGCATGGCTCTTGTCTCTTATGGAGAGGCTGGGAATGGTGAAGCCGAAAACATTGCTTCTTTCTATCTCTGGTTTTTCTTTTAATTTCAGTGAAATAATAACCTCCCAATGTATGGATGGAGCGAAGAAGGCGGAGGAAGCCTTTCGGAAGTGGTGGAAAGAATTTATATCTTTACAAGAAGGAGAATAAACCATGTGCAAAGTTATTACGCCAGAAGCAACTGAAGGTCATGTCCATGTACACGGGGCTCTGGAAGAAGCGGAACTTTTAAGAGAAACTATTTCTGAAGAGCTGGATTCTATAACGAGTTTAGTGGCCAGATGGCACGCAGTAGAGAGTGTCGAAGGCAAAAATACCTTCTTTCAGGCTATTAAAGCCAAAAGGACAGCGCTTAAAAGGCTATGGGAAGCTCTAACGGAGATGGAAGAAAGTTTTCTCTTAGAGGGATGTGAGGAGGCTCATTGCCATCATCACCACTAGAATATAAAATTATGTCTCAAATCTGAAGTTTTATTCTACAACGGGAGGTAGAATTTTTTGCCTCCCGTATTTTTTATAAAGACGAAGAGGGGCGGGGATTATTACGGTTACTAGTAATAAAAGAGATGGAATTATGTTTGTCCTCGTTGCAAGTTTTTTATGGGGAACTTTGAGTCCGGTTGGGAAAATTCTAGCTGCTTTGAAAACTGATATGCTTCTTGTGGCACTTGTACGGGCTGTGTGCGTGTTCCTCGGCGGAGGACTTTTTTTGTTATGGAGAGATCCTTCCCTCTTCCGTATTTCGTTTAAACAGTTTATTTTAGTGGGTTTTTTTAGCATATTCGGAGTGGTAGGAATTTACGTGGGGTATTTTATGGCGCTTCAAGATCTTACAGTAGCTACAGCCGTGGTTGTTTTATACACATATCCTTTATTGACCCTTATAGGATCTGCTCTCATTATGAAAGAACCTCCATCCCCCACTCTTATTTTAGCGGCTTTTCTAGGGTTAATAGGGGTAGGAGTGACAGTTTGGGGTTCAGGCACATCCCTCCTTATCAGGGAGTCTGTCCGAGGTTTTTTGTGGATATTTATATCAGTACTGGGAATGGTTGCGTATTCTTTGTTTGGCCGTTGGGTTGCTAAGAATCAATTTATTGCTCAGGAGAGCCTCTTTGTCTATGCTCATTTCCTTGGCTTTTTCTGGATTGCTCTCTTTTATGGTGTTTTTCACAGCGTCTCTTTAACAGGGTGGGTACAAGCTCTGCGTTCCCTGTCCCCTGCTCAATGGGGGTGGATTTTATATGTAGGATTTGGGGTTAGTCTTTTTGGTTATTCATCGTATTTTTTAGCCTTGCGTACCATTGAGGCTTCTACGGCGAGTACTATCGCTACCATTGAAATTGTCATAGCCATTACGCTGACGTCTCTTTTTATGAAACAGCTCCCTACAGCAGGGGAGCTGTTAGGGAGCTTATTAATCACGATAGCTGTAGTTCTCGCTACAGGAAAAATCTCTAGCAAATTTTCCATTTTTCAACAGTAGGAAAAATCTGCTTAAAAACTTTATGTGTTTCTCGAGGAAGGACTCGATACCCCTTACACTCCTTGACTATCCACGTATAGTAATCTTTGTAAAAAGATTGACTGAGGGAAATTACAGACTTTTTCCTGTTTTCTTTAATCAGTTCATAACTGTTTTTTATAGCCCGATCTTCATCGCTATCCCACCGAAAGGTACCTAAGGCGTAAGCGACATTTTTTTCATGGTTATGAGCCGAAGCCAAAGGGATAAGAAAGGTATTATCGCTCCAGTCATATGTTCCATATCCCTGCCCAGGAACCATAATAACTGTAGGGAGCCCATACATTCGTATACGAGAGACCCGCAATAAGTCTAAATCCCGACTAACCATCCCCTCTATTTGAGAGGCTATCTGCTTCAAAGAAAGAGGCTGCATATGTCTCCCACGAGAGAGAAGGGGCGTTTTGTCCAGCCTGGCACTTTTAGCAGTAAGAGATATATACTCTTGTTTTACGGCTAAGATATTACGTATCTCTCTTTTGAGAAAAGGAGGGGTTTCTTTTTCATACTTTTCTTGAAATCGCTCTTTTTTCTGCCGCCATTTCTCTTTTTCCATTTCAAAATAGCACAAGGACATAGCAATATATTGAGTTTGTTGGTGTAGATGGAGTACCCGGCTCAACTCTTCCTCAGAAAGGGGGGAGTCAGACGCAGTATATGTATCTTTTAGAAGGCGAAGCATCATCTTTTCAGCTTCGTTATAAGCGTAATGACCTGATGCCATGACCTGCCTCTCATCATCGGGACTCTCTCGATATTTCCGAGTCCTGTAATGTACTTCAGTGTAAAGTTCTAAATTCTTTTCAAGGCTGGAAAGAAGAGATGTTATATTGAGCTCTGGAGATGAGAGCCCCATATCAAAAATAACCTGCAAGAGAAGGTGAAGTCTTTTCTTAAGAGACTCGAGCTGGTGTTCCATCTGTCCTTGCCGTTCTTCTAGAGAAGGGCCTTTTAAAGGGCCGGCGTAGTCTTTTTGGAAGACGAGAGAATATAGTTCATTAAAATAATCTGTCATGTGGAAGTACTGAAATAAACCGACGGGGGCCTCTTCCTCGCTGAAAGAAGGAGATTCTTCAAAAAGATCTGGCAATATTCCATAATCAATAAAAGCCCTTTCTACCTCATCAAAGAATAATTGTTCGGGTTCTTCTTCTATTTGGGCAGAGACGAGACTCCACACTAATTGCCAGTAAACATCACCAATTTTTTGCCATAGCTTTCGGGCTTCTATATGATCCGAAGTATCATCTGAAGCAGCCCTTTTCGTGTATTCTCTCCATAAATCAAGAAAAGCGTTGTACACTTGTAGCAATTCTTGGTTATTTTCCCATCGTGTAAAAGGACAACTCACTTCATCAACTCCTGCTCTTAAATAAATCAAGTATTTTGAGGATAATTCCTTTTTGAAATTCAATGGCATTATTGGGGCAGACTTCCTGACAGCAGAAGCATCGAATACATTTATTGTAGTCGAAAGAAAGTTTCCCATATGAGTCCAAAGTTATAGCCTTAGCAGCGCAAATTGTTTCACATTTTCTGCATCGAATACATAGCTTTCTGTTTTGTATAGGTCTTGACACAAGAAAGCGCTTAGAAATTCCATCCAGGAAGGAGGGAAGAAGATGAAGAGAGTCTAAGTTGGGAATAAAGACTTTATCAAAGGAAAAGGCCTGGGGCATCTCTCTGTTAAAATAAGCATCCTCTATTTTTATGTTCATTCCCCGTCGCATTGCGGCTCGGTATAGGGGAAAGTGAACAAGGTTTACGCCAAGAAGGGTACAAATGGTAAAATCTAAAGCGAGAGTATCGCTAGAAGCTCCCAACAATCCAAAGAAGCGGGGAGTACCATTCCCAGGTCCATGCCCTTCCATACCCCATATGCCATCTAATATAGTAAGAACGGGATGAAGTGCTTCGTAAATATCAAGATGAAGCTCGGCAAAAAGATCCCGATTTAACCCTACATTATAATGCCACGAAGCTTTTTGCTGCCCTACTACTGTTCCAAACAAATTTTTAACGCCTAAAGTAAGAAGCATTTGGGCGTGTGTTTTTAATTTGGGTATGTTGATAATCATATGAGATTCCAATGCTAGGCGAGCTAATTCGATGCGGTGAAATTTAGCCTGAGGGCCGGGGTTCACTGGAATGGGGTCTGTAAGTTCTACCAGTGGTATTTGGAGTTGACGGGCTATATCGTTCATTTTTGTTTTTTCTGCAACCGATGCAAATCGGTCAAGGCCAGGGCTATCACCTATTACTGGATGGCCGTACCGGTCAAGAACTGCTTCAGCAACAGATTTAACCAAAGCAGGATCAGTTGTAATACGTTTATCTGGCGAAGAAGCAGAGAGTAAATTAGGTTTTAGAAGTATGGAATCTCCAGGCCGTATAGGTGTTTGTGCGTCTATAAAACATGAAAAGATATCTTCTACAGCTTTTCGTAGTGATTTTTCTTCGTAGTTTTCTTGCTTTAATAACATGATAACAGCCATTTTTATCGCCTCTTCTAATAACGAATGAAAATTTCTTTTATATTGACTTTCAATAAGCTTAAGCTAGAATAAATACAATATCAAGGAAGTTCCTGAAGGGGAGTAGCTTGAGAGGCAGTGTCAACATCATGGCGTTAAGCCTGGCACTGTCGTTGGTTTTAGAGCCAATAAGCGAGACCTTCGAGTATGACATAAGTCATGCTGGAGGTCTCGCTTTTTATTTAGACTGTCGTAGCTATTATTTTTACTAATTTACTAATATTAGTATAGAACAGAAATGATGGGAGAGTGAACTGTAAATATGGGAAATTTTTTGGAAGGGGTTATGGCCCTGTCTTTTCAGCAGATCACCATGATCGGGATTGGAGCTTTCCTTATCTATCTTGCTGTAGTAAAGGAATATGAGCCAACATTATTGTTGCCCATGGGGTTTGGAACGATTCTTGTCAATATTCCACTTACATCAGCTTTAACTCAAATGGTGGCTGGTAAAGTTCATGTAGGTGCGCTCTCTCTTCTTTTCGACGTGGGTATTGCTACAGAACTATTCCCTCTCCTTATCTTTATAGCTGTAGGGGCAATGATTGATTTCTCTCCGCTTTTGCAATCTCCTCTTACGGCAGTTTTCGGTTTAGTGGCCCAAGCTGGAATTTTTCTCACGTTAGGGTTAGCCCTTCTAATGGGCTTTGATCTAAACGAAGCTGCTGCGATAGGGATTATTGGCGCGGCTGACGGCCCAACTTCAATTTATGTGGCCTCTCGTTTTGCCCCGCATCTTTTAGGGCCTGTTTCTGTAGCGGCGTATTCATATATGGCTCTAGTTCCTCTCATACAACCTCCTATTATTCGTTTACTCACTACGACACGGGAACGGAAAATACCCATGATGTATTTAGAAAAGCCGGTTTCTAGAAAGGCAAAGATTCTTTTTCCTATAATCGTTACCATCGTAGCTGGTATATTTGTGCCAGCCTCAGTGTCTCTCATTGGTTTCCTTATGTTCGGTAACCTTTTGCGAGAGAGTGGTGTGGTAGATCGTTTGGCCCAAGGAGCTCAGAATGAACTTGCTAATATTGTAACTATTTTGTTGGGCCTAGCTATTTCGGCAACGCTTACCGCTGATCGTTTCCTTCAGCCATCGACTCTCTTGATTTTAGGTATGGGACTCGTTGCTTTTGTTCTTGATACAGCAGTAGGCGTGCTGTCGGCTCGATTATTAAACTGCTTTCTCAAAACTAAGCTTAATCCTATAATTGGAGCGGCGGGCATTTCTGCTTTTCCTATGGCAGCCAGAGTGGCACAAAAGATAGCAAATAAAGAGGACAAAACTTGTTTTATTCTTATGCCTGCGGTAGCTGCCAATGTTTCTGGACAAATTGGTTCTGTTTTAGCAGGTGGACTTTTAATTGCCATGTTAAGTTAATTCAAACGGGCAAGGTATGATGAAGTTGAGAGTAAATAATATTTCTCTTGAAGGTATGTGGTAAGATAAAAATAGAATTATAAAGAGGATAAATTAAAGCAGGAACTGTCGGACGAGGCGAATAATATGCCCGACTGTTTCTTTTCGATTCTAACTTTTAGGGGCGACTCCTGCAAGGGGCGCTCCTTTTTTATTGTAGAGGGATGTGATCAAATGTCTTGGAAAGAAATAGAACACACAGCAGATGTAGGTTTTGAAGTGAAGGCCGCTTCTCTTGACGAACTTTTTTTAGAATCAGCTCTTGCTTTGTATGCATTAGGTTATGGAGAGACGGAGGAGCTGGGAAAAAACTATGAGAAAAGGAAGGAAATTTTACAAATAGATGGCATAGACCTCGAAGAGCTAGTGGTTTCATGGCTCAATGAGCTTATTTTCATAGTGGAAACACGTCATGTTCTCTTTGTGCCCACATCTGTTCATGTTATAGCAGAGCCCCTTCATATTACAGTAGAAGGAGTTTTGTCTGAGAGACACGGAGTACGTCTTCCTGTGAAATCTGCTACATATGGAGGGTTGGTTATCCGAAGATACCCCGATCCCTTTCTTCGGATTTTTTTGGATGTATAACGAGAGGTGAAGAATATGAAAAGATCCTTGACGAGAATGGATGACGTCCGTCTCCTTCTCGGACGCGAGGCGCAAGATGGGATGAGGGTGCCAGGGCTTATTTACGCTGATAAATATATAGAATCCATGCTTGAAGAGGAAAATGCTCTTCTACAAGTTGCCAATGTTGCATGTCTTCCAGGTATTATCGGATATAGCTTTGCTATGCCTGATATCCATTGGGGATATGGTTTCCCAATTGGCGGAGTTGCTGCTTTCGACGTGGATGAAGGAATTATTTCTCCCGGTGGTGTAGGCTACGATATTTCCTGTGGAGTTCGTCTTCTTAGCTCTAGCCTCGTTGTGGCAGATGTTACAAATGTAATGGATAAATTGTTGCCAGCACTTTTCTCCGCAGTACCCTGTGGAGTGGGGTCTAGTAGCAGGCAGAAACTATCAGATAGAGAGTTGGAAAAGGTACTTACAGATGGTGCCCGTTGGGCTGTGAAGGCTGGATATGGGATTGAGAGTGATCTGGACCACACAGAGGAGAATGGCTGTTTAGAAGGAGCTCTCCCTTCAGTAGTATCAAATCGAGCTAAAGAACGAGGTCGAACTCAGTTGGGGACTTTAGGGTCTGGGAACCATTTTTTAGAAATTCAAGTAGTAGACGAAGTCTTTGACGAGGGAGAGGCTTCAAAATTAGGCTTAAAAACAGGGTGTATTACGGTGATGATTCACTGTGGAAGTAGAGGATTGGGGCATCAGGTGTGTGATGACTATCTCAAGGTTATGAGGCGTGCCATGGAGCGTTACCATATAATTGTCCCTGATCGCCAACTTTGTTGTGCTCCTATAAAATCAGAGGAAGGGGGAAAATATTTGGGAGCTATGAAAGCGGCAGCTAATTTTGCTTTGGCAAATCGCCATATGATAGCAGATGCGGTGCGTCATGTTTTTACAGCATTTTTCCCCAAAGTACCTCTTCGCACTGTTTATGATGTGAGTCATAACATGGCCCACATTGAAACTCACGAATGGGGAGGGCATCGGAAAGAACTTTGCATTCATCGTAAGGGGGCTACAAGAGCTTTTCAAGGACAACCGGTTCTTATCCCGGGAAGTATGGGAACAGCAAGTTACGTTCTTGTGGGAACTGGACAAGCAGAGATAGAGACTTTTGCGTCTACATGTCATGGCGCTGGAAGGGTCTTGAGTAGAAATGAAGCAGTGAAAAGAGCGCGAGGGCAGGATCTTTTTAAAATCTTATCAGAACAGGGGATATCCGTAATGGCTGAAAGTCCTCGAACCCTAGGGGAAGAAATGCCAGAAGCATATAAGGTTGTGTCGAATGTTGTAGATGTTGTTCAAAAAGCTGGTATCAGTTTAAAGGTGGCAAGACTTCGTCCCTTAGCTGTGATGAAAGGATAGGCTCTATTTTCATAAAGTTTTTGCTCTAAGCAAAAAACTAGTTTCTGAGTTTTTATAAAAATTCGGGAGCTTCTTTTTATGTCCTTTAATGAAAAATATAACAAAACAAGTAGAGAGTTTAAAAACATCTCAGACAACATAAAAAATAAAAACATATTATAATAGAATCTTTGGAAAACATGGGCATTGATAAAGTAGTTCCAGAACAGACGCATTTTAAGAGTAGAGGAGGTTTTACAGAATGA
>NZ_DHFC01000019.1:48868-125775 GCF_002400205.1 Aminobacterium sp. UBA4834 | reverse complement strand
AAGTGAGCGATGACGAATCGCAGCATAGATGAATTGTGTTCAGTACTTGAAGCGAAGCGTAAGGAGGCCTCAGTAGGAGGCGGTCCGAAAGCCATAGGGAAGCAGCGAGAGAAGGGGAAGGGTATAGCACGAGAGCGTCTCTCGGCTCTTCTGGATCCAGGCACCTTTGTTGAGCTTGACGAATTTGTGACACACCGTTGCCATCGTTTTGGTCTTGAGGAGAAACAGACTCTCGGCGACGGAGTGGTGACAGGGTATGGCGAGATAGAGGGGCGCCGTGTTTACGTGTTCAGCCAGGACTTCACCGTTCTAGGTGGCAGTCTTGGCGAAATGCATGCTGAAAAGATCTGCAAGGTCATGGACCTGGCATTGAAGAACGGATCTCCATGCATAGGGATCAACGACAGCGGCGGCGCTCGAATTCAGGAAGCAGTAGATGCCCTGAACGGCTACGGGAAGATTTTTTACCGGAACACCATCTCCAGCGGAGTCATACCCCAGCTTTCTGTGATCATGGGTCCCACAGCCGGAGGAGCTGTTTACAGCCCCGCTCTGACCGACTATATTTTCATGGTAGAGAAGACAGGCATCATGCACATCACAGGGCCAGCTGTCATCAAGGCTGTCACAGGCGAGGAAGTGACGAGCGAAGAGCTAGGCGGCTCACTGGCCCACAACGCCAAGAGCGGGAATGCCCACTTCACGGCGTCGAGCGAAGAGGAATGCTTTGCCCAGGTTCGGAAGCTGCTGAGCTACCTTCCGAGCAACAACGTGGAGGAAGCGCCGTGGGAAGAGACGGGAGACGATCCTCTCCGCCTAGTTCCAGGCCTTCGCACCGTAGTTCCCACGAACCCGAACAAAGGGTATCGGGTCCACGACGTGATCGGACAGGTTGTTGACGATGGCGACTTTTTTGAAGTCCAGCCGCTCTGGGCTCCGAACATGGTAGTGGGATACGGTCGAATTGGCGGTCAGGTGATAGGAATCATAGCGAACCAGGCAGCGAACATGGCAGGCTGTCTCGACATAAACGCGTCAGATAAGGCGAGCCGGTTCATTCGCCATTGCGACGCCTTCAACATTCCCATGGTCACCTTTGTTGATGTACCGGGCTACCTTCCCGGAACGGAACAGGAATGGGGAGGCATCATTCGCCACGGTGCGAAACTGCTGTATGCCTACAGTGAAGCCACCGTTCCCATGGTCACCGTAGTTCTCCGGAAGGCCTATGGGGGCGCCTACCTGGGCATGTGTTCGAAGGCCTTGGGAGCCGACATGGTTCTGGCATGGCCTCAGGCTGAGATAGCCGTCATGGGAGCAGAAGGGGCGGCGAACATAGTCTTCCGCAAAGAGATAGAAGGGGCCGAAGACCAGATGGCGGAGCGGAACCGTAAGATTGAGGAATACCGCGAGGCCTTTGCGAACCCCTACGTAGCGTCAGAGCGTGGCTATGTAGACCGAGTGATCCTGCCTGAAGAGACGCGGCGGGAAATCTACCTGGCCCTCCAGGGGACGGCGAACAAGCGCGAACTTCGCCCGAGACGTAAACACGGCGTAATGCCTCACTAAGACGGGAGGATGGAGAAACGTGGATCTACACACATATTTTGAGACAGGGATCAAGGGTCCCATCACATTGGCTCTGATCGCCTTTTCGGCGGTATTTCTCGTTCTTGGCGGTCTGACCGCCATCATCTACGCCATAAAATATATGGGTGGAGTAAAGGAGACGCCGAAAGGGCCCACGCCGCCGTCAGGGCCCTCACAGCCGGTGCCGGCGGCGCCAGTGCCGACAGCATCTCCGGCACCAGTATCGGAGCATCCTCGCGGCCACCTTATAGCGGCCATTACAGGGGCCTTGCTGGCGTCAGGAGAAGGGGCGTGTCGCATTACATCCATCAGGGCAGAGCGAGGGATACGGCGTCCATCACCGAGCTTGTGGAGGACCAGCGCCATCATGGAAGGGCTCGACAGCCTCAACAATCAGACCTGGTCCGGGCGGTAAGCGTCCGGCAGGCCTGAATGGAAGACATGACATTACACCATGTGGAGGGGAAAAAGACCAATGAGCAAAACTTATAGAGTAACAGTAGATGGAACGAGTTATGTAGTGGAAGTGGAAGATCTTGGCGGAACCACGGTTTCGGCAGCAGCACCGGTAGCAACGCCAGCACCCTCGCCAGTAGCACCAGCTCCGACACCGGCACAGGTACCAGTAGCGGCAGCTCCGGCGCCAGCCCCAGCCCCAGCGCCGGTGGGAGGAACTGTCGTCGCAGCTCCCATGCCTGGGAAGATTCTCAAGGTCAACGTAGCGACAGGAGCGTCAGTCCAGGCTGGAGACGTGCTTCTCATCCTGGAAGCCATGAAGATGGAAAACGAGATCATCTCGTCGTCGGCAGGGACTGTCCAGGAGATCCGGGCACGGGAAGGGGACAACGTGAATACGGGAGATACCTTGGTGATCCTCGGCTAAGCCGGGGGGAGAGGACCTATTATGGGAATCTATCTAGACTCAGTAACAAAAATCATTCAAGCTTCGGGGATCTTTGGCCTCACGTGGGGCAATGTGATCATGCTCTGCGTGTCTTTCTTTATGCTCTATCTGGCCATAGTGAAAGGTTTCGAGCCGCTGCTTCTGGTCCCCATTGGTTTCGGCTGTCTGCTCGTGAACCTTCCCCTGTCAGGCATCATGGATGACGGAGGCTTTTTGAGGTACCTTTTTTTCGGGACTGAACATGAGATCTACCCCGTCATTATCTTTATGGGAATCGGAGCCCTTACCGATTTCGCGCCCCTTCTGGCCAACCCCATCACCTTCTTGCTGGGAGCGGCAGCTCAACTGGGTGTGTTTATAGCTATCTTTGGGGCATTGCTGTTGGGGTTCAACGTGAAAGAAGCTGCGTCCATTGGTATTATCGGTGGAGCAGACGGCCCTACAAGCATTTACCTCACCGTGAAGTTGGCACCGCAGATCTTGGGAGCAGTGGCGGTGGCGGCTTATAGCTATATGTCTCTCGTACCGCTTATCCAGCCGCCGGTGATTCGTCTGCTCACCACCAAAGCGGACCGTGCGATCCGCATGGATCAGCTTCGTCCCGTATCGAAGCTGGAACGAGTGCTGTTCCCCATCGTCTGCACCGTGGCTTCAGGACTCCTGCTGCCTTCCTCCGTGCCCCTGATCGGGACCCTTATGTTCGGGAACCTGATCCGTGAGTGCGGCGTGACAGAGCGGCTGAGCCAGGCAGCTCAAAACGAGATTCTCAATGCCACTACCATCTTCCTGGGTTTGTCGGTGGGAGCTACCATGAGCGCAGAACAGTTCCTCACTATAGGGACTATCAAGATCGTTATTCTCGGACTCATTGCCTTCATCTTCAGCACAGCCGGAGGAGTGCTTTTCGGCCAGGTACTGAAAAAGACAAGCGGCGGGAAGATCAACCCTATGATTGGAGCGGCAGGAGTGTCGGCAGTCCCCATGGCCGCCAGAGTGGTACAGCGAATCTGCCAGCAGGAGAACCCGGGAAACTTCCTCCTCATGCATGCCATGGGCCCCAACGTGGCTGGCGTTATTGGAACCGCTGTCGCCGCTGCTGTAATGCTGACACTGCTCGGGTAACAATGACAAACCTATCTGAGTTGCGTACGTAAATAAAAAGTAAAAGAAGTCTTTCCTTTTTCAATATCGGGAAAGACTTCTTTTTACGTGTTATTATATTGCGGATCTAAATAAACTGGCTCTCCGGGAGGTCAAGGAAGAATGAAAATAGCTATAGGATCTGACCATGCAGGTTATTCTGTTAAAACCGTCATTTTACGCCATCTGCAGGAAGAAGGACACGAAGTTTCTGACCACGGGGCAGATACTCCGGATATTTCCAGTGATTACCCTGATGTAGCTCTGTCAGTTGGGAAAGCTGTAGCTAATGGCGAAGCAGAACGAGGTATTCTCATCTGTGGAAGCGGGATAGGGATGTCAATAGCGGCTAACAAGGTTCCAGGAGCTTACGCTGCTCTATGCAATACCACAGAGTTAGCCAAACTTAGCCGACGCCACAACAATGCCAATATATTGGCCATGGGAGGTCGTCTCATTTCGGAGCAACAGGCAACTGAAATAGTTGATGTGTGGCTTAAGGGAACCTTTGAAGGAGACAGGCACCAACGCCGAATAGCAAAAATACGTAGTTATGAAGAAAAGATTGCTCCTTCATATCTAACAAATAATGGAGAAGGACGTATTGTAATTTTTGATCATCCCCTCGTTCAACATAAGGTAAGCATTATTAGGGACAAAAATACCTCTGTCAAAGAATTTAGAGAACTCGTTCAAGAAATAGCCGGCCTTATGGTTTATGAAATCACTCGAAACCTTCCCCTTGTAAAAATTGAGATAGAAACTCCAATCCAGAAAACTACTGGATACACCTTAGAGGGGAAAAAATTGGCTATAGTCCCAGTACTACGGGCTGGATTGGGCATGGTGGACGGCATTCTTCAAATCATTCCCAACGCTAAAGTTGGTCATATAGGACTCTATCGAGATCCTGAAACACTTGAGCCTGTAGAGTACTATTGTAAGCTACCTAGCGATATTAATGAGCGAGACATATTTGTTCTTGACCCGATGCTCGCTACAGGAGGATCCGCTACTGCTGCTATTAGTCTCGTCAAAGAGAAAGGGGCTCGGAAAGTGTCTCTGGTCTGTCTCATAGCCGCTCCAGAGGGCGTAAAAAAGGTACATGAAACCCATCCTGACGTAGATATTTACGCAGCTGCCCTTGACAGCCACTTGAACGAACAGGGCTATATTGTTCCCGGACTTGGGGATGCCGGAGATCGGCTTTTTGGGACCAAATAATTGGAAAATACCATGTGGCGCTTATTATTTATATGCATACTAATGATGGGGTGGGGAGCAGGAATGACCCCCCTCTCCATCAAGTTATCTCATCACTATCGCATCCTTGATGTTCCTGGAGGAAGAAAACATCATTTAGGAAACGTCCCCCGAGGAGCCGGTATAGTTTTATGGATGGGGTATCTCTTATGGGTTTTACTAGGCGCCTCAGGATCTTTCTTCCTCAAATTAAGTGCAACAGGAGCAACTATTGTTTTCCTGTGTGGTTATTGGGACGATATTCGTCCTCTCAATCCCATTGTACGTTTGGTATTACACATATTCGCAGCTTTTTTGGTGCTCATACCAATAGAGCTTCCGTGGACTCACCGCATTTTGATGCTTTTGTGGATAGCCGGCACCACCAGTGCCTATAATATAATTGATGGTCTCAATGGACTATGTTTAAGTATGTTTATCGTGGCAACTTTAATGGCCTCTAGATTAGGCGATCCTTCTCTCTGGTTGCCTATAGGGAGCGCAGCTTTAGGAGTTTTACATTGGAATTTCCCGCGAGCCCGAACTTTTTTAGGAGATGGCGGTAGCACGCTGCTGGGGTACCTTTTCGCTTCACAATTAACTTTCTCTATCTATACAAATTATGTAGAAAATACGCCACAATTATTCTCTATCTGGAAACTCATAATATTCCTTCTCTTGTGGGGCGGGGTCCCTGTATTAGATACTGTAGCTTCTATTATTCGCAGATTGTGTCACCGATGTTCTCCTTTCTTACCTGATCGCGGTCATCTCCATTATAGATTGATTGATAAGGGCTTTTCTCCTGTGCAAACATTAGGGATCTTAGTGCTCCTTCATGGAGCTTTACTTGAGCTGGGTCTTTACTTTTTCACCCGATTCATTCAATGAAATGAAGGAGGGACGAAATGTCTCGAAAGATTGTTTGTGTTGTTGGAACTCGGCCTGAAGCTATAAAAATGGCCCCTGTTATTTTAGAATTAAGAAACAATAAGGAATACAATACTTTGGTATTAGCAACAGGGCAGCATTCAGACATGCTTGACCAAGCCCTCTCTTTCTTCGATATAAAAGCAGATGTAAATCTTCATATTATGAAAGATCGCCAAACACTCGATCACATCACATCTCTTGTTCTGACAGGAACAGGAAAAGTTTTTGATAAGGAACATCCCGATATGGTTCTTGTACATGGCGATACCACTACAACATTGGGAGCAACTTTATCTGCTTTTTATCGAAAAATCCCTGTAGGACACATAGAAGCCGGTTTACGGAGCTGGAATCTAGACCAGCCTTTCCCTGAAGAAGCAAATCGAGTTATCACAGATCGCTTATCAACTCTCTGGTTTGCCCCGACACAAGGAGCAAAACAAAACTTGCTTCAGGAAGGTGCAGACGAGAATCGCATTTTTGTTACAGGTAATACGGTGATAGACTCCCTATCTCGAACAGTAGAACAACATAAGGGATCTCTTCCTGAAGAGCTTTCTGGCCTTCAGCAAGAAGCACCTCTCATTCTGGTCACCGCCCATCGAAGGGAATCGTGGGGGCAGCCTTTAGTAAATATATGTGAGGCTCTATCTGAAATATTGGCTTCTGTACCAGAAATCTATGTGCTCATTCCCCTGCACAAAAATCCGACTGTCCGGGACGTTATACGAAAACATCTCGGGCAGCATAAACGAGTTATTTTTACAGAGCCTCTTGAGTATCCTGATTTTGTACAGGTCATGAATCGAAGCTATATTATCCTTAGTGATAGTGGGGGAGTACAAGAAGAAGCTTCTTTCTTACGCAAGCCAGTACTCATCATGAGAAACCTCTCGGAAAGACCAGAAGCGATACATTCAGGTACTGGAATTCTCGTAGGAACTAATAAAGACCGAATAGTAACTGAAACTCTTCGTCTTTTATCGAGTCGCGAAGACTATGATAAGCTTGTTGGGAAAAGTAATAATCCTTTTGGAGATGGGAAAGCTTCTCAGAGAATTCTCAAATACATTGACAATTTTTTTAAAAAAGAGGAAATATAGTTTAAAATATCCTTTATAAACTTTTCAAAAAGCTCTGTTTTTCAGCTATATTATAAAGCTCTTACATTGAGATCAGGAGTGATTATGATGGACTATAAAATGAAAATTGCTGGCGGAATTCCGCTCCATGGAAAAATAGAAGCACAAGGAGCTAAAAATGCCGCTTTGCCTGTTATGGCTGCTTCTCTTCTATTAAAAGATGCCACGCTTCGGATTCATAAGGTCCCCCGCCTTCATGATGTTATAACCATGGCTGATCTTCTTCGGGATCTTGGCGCCGATATATTTTATGAAAAAGGTGAAATGTCTATCTCTATACCTGAAGAGCTATCGTGGGAAACGCCTGCGAATCTAGTTCGGAAAATGCGCGCCTCTTCCCTCGTTCTTGGGCCATTATTAGCTCGTTGTGGACGAGCCATATTGCCCCTGCCAGGCGGCTGTTCCATCGGAAGTCGTCCCATCGACCTGCACCTTAAGGGGCTCTCCCGCATGGGTGCTACGATAGATCTTGTTCATGGTGCCGTTCACGCGACTGCCAACGGTCTTAAAGGTTGTCGCATCTATCTCGACTTTCCTTCAGTAGGAGCCACAGAAAACCTTCTCATGGCCGCCGTATTTGCCCAAGGGGAGACGGTGCTTGAAAATACAGCACGTGAACCGGAAATTACAAATCTGGTACAAACACTCAAAGCCATGGGAGCCATTATTGAAGAGGATGGGACTGGTGTCATTAGAATTCAAGGAGTTGACGAACTACACGGGGAAGAAATAACTGTCATTCCTGATCGCATAGAAGCATGCACTTATATTCTCGCAGCTATTATTACTGGTGGGGAAGTGGAGATAACGAATATTATTCCCCAACATATAGACTCTCTTCTGGCTAAACTGGAAGAAGCTGGGGCCAACTTCACAGTGGAACAAGATAGAGTTTTAGTTCATCCTGTCAAACGGCTGAAAGCTGTCTCCCTGAAGACATTGCCTTATCCAGGATTTCCAACCGACTTGCAGCCTCAGGTTATGGCAACCCTTGCTTTAGCTGAAGGAGCAAGTGTTATTCAGGAAGGCGTTTTCCAATCGCGGTTCCTCCACGTAAGTGAACTGAATAAAATGGGGGCAAAGATAGAGTTGCAGGGGAATACCGCTGTTGTAACAGGAGTAGAACAACTTATAGGGGCTGACGTCAATGCTACTGATTTGCGGGCAGGTGCCGCTCTTATACTCGCTGGCTTAGCAGCTAAAGACGAGACGTCGGTGTTCCATATTGGCCATGTATGGCGCGGTTACGAAGACATGGATATAAAGCTTCAGCAACTTGGTGGTCGAGTTGAAGTTATTCCTACAGAGCCCTTGAGCACAAAAGTTAATGGGGCTGTACGAAAAGAAGAAGCATAAACAACAAAGAAAAAAATAGGGGAGGGGGGAAAGAACGCTAACGTACAAAACATTTATGTTACCCCCCTCTCTTCTTTTTTTCAGTAAAATGGGCATAGGCAAGGTGATGATATGGATTCAACTCTACACAAAAAGAATCAAGAGCAAGGAATCCAAATAATTGCTTTTGTAGGGCCAGCTGGCACTGGTAAAAGTCAGAGGGCACAATTTGTCGCTAAAGAAAATAACGTCGATTACATTATTGACGATGGTCTTGTTATCTCCCGAGGTCGTATTATGGCCGGAAAGAGCGCAAAATCCGAGAAAAATCTTGTCAGAGCCATACGCCGAGCTCTCTTTGAATTTTCAGATCACCGGGAAGAGGTGATGGGCTTCTTACGCCAACACTCCCCTTGTAAAGTGATGATTATAGCCACATCATCTGCCATGGCAAACAAAATTGTTCGCAGATTACAGCTTCCTCGTCCTGAGAATTTTATTCACATCAGTGATGTGGCTTCTCCGGAAGATATAAAAAATGCTCGCAAAGAAAGACGGACCAAGGGACAGCATGTTATCCCCGTATCTCGCGCTCAAATTCGCCGTAACTTTGCTGGAAAACTCGTAGGACATTTACGGGATCTTTTTAAAACCACTGATCGTGAAGAAGGGGAACGGACCATCGTCCGTCCGCCTTTTAATTTTTACGGAGAGTTAAGTATCAGTCCCCAAGCCATAGTAGATATAATACAATATCTTACGAAACGAACCGTTCAAGTCTACAAAGTACTAGATATTAAAGTGCGTCCAGCAGATGAAGCCGTAGAGATAGTTATCATAGTATCTCTTACTACGGGAGAACATACTTTTTTTGATATAGGAAATAAAATCCGGTGGAAAAGTGCACGAGCTATCCGATATTTTACCGGTATGGATATACAAAAAGTCAACATTCTCGTCAATGGAGTGTTTATAAAATGATGGAAGAAAAAAGGTATACCCCTACGTTAACATCTATAGAGAAAGCAAAAGAGAAAGCTTGGGGTAAATTATTAGAAGATATTACAACGTGTGAAAAATGCGCTCTATGTAAAACCCGGAAACATGTGGTTCCCGGAGAAGGGGCCATAAAAAGTTTATTAATGTTTGTAGGGGAAGGGCCTGGCTTTGATGAAGATGAACAGGGGCGCCCTTTCGTAGGAAAAGCCGGACAGCTTCTCACTAAAATATTAAAAGCGGCTGATATTTCTCGAAAGGATGTCTATATTACAAATGTGGTAAAGTGCAGACCTCCCGAGAATAGAGTCCCCACTATAGAAGAAATGATGGTTTGTAACAAGTATCTGGAAGCTCAAATCGCACTTATTCAACCTGCGATTATTGTATGTCTTGGGAATACTCCCACAAAATGGTTTTTAAAAACTTCTGAAGGCATTACCTCTCTACGTGGGCAATGGTTTCAATGGCGTGGAATAGATCTCATGCCTCTTTTCCATCCTAGCTACCTTCTTAGAAATGATTCAAGAAGAAAGGGAAGTCCCAAAGATCTTACATGGAGAGATATTCGGGTTGTAAAACAGCATCTCGACGAATTATTAGAAAAACGGAATGGAGGACATATAGAGAATGTCTGATTCTCCAAGAGAAGAGACCTTCTCTTCTCTTCAACATATAGCCATTATTATGGACGGGAATGGAAGATGGGCTCAACGTCGCCATCTTCCACGTCTTTTAGGGCATCGAGCTGGAGTCAAAGCCGTAGAGAGGATAGTACGAGCAACAACTTCTTATCATATCCCCTATTTATCACTTTACGCTTTTTCCACAGAAAATTGGAAGCGACCACAAACAGAAGTGAAAGGGCTTATGTCGCTTTTTAAATTTTATATCCGTAAAAAAATCGATGAACTTCGAGAAGAAGGGGTACGTCTTCGTTTTGCAGGAAGAATGCAAGGCGTTCCTGATGATATTCGTGAAATCATGTACCAAGCAGAAAATATTACTAAGGTTGGAGAACGCTTACAACTGATTGTCTGTTTAAATTACGGGGGCAGACAGGAAATTCTAGATGCCATCCAACATATCGTCAGAGAAAGCGACGGCACGGAAATTACAGAGGGAACTTTCAGAAAGTATCTCTATCTCCCAGATGTTCCCGACCCAGATCTTATAATACGAACCAGCGGGGAACAACGTCTTAGCAACTTTTGGCTTTGGCAGGGAGCCTACAGTGAACTATATTTCACATCAGTGTTATGGCCTGATTTTACAGAAAAAACCTTAAAAGACGCCATAGATTCATTTGAAAAGAGGGATCGACGTTATGGTGGCATTCAAAGCTAAGTCCCGAGAACTTGCTCTACGAGCTTTTAGCGGCTTTATTATAGGAGCCCTCATTTTGTCTGCTATTTATTACGGTGGACGAACATGGTTTCTTTTAGCCTCTATAATTAGCCTCATCTCTCTGTGGGAATACTATCAACTTCTTTCGAAGAAATTTAGAGTATCCAAGGGAATAGGGTTTCTCGCCGGTATTTTGGTCCTTTTGGCTTCAGCGGAATACCTTCGTCCTGCATCTATTTTAATTATTTTTACCCTTACTTCTTTTGTACTATTTATGATAGAAATATTACGTCGCCAATTTTCTCAGGTCAGTTACGCTATTTGGAACGTAGGCGGAACTTTATCTGGGCTCATTTATATTATTTTGCCGTGGAGTTATATGGTGCTTTTACGAGCTCATCCTATTGGCCGAACTCTTCTTTTCTCCCTATTCCTCTGCACATGGAGTTGCGACATAGCCGCATATCTCGTAGGGACGCGATGGGGTCGCAATAAGTTCTGCGAAGCTGTCAGCCCTAAAAAAACATGGGAAGGTTTTGCCGGTGGAGCTGGTGCCAGCATCCTCATCTCAGCGGCAGTGGCATACTATTGTTCGTTACCCCCTATCCCACTGTTAGGTATTGGCGCTATATGCGGTATTGCAGGCCAGCTTGGAGACTTGGTAGAATCCTTAATCAAGAGAGAAGCGGAGGTAAAAGACAGCGGACACCTCATTCCTGGACATGGGGGTTTTCTTGACCGTTTTGATAGCATTTTAATTAATGGGACATTGACATTTTTCTTGTTTGGAGTGATCCTTTCTTGAAAAATAGACGTATAAAGCTTGCTGTCATAGGCGCTACAGGGAGCGTAGGAAGTGCTGTGTTAGATGTTTGTCGCGCATTTCCAGACTCCTTTGAGGTTGTGTTTTTAGCAGCTCATAGCGCTGTGAAGAAAATGATAAATATCGCACAAGATTTCCATCCGGAAGCTGTTGTTTTAACCAATCCTCATGCAGCATCCCTGTTTAAGGGGAAGGGGTGTTCTATTCCTGTTTTTTCAGGGAATGAAGCTCTATATACCATAGCTACTCATCCCCATGTTGATCACGTAGTTTTTGCTTCTTCAGGGACAGCCGCTATTAAAGCACTCCAGGGTGCCCTCAAAGAAGGGAAAGAAGTATCTCTCGCAAATAAAGAGAGTATTGTTGTGGGAGGACCGTGGGTAATGCCTCTCGTAAAAAGAGATTCTCAACTCCGCCCTTTAGATAGCGAACATAATGCTATTTGGCAATGTTTGAGAGGGGAGATGGAACGCGAGGTCTCAAAAATTTACCTCACGGCTTCTGGGGGGCCTTTTCGAACGTTTACGCACAAAGAATTGGAATCTGTTACTCCTTCCATGGCTATAGCCCATCCTGTATGGAGTATGGGGCATAAATTGAGTATAGACAGCGCCACTCTTATGAACAAAGGGATAGAATTAATAGAAGCTATGTTTTTGTTTCGATTACAGAGCAAGCAAGTAGATGCAGTGATCTCTCCTGGTTCTGTTGTTCACGGCGTCGTCCAATTTATTGATGGATCTATGAAAATGCTTGCTTCTACACCTGACATGCGCCTATCTGCCGCTTCCGCTCTCGGCTACCCAGAGCGACTGAGAACCATGTCTTTCGTTCCAGAGCTTTCTTTAAAAGAACTCACTATCAATTTCTATCCCCCTAATGAAAAGCTCTTCCCATGTTTAGCTCTGGCCAAAGAAGCCGCTCGAAAACTTGGGCCCTACCCCGCATTGCTTATAGGCGCTGATGAAGGAGCTATAGAAGCTTTTGTAAAAAATAAAATTACTTTTACGCAAATTCCCTTAGTGATAGAGAAGGCAATGGCGCTGTATAATGGAGGAACCCCAACATCTCTAGATGAATGTATTGAGATTTCCCAATGGGCGCAACGCTCTGTTCAAGAAATAACAGGGGGGAAATAAGGAGAATAGTACATATGATCAGTATATTGTCATTTATAGTAGTCATAGGAATATGTGTTATATCTCATGAATTTGGGCATTATATTACGGCTAAAGCCTGTGGTGTTCAGGTTCATGAATTTTCTTTTGGGATGGGGCCAGTCCTCTGGAAACACAAAATAGAAAGGACACTATGGTCTGTTCGTGTTTTCCCCATCGGTGGATTTGTCAGGCTAGCTGGTATGGAAGAAGAACAGCCGGAAGAAAATGTAATCCCTGGCAAGGGGTTCAATGATAAAAAAGCGTGGCAGAGGTTTCTTATCCTTTTTAACGGTCCCCTTGTTAATGTTTTTTTAGCCATAATACTCACTGCTTTCTTCCTTTCTGGCCACGGCGTAGTAAATATGACTTCTACTGCTGTAGGATCAATTATGGAAAATCTTCCTGCTCAGGCTGAGGGGTTACAAGCAGGAGATTTAATTTTATCTGTCAATGGGGAATCTGTTTCTAATTGGGTAGAGATGGCTCGTTCTATTCGAGAAGCAGCTTCTACAGGACCTGTTACGCTAGAAATCGAACGAGAGGGTACTCGCTTTCAGAAAACTATTTCCATTCCGTTTAATTCCACATATGGTGCAGCTCTTCTCGGGGTACGACCTCCTTTCGTTCGATACGGAGCTTTTACCGCGTTAAAGAATGCTTTTTCTTATACTGTATCTATGAGTATCGAAATGATACAAGGGATCATTCGCTGGGCTCTTCGCGCACAAGATGTCGAAGTTACAGGCCCTATTGGCATAGCAACTATGGCTGGAGAAGCGGCGAAACAAGGGATATGGACGTTTATCTCATTTTTGGCTCTCATCAATCTGAATCTTGGGCTTATTAACCTGTTCCCTTTCCCTGCTCTTGATGGCGGACGGCTTGTATTTATATTAGGAGAAATTGCTACGCGGAAAAGATTGCCGGAACGAGTTGAAAATTATATCCATTTTGTAGGCTTCGTGCTTCTTATTTCCCTGATTCTCTTCATTACATGGAAGGACATCAGTCGCATATTTAGCCTATAAAAAGGAGAGATAGCTGGTATGACTACGAACATTGTATCTATTGGCGGTTTAACTATAGGAGGACAAGCCCCTATACGTGTCGAAAGTATGCTGAAATTTCCTTTGTCAGATTATGATATGTGCCTTCGCCAATGTAATTTATTACAGGAATCTGGTTGTGAGCTTCTTCGCGTAGCTTTTCCAGAAAGTTCTTTATATCGTTCTCTATGTCGCCTAAACAAAGAAAGCAATCTTCCAATTATGGCCGATATCCATTTCGATCCAGAGCTAGCTATTTTAGCTATGGAAGCTGGTTGCCCCTCCATTCGTATTAATCCCGGGAATATGCCTCCCAATAAACTGGAAGGGGTTATACGGAAAGCGCAAGAGTTTGGAACTGTCATTCGAATAGGAGCTAATAGCGGTTCCATTAATACTCGACAATTACAAAAAACAAATGGAGATCGAGGGAAAGCCCTCGCTTTCGCAGTAGAAGAACAGCTCACCATTTTACAACGTTACGGATTTGAGCAAATTATACTTTCAGCTAAATCTACTAATATAGCTGAAACAGTGCAAGCGAACATGTACCTTAGCCAGAAATATTCAACCTTCCCTATTCATATTGGCATAACTGAAGCAGGCCCTGGCGCACGAGGACTTGTTCGAAGTGCAGCTGGTCTATCCCTTTTGCTTGCCCAAGGGATAGGAAATACGTTGCGTGTCAGTCTTACAGCAGATTCTCTTTTAGAAGTAGAAGCTGGCTACGAAATTCTCCGCTCCCTTGGCTTGAGAGAAAAAGGAGTTCACCTTATTTCATGCCCTACATGCGGACGGAAACGAATTGATGTAGCTTCTATAGTTGAAAAAATTAAGCCGTTACTCACGCAGGTACCCAACGGAATCACCGTAGCTGTTATGGGGTGCGAAGTCAATGGACCACGAGAAGCTAAATCTGCAGACATAGGAATAGCTGGCTCTCCTCGAGGGATGATCCTTTTTACACAAGGACGAATAGTAGGGGAATGTACAATAGAGGACCTTCCTGTTAAATTAGTTGCTCTTATAGAAGAAATAAAAAAAGAAAAAAAGCTTAAAGGAGAGGGGAAACACTCATGCCTATCAGTCTCAAGGGAAGACATTTTTTAACTCTGAAAGATTTTACAGAACAAGAGATCTATTATCTTCTGGACTTAGCTTCAAAATTGAAAGCTAAGAAAAGGGCAGGGATACGGGGAGATTTGCTCGCGGGAAAGAATATAGCATTACTCTTCGAGAAGGCTTCTACTCGAACTCGCTGTGCTTTTACAGTAGCCTGTATTGATGAAGGTGGACATGCTGAATATCTCGGGAAAAACGACATCCATCTTGGCGGCAAAGAAGATGTAAAAGATACAGCACGCGTTCTGGGCAGGATGTTCGACGGAATCGAATTTCGAGGGTATAAACAATCAGTAGTAGAAGAGTTAGCTCAATATGCGGGTGTTCCTGTATGGAATGGCCTTACAGATACATATCACCCTACACAAATACTGGCAGATTTCCTGACGCTTCAAGAGAATTTCGGTACAAATCTAGAGGGGATACGACTTGTCTATATAGGAGACGGTCGTAACAATATGGCAAATTCTCTCATGATCGGATCGGCTAAACTAGGTCTTCACTTCACCATTTGTGCTCCATCTTCTCTCTTCCCTGAAGAACGTCTCTATCAAGAATGTTTAGCTTTGGCAAGCAAAACTGGTGGGGCCATATCTTTAAAGCAGGATCCTAAAGAGGCTGTTAAGGGAGCTCATGCTCTTTATACAGATGTGTGGGCCTCTATGGGAGAGGAAGCCCAGCAAGAGGCAAGAGAAGCATTGCTGCGTCCTTACCAAATCAATACAGAACTTATGGAAGCGACAGGAAACCCGCAAACTATCTTTCTTCATTGCCTTCCAGCCTATAAAGGCAAGGAAGTGACAGAAGAAGTCTTTGAATCTAGGGCTTCTAAGGTTTTTGATGAGGCTGAAAATCGTCTTCACACTATCAAGGCTGTTATGGTAGCCACCATCGGTAATCTTTAATCTCTCTTGATTCATACACCTCGTGGGGGTATGATATTCCCGATTATGACATGGAGGGATGGATATGGCAGAGAATAAAAGAATTTTTCGATGCGCATCCTGCGGAACTATTTTTGAACAACCAGAAGGTATGTCGCCTATAAAGTGCCCGCAATGCCGGGGGAAAGTACTCATTTTGTTAGAGGGAGAATCTCTTGGGAAAAAAGTGTGCGGAGGCTCATGTACTTCTTGTTCATCAGGTTGAGGTGTTTAAAGATAAGGGCGGCAGTTGCCGCCCTTTAAACTGTTGTAGTAATAGCTGCATCAGCGCTATTAATGCCTTTGATAGAAGAAATAGCAGTTACAAAACTACGGATTTTTTTCGCGGGACCTCGTAACACTATGGCCTCTAGACAGTGAGAATGATCGAGATGTACGTGAGTAGAGCACACGATAATATCTCCAAAGTCATGTTGTAGCTGGGTCAGCTCTGCTGATGTGTCATAAGAATGGTGATCATATAAAATAGTCAGTGTTCCAGAAACTTTTCCTTCCCCTTCCTCCCATCTATTTCTTGAAATAGATTGACGAATCAGCTGACGTAAGGCATTAGAGCGGTTAGGAATTCCAGATCGCTGAATCCACTTGTCGAATTCCTCTAAAAGGGATTCTGGTACAGCCACTCCAAAGCGAACTAACTTTTCCACCTCTACACAGCCTCCTTTAGCACATATAAGTGCTATTTGCACATACCAAATTATAAATGGACTCTTATTATATTAACACTATTATATTTTATTTATCGAGAATACGAGCGAAGGGGAAACGTGTTCCATAGTATTATTTTCTTCTCTTCAAACAGTTTCTTTGATCTTCATCAGCGAAGAAAATATTACTGAAAAAATGGCCTTTCGTGTTACAATTAATAGCCGCTAGTTAGCAGGATCAGTATATAAACAACAGAGTTTATCTGATATGCTAGAATTTAAGAAAGGGAAGGAAAGGTATTTATATGGCAGAGACATATATTCGTTCTCCACAAAAAATTGTCGCTACCATTGAAAAGTGGTTGGCAGAACGAGTTCAAGAAGCTGGGGCCTACGGAGGAATCGTAGGTCTAAGTGGTGGTATTGACTCAGCCGTAGTTGCCGTTCTCTTGAAAAAAGTTTTTTATAATCAGATGCTCGCTGTTATCATGCCATGCCACAGCATTCCCAAAGATAGAGAGGATGCGGAAGAACTTATCGACATCTTTAAATTACCCTCAGCTGTCGTAGATCTAACGCCGACATATGACAGATTGGTAAGAGCATTACGTCAAGTGGAGGAGAACATAGAACCTCTAGCCTTATCTAATATAAAGCCACGGTTGCGAATGACAACTCTATACGCTCTTGCCCAATCTAAAGGCTACCTTGTCTGTGGAGCAAGCAACAAAGCCGAGTTAACTATTGGGTATTTTACTAAGCATGGTGACTCCGGCACAGACCTTCTCCCTTTAGGCGATCTGCTCAAAGAAGAAGTTCGCCATACTGCAGCGTACATTGGCATCCCTGAAAAAATCATCCAGAAACCTCCATCGGCAGGATTGTGGAAAGGGCAAACTGATGAGAAAGAAATGGGTCTCAATTACATCGATATAGATCAATATATAGCTACAGGAAAAGTGGGATCTGACATTCAACTACAGATTGAAAAGCGAATTCGCAGATCTCAACATAAGCGAAACATGCCTCCAATCTGTTTGATTTCGGAATAAAAAGACATATTTTATAATTATTAAGAGGTGATTGTTCATGTCCGGACATTCAAAGTGGGCTAATATAAAACACAGAAAAGCTGCTCAAGATGCTAAGAGAGGAAATTTGTTCCAAAAGTTAGTACGAGCCATTATCGTCGCTGCTAAAAATGGAGGGGGAGATCCCTCTATGAATATTCAGCTGAAAACGGCTATCGATAGAGCCCGTGCTGCGAGCGTTCCTAACGACAACATAGATAGAGCTATAAAACGCGGTACTGGAGAAATAGCGGGCGCTAACTATGAAGAAATTACATATGAGGGGTACGGCTCTAATGGCATAGCTCTTATGATAGAAGCTCTTACCGACAATAGAAATAGAACAGCTGCTGATATGAGAGCTATTTTATCCCGCGGCGGTGGTTCTCTTGGGGAATCAGGATGTGTAGCCTGGATGTTCGAGAGAAAAGGGGTAGTAGAGGTAAAAGGGGAAAATCTTGACGAAGAAGCTCTATTAATGGCTTGCCTGGATGCTGGCGCGGAAGATATGGAAACCCAAGAAGATGGGTATATTATTTACACTGACTCCAGCGCTGTGAACGATGTTCAGGAAGCTCTAAAAAAAGCAGGGTATGCAGTTACTCGAGCTGAAACTGATATGATTCCCAATAGTACTATAGCTATAGAAGCAAAAGAACAGGCTGTAAAAATTCTGAGACTCATGGATAATCTGGAAGAACATGATGACGTCCAGAATGTATATGCCAATTTCGACATTCCGGATGAACTTATGGCACAAATTGAAGCAGAATAAGAGTTCACCTGCCGTTTGTCTGGGGGTAGATCCAGGACTAGGGCGAGTAGGATTTGCCTTTATCCTTAAAGAAGGGCATTCCTTTACTGCTGTAGAATATGGGTGTATAGAAACTCCGCCCCGAACAGATGTTTCGCAAAGGCTCGAAATGATATATGACAAACTTGGGGAGCGGATCCGTTGTTGCTCCCCTGATTTTATGTCAGTCGAAAGCTTGTTTTTTGGGAGAAATACCACCACGGCTGGGAATGTATGGCAAGCTCGAGGCATAGTCTTGCTGTTGGCATCTCAATATCAATTACCTCTCTATGAGCCCAAACCAGCGCAGATTAAGATGGCAGTATGCGGTTCGGGATCTGCAGATAAAAAACAGGTACAAAGGATGGTTCAACGATTATTGAACCTCAAAGAAAAACCAAAACCTGACGATACAGCAGACGCATTAGCAATTGCTATTACAGGTTTTGCGCTGCATTCTTATGCCCAAAGGACTGGGGTTGGTGATCGACTGTGCTAAGAAGTATAGAAGGGAAAGTGTTGCATCTTGGAGAAGAAGGCGTCATTCTTGATGTAAATGGGTTGGGCTTCGATATTCTATGCTCTGGCAGTGCCTTACGGTTATGTGAGGAGAAAGAGGTAGTCCGTCTCACCACCTACCTGCAAATAACAGATAATGGAGCTTCTCTCTTCGGCTTTTCCTGTGAACAGGAACGAAATATATTCTTAAAGCTCATTACTGTAAAGGGGGTAGGAGGACGTGTGGGATTAGCTATCCTTCGTTCTCTAAATCCCAGCCAAGTGATAAGAGCTGTTGCGACATCAGATCTCGACACTTTTTTGCAGGTACCAGGAGTGGGAAAGAAAACAGCAGAACGCCTTTGTTTCGAACTTAAACGTCATATTACTGAAGACATGCTAGCAGATTTTGAAGATATTGATCTACCTGTCGTGGAGGTTCGGAATACAGTGGCTGCAGCCCTTCGCTCCCTTGGATTCTCACAAAACGAAGTCTATGGCGCAATGAATCGTCTAAAAAGACAAATGGGCGCAGATTTTGACGCTGCTACGGAAGAGATATTGCTTAAGGGAGCTCTTCGTGAATTAAAGCGGAACTGAGGTGAATCGCGTGCCATTTTCAGAAGAAGAAAGAACGAGTTTTTATGATCTGCAACAAGATGAAACCACAGATGAATTGACTCTTCGTCCATCTAATTTGAAAGACTTTGTAGGCCAACAAAAGCTCAAAGAAAAGTTATCCATTTACATACAAGCTGCGCTACAGCGGAAAGAAGCTCTGGACCATATCCTCTTTTACGGTCCCCCGGGGTTAGGTAAAACAACACTTGCAGGTATTATTGCTCGCGAAATGGGGGGACAACTTCGGGTTACAACCGGCCCTGCTTTGGAAAAAGCTGGGGATTTGGCTGCTATACTCTCTAATCTCGAGCCATATGACGTGCTTTTCATTGATGAAATCCATCGTCTGCCTGCAAGCGTGGAAGAGATATTATATCCAGGGATGGAGGACTATAACCTCCATATTATAGTGGGGAAAGGGCCTCTTGCTAATAATATATGCCTCTCTCTTCCTCCGTTTACTCTGGTGGGAGCTACTACTCGATTAGGACTTCTCACGTCGCCTCTTCGAGCTCGCTTTGGTATTGTCGAACAACTAACTCTTTATAACGAAAAAGAGATTGCCGATATAGTGGAGCGGGGAGCGAAGGTTTTGGGTGTCTCGATAGAGCCGGAAGCTGCTTTGGAGATCGCCCGGCGTTCCAGAGGCACACCTCGAGTTGCTATAAGGCTACTGAAGCGTGTAAGGGATGTGGCTGAAGTCCGACAATCATCTTCCATAACAAATGCGTTGGCTGCTGCCGCCTTAAATATGCTCGGCCTCGACTCCCTTGGCCTTGATGACGGAGACCGGCGGATCCTCAGAGTCATTGTGGACCTTTTTGATGGAGGCCCGGTAGGGCTCTCTACCGTGGCTGCTGCACTAAATGAGGAGAGCCAGACCATCGAAGATATTTATGAACCTTATTTGATACAAAAAGGGCTTATTGAACGAACTCCTCGAGGGAGGAAAGCCACGCGCAACGGATACCTTTATCTTGGAGAAACTCCTCCCGACGATAAAATAAATCAGTTGAAATTTTATGGCGAGGAGGAAGGGAACTAAATGCAAGACATCGGAAAAATTTTTATCTTTATCGGTATAGTTCTAGTGATAGCTGGCATTGCTTTCTTGCTCTTTAGCAAACTTAATCTTCCTCTAGGGCGTTTGCCTGGTGACATAACATATACTAAGAAAAATGTAACAATTTTTGCCCCCATAACAACAATGCTTATAATCAGCATTGTCTTGACGCTCGTGCTTAACATTATAAATCGCTGGATAAAATAATATAATATTTAGAAGAACTCAAAAAAAGAGGAGGTTCCTATCCGTAATGAAGCTTTTGACCCCGATAAAACGTATAGTATTTACTGTGCTATTCCTTTTCAACCTCATAGGATGGCCTTTAAACTGGATGGCTCCAGTGGAAGCTGCTTCACAACCTATTCGAATCGGAGTAGGGATAGGCCTCTCGCAGGCAGTTATTTCCTCAGGCTCTCCCATTATTTTGAAAGAAGCTTCCGGGAAAAAATATCGAGCTAATAAAGCAATTACTATTAGATGGGCTGGAAATAACCGCGCAGCCATAGGGAAACATTCTTTAAAACTCCCCTTAATTTTAACGAGTTCCAATCCGCTCGCTTATAATAAAGTCCGATATCGTGGATATATCAAAATAGAGGGGAATGGCAACTCTTTTAGCATAGTCAACGTGCTCGAAGTGGAAGACTATGTGAGAGGAGTCCTCAAAATGGAAACAAACCCGGCTTGGCCTTTAGAATCTCTTAAAGCTCAAGCTATTATATCTAGAACATATGCTCTTAAAAATATAGGGAAATATGGAAGCAAGGGGTTTGATCTCACGGCCACCCCCGATTGTCAAGTATATCGAGGCATCAATGCCGAAACACCACAAACAGATAGAGCGGTGAAAGAGACTGTGGGAATCGTAGTAACATATGGCTCAGACTTGGCCCTGACTCCTTTTCACTCTGATAGTGGAGGAGCCACAGCTAATGTAGCAGAGGTATGGAACAGTTCTATCCCATACTTAAAAGGGGTACAGGAAGCCATTTCGTATTCATCTCCTTATTCTACGTGGGAAGTTTCTCTCTCCCCGCAACAAATTCAGTCGGCTCTTAGTAAAATCGGAGTTCAGGTAGGACAGATACAGAGCATTGAAATCGGGCAGCAAGATTCTTTTGGAAGAACAGTTTCTCTTGTGCTGAGGGGAAGCCAGGGGGCAACCCAGATAAAGTCCAACCAATTCAGAATGGCTATAGGGCCTACTGTGTTAAGGAGCACTTTCTTCTCCGCCGTTAATGGTCAACATCTTTCTTTGAAAGCCCAATCGGTGCCTAATTCACCTGTCCCTCCCTCTGCGCCCGAACAACGCAATAATGTCGGTATTACGAACAGTGATGGCCCGTTAACCTTTGAAGAAGAACAGACTATGATCGATCTCACAAAACAAGGAGCTTTTTCCAGCCACGAAATGATCGACATGCTCATGAACCCTGAAAAGAAAAAATTGTACCTTTTAAAAGCTCTTAAACAAGGGGAACCAAAAAAACAAAGTAATTCTGTCATTACAAATACAAAATCTGGGGCAGGACAGATTCGACCGTCTTCTGAGGGTTTTGTGTTCAAGGGCAGAGGGTGGGGGCATGGGGTAGGTCTCTCCCAGTGGGGGGCAAAAAGCCTAGCAGAAAACGGTTGGAAATACTCTCAAATATTGCAACACTATTACCCTGGGACAACACTTTCAAGACGATAGAAGGCGAAGACTTTTTATGGCTCAAATAGATCTTTTTGACATTGAATCATATGCATATGAACTTCCAGAGAAGTTGATTGCACAGAACCCAGTTTCACCCCGTAACCATTCGAGACTTCTTGTATTAGATCGGCATACGGGCACTATGACTCACACATATTTTTACGAACTTGAGCACTTTCTCAAAGAAGGAGATGTGCTCGTCCTTAACGATACTCGAGTTATTCCAGCCCGTCTCTATGGTGTAAAAGAAAAGGGAACAGCCCACGTAGAGATTTTGTTACTCAAACCATTAGATGCTACGTGGACATGCTGGGAAGCCTTGGTTCGGCCAGGGCGTCGCCTGAAAAAAGGTAGCGCTGTACGCCTTAAAAATGGCGTTTTAGTTAGTATAGAAAATGCTCTTTCAGAAGGAGTCCGAGTTGTGAGGTTCCCGGAAGAGAGTAATGTACTTTCTCTTCTCGAGGAAATAGGAGAAATTCCATTCCCTCCTTATATAAAATATACGTCTGCATCTTCATCTGACTACCAAACAGTTTTTGCGAAAAGGAATGGTTCTTCTGCTGCACCTACGGCTAGTTTACATTTTACCCAGGCACAGCTACAACATTTAGTAGAGGAACACGGGATTACCTTGGCGTGGGTTACTTTGCATGTAGGGCTTGGAACATTTCGACCAGTGCAGGTATCAGATATCCGGCAACACAATATACATAAAGAGTATTGTGAGGTTCCTGAATCTACGGCATCGCTCATACGCAAGGCAAAAGCAGAGAAGCGACGTGTCATTGCCTCTGGAACAACTGTGGCAAGAACGCTGGAAAGCATGTCTGTTGATAATGAAGAGGTGATACAACAAGGCTGCAAAAACACCTCTCTTTTTATTTATCCTGGCTATAATTTTAAAATAGTTGATGGACTTATAACAAACTTCCATCTGCCTCGTAGCACTCTCTTAATGCTTGTTGCAGCTTTAGCTGGATACGATAATATTATGAATGCCTATAAAACTGCAGTAGAGAAAGAGTATCGATTCTTTTCTTTTGGCGATGCCATGTTTATTTGTTGATGTAAATAAGAAAGGAGGCTTTTCATATGTGGAAATGGGCATGTCTCGTTCCTCATCCTCCTATCATCGTTCCGGAAGTAGGCCATGGAAGAGAAAAAGAGGCACATCAAACTCTTAATGGAATGAAGGAATTAACCTATCATCTAAAAAACCAGAAACCTGATATCCTATTTCTTCTTTCCCCTCATGCTCCTCAAGGCTCTGGCCTTTTTTTTCTCGAAACATCTTGTTATGCTGGAGATCTTTCAATGTTTGGAGCTCCTCAAGTGTCTGTGGAAATAAAAAGCGATGGAGAGAAATGCAAAGCGCTCTATAGCTTTTTACAAGGAGAAGTACCGATAAGTCATGTACAGAAAGAGAAAGTGTTTCTCGATCATGCCTCGTTAGTGCCCCTTTATTTTTTCCATAAAGCGTGGGGCGTTTTTCCCACACTCATCGTAGCAAACCCCATGGGTCTTTCTCTGAAGGAGGCTCTTAAAACTGGAGAGATCCTACAAAAGTTTAAAAGACCTGGAGAAAGTTGGGGGCTTATAGCCAGCGGTGATTTATCGCATCGAGTCACTCGCGATGCGCCAGCTGGATATTCCCCCTTAGGCTCTTTTTTTGATGAACAAGTAGTTCATGCCATAAAGATGTCAGTTCCTAAAATTCTACTTGATCTCCCTTCCCGCACTATTTATGAGGCAGGGGAATGTGGGCTCAGATCAGCGCTCGTATTTCTTGCGCTCTCAGGGGAAAAAGCTAAACCCAAATTACTTTCTTATGAAGCACCTTTTGGGGTTGGATATGCCACAGCTATAGCTGTGTTCCCTTGGAAAACATACCCCTCTTTAGCCCGACACGCTATAGAAACATACGTGAGAGAGGGGGAAAGACTTTCACCTCAGGACGTGGAAGAACTCGCGCCACAAGAAAGTCTACAAAGTAAAAAAGCTTGTTTTGTTTCTCTTAAAACATTAAAAGGGGAACTTCGGGGGTGCATTGGAACCATCACCCCGGTTCGAGCTTCCCTGGCTTGGGAAGTAGTAGAGAACGCTATAGCAGCTGCTACTGAAGATCCACGCTTTTTACCAGTCCGCCCTGAGGAATTACCTAATCTTACTGTCTCCATAGACATATTGAGTGAACCCGAAGTAATCCGCAACGTAGAAGAACTTGATCCCAAACAATATGGAGTCATTGTCTCCAAAGGAAACCGGCGAGGAGTATTGCTTCCTGATCTCGAGGGAATTACCCTAGCCAGCCAGCAAATACAGATTGCAGCTCAAAAGGCCGGCATTACTACCCTTGATGGCATCTCTATCTCCCGATTTACCGTCCATCGATATCCGGAAAGGGAAGATACTCCATGACGTATCAAGCTTTATGGTGGCACAAAGAAGGGGAGAGAATTATTTGTGATCTCTGCCCTCACAGGTGCTCTTTAAAAAAAGGACAAAAAGGATTATGCGGCGTACGCATCCATCGAGGAGAGGCTGGACTTTTTAGCTTAAATTATGGTCTTGTTTCTTCCATGGCTCTTGACCCAGTAGAAAAAAAACCTCTTTATCATTGGAATCCAGGAACCGAAATTTTTTCTATAGGGAGTATTGGTTGCAATATGCATTGCCCTTTCTGTCAAAATTGGGAGATATCTACATGTTCTTCAAAGGTCCCCTTAACCTACATTCCTTCCTCTGACCTTCTTCGTCTTGTTCGTAAAGAGCAGGTTCGTTCTGTGGCATTTACATATAATGAGCCTCTCATTTGGTATGAATATGTGATGGATACAGCCCAAATACTGAAAAAAGAAGGGATTCCTGTAGTCTTGGTCTCTAATGGTATGATAAACGAGGCGCCATTAAAAGATCTTTTGCCGTATGTAGATGCTGCCAACATTGATGTGAAGGCCTTTGACGAGGAAACATATCGATTTATGGGAGGAGATCTTAACACTGTTAAACAAACAGTAGAGACAATGATTGCAGCAGGAATACATGTAGAATTAACAAGCCTTATTGTTACGGGAATTCATAAAGATACCCTTTGGATTGAATCATTGGCGAAGTGGGCAGCGTTTCTTTCCCCTTCCATGGTTCTTCATATATCTCGATATTTTCCATGCTATAAATGGAATGAAAAGCCCACTCCCATCACTATGCTGAGAGAGGCCAAGAGTCGGGCAGAAAAGCATTTGCATTTCGTTTATTTAGGAAATGTAACAGAAACAGTTTTTACTCTCTGTCCTTCATGTAAAGCAACAATATTGGAGCGTCGAGGATACAATACATATATTCAAGCTATGGATAGAGAAGGTCGTTGTGCTAAATGCGGCTTCCCCATAGTTACTCTTACTGGAAATGAGGATTAAAAGTGAAAAAATTTATAGATATTCTTCTTCTTATCTGTTCCCTAGGTTACTTTCTTTTGCTTTGCATGATCCCCACGTCATGGTGGAATTCTCAATTTCCTTTTGGAGTAGGAGAGCCTCTACCAGCCCTTGTTTTGCCTGGACAAAATGCAAAAGAGATTGCTGATGCCTTTTATAAGGCAGGCATTGTTACAAACCCCTTAGAGTTACGTGGATGGATGGCACGTTTAGGTATTGACAGAACCCTTAAGACTGGCATGTACATGATTAAAAAGGGAACTTCTTGGGAGGTAGCGCAACAACTGAAAGAAGCCGTTCCTTCTCAAGAAAAAGTGACAATAGTTCCAGGTTCTGATCTTTTCTCTATAAAAAATGCTTTTCCCGACATGACTGAAGACGAGGTATCTACTCTCCTTCAGAATACGGCTATATTTCCTCTCGATCTTCAGCCTCTCTTGCCTCTTGCTCCAGAAACACGCGTAGCATTTTTGCTTCCAGATACATATTACGTACCTGAAAAGAAACTGGAATATGTTTTAAAAGCAGGATTCACGCTCTGGTGGAAACACTTTGATACAAAAATACAAAACCTTTCGCCTCATGAATTATTGGAGACAGCTATTCTAGCCTCTCTCGTAGAAAGAGAGGCTAAAATAGACGAGGAACGTCCCCTTATCGCAGGAATTATAAAGAATAGAGTAGCCAAAAATATGCCTCTCCAAGTAGATGCAACAATAGTTTACGCATGGAAAAGGGAGGGAGAAAACCTTTCGAGGGTTCTTTTCAAACATCTAGAAGTAGATTCTCCCTACAATACATACAAAAAGCTGGGGCTACCGCCTACAGCTATCTGCATCCCCTCCATTGCATCATGGGAGGCCGCCTTAAAACCAGCTCAAACAGAGTATCTGTATTATGTAGCAGGGAAAGATGGTCAACATTTTTTTGCCACTACGTATCAAGGACATTTGCTGAACATTCGAAAAATTAGAGGTGCCCAACATTGAATAATATAGAAGAACCACTTTCTGTTCATGATATGGACAGATTAGTACTTTCGGTCTGTCCTTCTTATATTGTGCTTATTAGTTGGATTGTCTCCGAATATAATGGATTAGGATATATTCGAACAGATGATCCTCGCAAAGGAGAACTTTCTTTTTTCTGTCCTCCTAGTCAATCAGAAGAGGGGGAACTTCTCATAGAAAAACTGAGAGAGGAAGGATTTCCTGTTAAGATAGAGCGTGTAGAAAGACATCAAAAGCAAGAAGGGACAGAGGAATATGGATTTAGCCATTTTTAAGCGAGCGTTCGATTCGCTTCGTCGTTACAAAATAGATTTTGCGGACCTTTACTTTGAATCATCTGCTGCTCACAGCATTTCTTTTGAAGATGGGGCTTTAGAAGAAATAAGTTCTTCCCTTCGAGAAGGAGTAGGCGCTCGGGTGGTAAGGGAGGACGTCACGTCTTATTCACACACTCCAGGTGTTGCTGTAACAAACGGCCTCTCTGCTCTTCGAGAAAGCGCCCGTAATATAGGAATCCCCTTATCTAGGGAAAATGAAGGCGACTTTCAGCGCCGAATTATAAAGCAAACAGCCTTCGTGGCTCCTCCAGAGACACAATTTCTTCGAGATATAGATAGAAAAATACGAGAGGCTAGCCCCTATGTATCGCAAGTTTCTATTAATTACTCTCTTTCCTTAAAAAACATCATCATTATCAATCAAGAGGAAGACTTATTTCGAGAAAATCGTCCGTACACAAGCTTCAGCGTAGAGGTTACCGTGGAAAAAAATGGACAAATTCAAACGGGGTATGAAAATGCAGCCCGACTAGAGGTACCCAATATTTTCTGGGGAAAATATACTCCGTGGATCCTGGCCAATCAGGCTCTAAAACAAGCTCTTCTCATGCTTGAAGCGCCAGATTGTCCAGCCGGAACTATGCCAGTTATACTTTCTGGAGAAGCAGGAGGAACTCTCGTACATGAAGCATGTGGACATGGACTTGAAGCAGATATTATACAGAAAGACTTTTCTGTTTACCGTAATAAAATAGGACATAAAGTCGCAAGTCCTTTGGTAACCATGATAGATGATGGGACCCTCCCAGGTCTTTTCGGCAGCTATACAATAGATGATGAAGGGGTTCCAGCACAGAGAACTGTCCTCATTGAAGAGGGGGTTCTAAAAGGCTTTTTAACTGATAAAATTTCAGCTGCAAAGGAAGGATTGCCCCTCTCTGGCAACGGAAGGAGGGACTCGTATAGGAATCCTCCTATTCCGCGGATGAGCAATACCTTTATATTGCCAGGAGATAGCAATGAAGAGGCGATGATACAAAGTGTTGATTACGGCCTTTATGTAAAAAAAATGGGTGGTGGAGAAGTAAACCCAACTTCCGGGGATTTTGTCTTCTATGTTACCGAGGGATATTTCATCCGAAACGGCTCTATCGCTCACCCAGTAAAGGGTGCTTTGCTCACAGGAAACGGGCCTCAAGCACTAATGGATATTAGAGCTGTTGGGGATAATCTCCTCTATTTACCTGGAATGTGCGGAAAAGCAGGTCAATCAGTTCCCGTCACTGATGGACAACCAGCTTTGCTTATAAAAAAACTCATAGTTGGAGGCAACGTGACAGACCATGAGTCTCTTTAAACGTAAAAAGAAACGTGGACGCCCTAAACAGAATAAAGGTATTCTTTTTTCCAAACCACGACGCACGGAAGAAGAACTCAAAGAAATCAGAGAAGGAAGAATCCGTCGCCTTTTTACGTGGGTTCGTTTGTTTTTCTTCTTCTTGTTTTTAGCTATTGTTTATGCCATTGCATCCCTTTTCTCTTTTTGGACAGGTCGAGTAGGGGTGGAAATTCAAACATCTTTAACAACTAGAGCAGGGGGAGCAGTGCTTATTGTACTTCTCTTCATGGGATATATATGTTTTTCGATTCTTCTCCGACGGAAAATATATCGAATTCTAGCACAAACGCTAGCTACCTTGTTTCTATTTACGAGCGCAGCTCTCGTTCTGGGCCTTTTTTCCCGATTTGTACTCCAGCCCCATTGGACACTACTCAAGCCAGGGTTCTTTGGACAAAATCTAGCTCAGTTTTTTATGGTAAATGTGGGATTCTTTGGCACGATGCTGTTTTGTATAGCGAGCATCTTAACGTCCCTGGTTTTGTATGGCATTATCAGTACTCAAAATATTTTAACCGCTTGGGAGGCTATGTCTTTAAAAATCAAGGGATTTGAACTTCATCGTAAGAAACTATTGGAATCTAAAGAAGACACTCCCATTTCAAGAGCGACATTAGCAGCAGAAAAAACTGAAAACATGTGTGACCAACAAACAAATCCTAAAACAATATCCACTGATGAAATATTAGAAACATCTAAAGAAAATTCCAAGTCAGAGGTGAAGCACCAAATAATACAAGAAAGGGAAATCGTGAAAAAACAGGAAGGTGAAGCAGAGGGAGAAGAACCTTCTCTTAAATCTGTTTTTCAAGAAAGTCAGGCCGAAGAAGCGCCAGCTCGTATTATTATGGACGAAACAGATTCCACAGGTGCTGAAGGAGAAACTATGCCAGAAATAAATCTCCCTACACCAGAAAAAGGAGAGGAAGAAAGTATCGTCGAGGGAGTTTTCCCCCCACCACTTGATCTTTTTGGAACCCCTGAACCGGCATTTCAAGACAGGGGAGAAGAAAAAGCAAAAGAGCAAAGTGAAGCGATTATCTCCACCCTAGCCGATTTTGACGTACAAGCTGAATTAGCAGAAATAGTCATAGGCCCTACTGTTATACAATTCCAAATACAGCTTGCACCTGGTATAAAAGTAAGCAAAATAGCAGGTTTGGCCAATGATTTGGCTGTAGCTTTAGCTGTTCCTGCTCTACGTGTAGAAGCGCCAATTCCAGGGAAACCTTATGTTGGGATAGAGATACCCAACCCTAAAAGGCGGGGAGTTTCTCTTCGGAAGGTACTTGATTCTCAGGCCTTTGAGCAAGCCGATTATGCCCTTCCTCTCCCCATGGGAGTTCGAGTAGACTCCCGCCCCCTTATTATAGGGTTAGAAGATTTGCCTCATCTTCTAGTGGCTGGAACTACTGGATCAGGGAAGAGTGTTTTCGTCAATAGTTGCATAGCTGGACTTTGTTACTGTCGACGTCCCGAAGAGCTTCGCTTTCTCATGATAGACCCTAAGCGAGTAGAGCTTAGTATATATGAGCACTTGCCTCATATATTAGCCAAGCCAGTAGTCTCTCCTAAAAAAGCAATTCAGGCTTTGGCGTGGGCTGTTCGGGAAATGGAACATCGTTACGATATTTTTGCTCGCGCGAGAGTTCGTAATTTGGCTGGCTACAACGAGAAGGTGCTGCCCAAAGATAAATTACCTCACATCGTCATAGTAGTTGATGAGTTGGCAGATCTTATGTTTACGGCTCAAAAAGAAGTGGAAGACTACATTTGTCGTTTGGCACAAATGGCGCGAGCGACGGGAATACACTTAATGTTGGCTACGCAGCGCCCGTCAGTCAATGTAGTAACAGGTCTGATTAAAGCTAATATACCGGCTCGCGTAGCCTTCACACTTCCTTCTCAAGCAGACTCTAGAACTATCATCGATGTGTCAGGAGCAGAAAAACTGCTTGGGAAGGGAGACATGCTTTTTGTAAGTCCTCGATATCCCAGGCCTGTGCGACTTCAGTCTCCATTTATAGAGGACGGTAAGTCCATGGAAGTTGTAACCTACATGAAGAATCTTTTTGGTGAACCTGAATATATTGATATAGAGGAACAGGGAGAGAGTGGCGGAAATGGAGTAGATGCTGCTTTCACAGATGATCCCCTCTTAGAAGAAGCCATGCAGATTGTCCTTGATACAGGTATAGCATCTGCAAGTCGTTTGCAACGTCAGCTACGCATCGGTTTTACTCGTGCTGCTCGTCTTATAGATACAATGGAGCAACTTGGCATTGTAGGTCCTCCTGACGGATCAAAACCGCGAGAAATACTTGTCGATGAAACTCGAGCGCAGGAGATTATGGATGAACACGTGGAATAAAACTCTCTCCATTGGATCATGGGAGTTTATATCGAGTAGATCAATACGAGATACGTCAGTTTTACTTGTAGCAGGTGGAAGAGCTCCCGCCTCATCTTGGTTTTCTGCTATAGCTCGATCTTTTCGGCACATATGGTGTGCTGATTCTGGTTTAGAAGTGTGCAGGCAATCAGATATCGTACCAGAATACATTGTCGGAGATGAAGACAGTAGTTCCTCAGAGAGCTTAAAATGGGCTTTACAGAAAAAAGTGCAGATAAAAAAATACCCAGTAGATAAGGATTATACTGACCTCCAACTAGCGTTAAAACACATTGGAGAGGCTTTTCCTCACGCTGAAGTTCTGCTTACGGGATGTTGGGGGGGGCGGGTAGATCATACATGGAGCAATATTTTTTCAGCTATTTGGGCAGAAAGGGAATGGGGGCTTCGAGTTGTATGTCTCTGCGATGATAAAGAGGCCCTTTTTATTCTAGACGGGCCAGAACAGATACAAATTAATTTTCATACACCATTACCTCGAACAGTGTCTCTTTTGGCCCTCGAAGAAACGTGCGAAAATGTGAGTATTCATGGGACACGCTGGGAACTTGAAAAAACGACTCTTCACTTATTCCGACCATACTCTATAAGCAACCGCCTTGCAAACGATGGGGGTAAAAGTATTGAAGTCGAAGTAGACAATGGAAGACTTGCAGTGTATCTTTACTGGGCAGAATAAAAAAAGCGGGCTGAATTATACAGCCCGCTTGACTTTGCCGGATTTTAGACATCTAGTGCAAATCTTCATGCGTCGAGTCTCACCAGCACCTAGATCTACCTTGACATTTTGTAAATTAATGAGCCACCGTCTCCGTGTATGACGATTCGAGTGGCTGACAGCATTCCCGGTAACAGGGCCACGGCCGCAACAATCACAAACTCTAGCCATAGTTCTACGCCTCCTCCGAAGGAAATAATGATCGAACAGGTGGATTTTATCACAGGTTAGGTGTTCTGGGCAATTCTTTCTCATAAAACTCGTCCCATAAGGAGGGATTATTTTGAACTTTAGCGAAAAACTTGAAGCACTGCAGGATATTATTCATAAACTAGAAAAAGAGGAACTCCCTTTAGAGGAAGCTTTGGAGCTTTTCGAGCGAGGCGTGTCCCTCGTAAAAGAGTGTCAAGCTTATTTGACCCAGGCAGAACAGAAAATAACCCTTCTGACAAATTCTGGAGAAGAAATTCCAACTGGGGAGATATCATCGGGGGAAAATAACCATGTCTAATTTCATCAGAGAAGAACTTGAGAAGGAAAGGGAATGGGTCGATACGCAACTTTCCCTCGTGTGCTCTCAAAAGCCAAAAAATATCCCATCGCGTCTTTGGGAATCCATGGTATATTCTCTCATGGCTGGAGGGAAACGACTTCGTCCAATTCTTTGCATTAAAGCCGCAGAAACCATGGGAGCAGATCGGAAGGAAATACTCCCCATGGCGTTGGCTTTCGAGATGATTCACACGGCTTCCCTTATCCATGATGACTTACCAGCTATGGATAATGATTCTTTGCGCCGTGGTAAACCTACAAACCACATTATCTTTGGAGAAACTCTGGCCATATTGGCAGGTGATGCATTGCTTGCCTGGGGATTTGAATATCCACTTTTCCACCTTAACAGAGGGAACATCCCTGCAGAGCGAATTATAAAGGCTTTCTCCATATTCTCCCAAGCTATAGGGCCTTCTGGTATCTGTGGAGGACAAGTCCTGGACACCGATCCCCAGAGCTATCAAGATAATGCCGATTTCGTTCTCCGTATAGCGCGACAAAAAACAGCCGTATTGATACAATCTTCTGTTACTGTAGGAGTTATCCTTGCCGGCGCTCCTGCTTTAGCTGTAGATGCTTTTGAAAAGTATGGAGAGCACTTAGGACTGGCCTTTCAGATTGTTGACGATATACTTGACGTTACCGCTACTGCAAAAGTTTTAGGCAAAACACCCGGAAAAGATGCCCAACAAGAAAAGAACACGTTCGTAACTGTTTGGGGCATAGCAGAAGCGCGTAGAAGGGCATTGGAAGAGAGTGAAAGGGCGAGAGATGCTCTTAACCTTATAGATATGCCTACCTCTTTTTTCCAAGACCTCGCCATCTTCCTTTCTGAAAGAAGTTGTTAAAAGGAAGCTACAAGAAAGAAGGAGGAACCACTTAAGAAATTATGCAAATTCTCAATCGCGTTAACGACTATCGAGATCTTAAAGACATGTCTATAGGCGCTCTTTCTTTGCTCTGTGAAGACTTGAGAAAAGAAATTATAGATGTAGTAATGCAAAATGGAGGACATCTTGCTTCTTCTTTAGGAGCTGTAGAGCTGATTGTTGCATTGCTACGACAATTTGATCCGCTTCAAGACAAAATTATATTTGACGTGGGACATCAAGCTTATGCCTATAAAATACTGACAGGGAGGAAAGAACAGTTTTCAACACTCCGTCAATGGGGAGGCCTGAGCGGATTCCCTAAAAGAGACGAGAGTCCCTGCGATCATTTCGATGTAGGGCATAGTAGCACTTCTTTATCGGCGGCTCTCGGGTATGCCAAGGCTAGAGATCTTTTAAAAGAAGATCATCATGTGGTGGCAGTTATTGGAGATGGCGCTCTTCTTAACGGGCTCTCTTTTGAAGCTCTTAATTACACGAAGGATGCAAAAACAAAGGTTATTTTTATTCTCAACGATAATAAGATGTCTATCAGTCACCGTGTAGGAGGGTTCGCATCATATCTGGCCAAATTAAGTTCAAGCTCTGCCTACAATGCTTTAAAAACATATATAAAAGATTCGTGTGCGTCTCTTCCCCAGGGACAATCCATCGAAAATGTTTTATCTAAATTCAGAGATCAGATAAAATTCTTGGTTAAGCCTGGCAACATCTTCGATGAGCTCGATATTAATTATTGGGGCCCTTTTGACGGACATAATATTTCGGAAATGGAAACTGTCTTCCAAATGGCAAAAAAGTATTATAAACCTGTTTTGCTTCATATAGTGACCACAAAGGGGAAAGGACTGGAATGCGCTGAAAAGCACCCGAGTATCTATCATGGCATTTCTGCCAAGAGACCCTCAAAATCCACATCAAGTGGGATAAGTTGGGGTGCAGCAGCAACAGAAGAGCTATGTCGATTGGCAAGGAAGAACCCCAAAATTGTATGCCTTACAGCTGCGATGAAAGATGGAACTCGCCTTGACCTCTTTGCGCAACATTTCCCAGACCGTTTTTACGATGTAGGAATAGCCGAGGAACATATGCTCACAATGTCTGCGGGGATGGCTGCTGGCGGGCTTCGTCCTGTAGTTTTCATCTATTCGACTTTTTTGCAAAGAGCCATGGATCAGCTTGTCCACGATATTGCACTCCAGAACCTTCCTGTTGTTTTAGCCATAGATCGAGGGGGGCTCGTTGGAGAGGATGGAGAGACTCACCATGGGCTTTTAGATATGGCATGGGGAAGATCTATCCCTCATTTAGAGATACTGGCACCTCGCGACATCGTTGATCTTAGAGCGATGCTCGACCATTGTCTGAGCCGTTCAACCCCTGTACTCATTCGATACCCTCGGGGAATAGCTCCCGAAGAAATTTCTAGGAACAACCCCAACCCACCGCCGCCTTATCGAGCAGAGATTATTCAGCAAGGGGAAGGAAATGAATGGAGTATTATGGGAATAGGAGCTACTCTTCAGCTCGCTTTCGAGAGTTCTCATTTAGCCGTTGCCCAAGGAGAGCCAGCCCCTACAATTCTTGATCTTCGATGGATCAAGCCTCTAGATTGGGAAACCATCGATCAAAGGCTTCAATCTGATCGGATAGTAATTGTTCTGGAAGAAGGATATAGCAACGGTGGCATAGGGGAGACCATAGCAGCCCGAGCATCAGAAAAAGCATGGCCAGCACAGGTTATTCCTATAGGAATTCCTGACCTCTTTGTCCCTCACGGAACTCCTGAAAAACAAAGAGAATTTTGTGGATTAACGCCTCAAAGAGTGGTGAATAGCTATAGGAAAAATACAAAAGGAACGAATCGATAAGCTCCTCGTGGCAAGAAATCTAGCCCCATCACGAGCGAAGGCATGTGCTCTCATTCTGGAAGGGCGCGTTTTTTCCAACCATAAACAGATTGTTAAAGTGGGAACCATGCTTCCTAAAGATGCTTCTCTAGAAGTTAAAGAAAGTAGCGATGCACCTCGCGAAGAATGGGTTAGCCGGGGAGCTCATAAACTTTTAAAAGCTCTTGATATCTTTCATACCAACCCTACAGGAAAAATTTGTATGGACATAGGAGCCTCAACTGGCGGTTTTACACACGTGATGCTTTCAAGAGGTGCTTTAAAAGTCTACTCTGTAGATGTGGGTTACGGTCAATTCGCATGGAAATTACGCACAGATTCTCGCGTAGTGGTCATGGAACGTACGAACGCCAGATATTTAGAGCCAGGTCAGTTTGAAGAAGGGATGGATCTTATTACTATTGATGCTTCTTTTATTTCTTTAACTCTTCTTCTGCCTGTTATGGAGAAACTCCTAAAAGAAGATGGCTGTATAATATGTTTAGTAAAACCTCAATTTGAGGCTGGAAAAGAACGTCTGGGCAAAAATGGCGTTGTGAAAGACCCCCTTTTGCACCAAACTATATTGCAGGAATTATCCTCTTTTATAGAAAAGCAAACGCTCCTTTCGCTACGAGGGGCTACGTGGTCTCCTCTGAAAGGACCCAAGGGGAATATAGAATTTCTTTTCTTCCTCCAAAAAGGGAAAAAAGACGAGTCATTACATACAGATTTCACTCAAATTGTAGCGGAAAGTCACAAAACATTAGATGAGAAATAAACCATTGTCATAAGAGAGATGCGGAGGGAAGCTGGATGGATAGACATATCGGCATGCTTGTCAACACACAGAAAAAAGGAGCTCTCGACATGGCCTGTCGACTTATACAGTGGGGCAAAAAGAAGGAGATACCTATCCTATTGCCACCTCATGAAGCGTCTATTCTTGGGGTTCCAGCAACAACCGATGATATATGGAAAACGACGGTGAATTTCGCAGTTGTTATAGGTGGAGATGGGACTTTTTTAAGAGCAAGCCGATATGTTTTGAATCATTCTATTCCGCTTTACGGCATTAATCTGGGCCACTTGGGTTTTCTTGCTTCAGGGAAGCCAGAAGAGGCTGAATCCGATCTAGAACAGATATTACGAGGTGACTACGCTCTTCAGGAACATAGAATTCTTGAAGGAGTTATATGGCGAGAGGAACGGCGCAAGCACACTCTTTATGCTCTTAATGATCTTGTGCTTACGAAGGGAGCCTTTGCTCGCGTTATTACCATAGAAATCAGGATTGGCAATCGTTACTTTAATACCCTTCCAGCAGATGGAGTTATAGTATCGACACCTACTGGTTCAACAGCTTACGCTCTCTCTGCTGGCGGTCCCATCGTACCTCCACATGTACCATGTATGGTTCTAGCTCCCATATGTGCTCATACTCTTTACGCAAGGCCTGTGATAGTAGGGGAGCGCGACATTATCAATCTCATTCCGCGAGGGAGTCATCGCGATCTCATGCTGACACAAGATGGTCAGCTAGGCTATGAAATTCTACCAGGAGATCGTATAGAGCTCTCCCTCTCCCATACCAAAGTAGTGAAAGTTATCGTTCTTCCACAACGAACATACTTCGATCTCCTCCATGAAAAACTCAAATGGGGACAAGGTATTGTTCGCTACGAAGATAAGGAGTGAGACCTGTGCTCGAAGAGCTCTCGTTAAAAAACATCGGTGGGCTAAATTCAGCCTCTATACAGCTCTCAGGACGTTTCATCGCTATTACAGGAGAAAGTGGCGCTGGTAAAAGCAGTATTGTGCGAGGGTTAGAGTTTATAGGAGGGAAACGAGCTCAATCGGAACTTATTAAAGTTGGGGAAAACGAGGCCGAAGTACAAGCTCTTTTCTATTGCCCTGCTTCTTTAAAACTTCCTGAAGATATCTGTCCAGAGGAAGGGAACCTTTTTGTAAAAAGGATATTTTCTCGTAACGGGAGAGGAAAAACCTTTCTCCAAGGTAAACTTGTCCCTCTTTCAACATTTTCAGAAAGCGTGGGGGCTTTACTTCGAATCCAGAGTCAGTTTGCTCAACTCGAACTTCTAGACTCAGACCGACAACGGCATATTCTTGATAGCTATGGAGGAAAAGATATAGCTCAGATACAAAATAATCTCAGAGTAATATTTACCGAAGCTCTTTCTAAAGAGCGAGAACTTCGGGATATGGAAAGTCGACAAAAAGAGATTATCGCTCGTTATCAACACGCAGAAAAAATATTACAAAGTTTTCGAACGCTCTCTCCAGACGCTGATAGTGAACAAATATGGGAAAAGGGGATAGAAAACCTGACATTTCTCATTAACTCTCATGGCCGTTTAGAACAAATATTAGCCCAGATAACTGGTGGAAAGACGGGAGAAGGAATCGCAGATACTCTTGAGAATATATGTCTAGACATAGGTCAACTTCCAGCGAGTTATAAAGAAGCTGGACAAGAGTGGCAATCTGAGGGGAACGAAGCCCTTGTCCATCTGCAAAAAATGGCGCAAAAAATACAGGGCTTTCTTGACAGCCAGCCTCTTCCCGATCTTATAGAGGATCGAGAAAAAACAGAAAATAAATTAGGGTTGTTGCGAAAGCTGAAACGTCTCGCACAGGTTGATTCTATAGAGAATCTGATCGCCTATTGCCAAGAGGCAGATGACAACTTGTCCTGGTTAGCTCAAAGCTACGAAAGGGTAGAAAAGGTATCAAACCGCGCTCGAGAATTACGCAAAGAAGCAAGCCGACTGGCGGCGGAACTTCGAAAAGCCAGGGAAGAAGCTGCTCTTTCCCTGGGAAAAGCTATGAACACATCTCTAGCTTCTATGGCTATGGAGGGTATTACGTTTTCCATAGAAATTTCCGACCTAGGGAAAATACGAAGTACAGGTGCTGATGAGGTTTCTTTCCTCTTGGCAAGTGGAGACATGCCGCCAGGTCCTGTAATGAAAATCGCATCCGGAGGAGAGTTAAGCAGGCTTCTCTTGGCGTTGCAACTCTCCCTCCCTCAAGAACAAATTCCTGAGACTCTCATTTTTGATGAAGTTGAAGCAGGGCTTGGGGGAAAAGCTGCAGTGCTTGCCGGATATAAATTACGGGAACTATCAGAGAAATGTAGGGTCATTCTTATTACTCACGAAGCGACTATAGCCGCACTGGCAGATCAACATTTCGTCGTAATGCGGAACGGAAATGAAAGCTCTATCAAGGAAATAGATGGAGAAGAAAGGGTTGCAGAAATAGCTCGAATGCTCTCTGGGAACGCAACTCTTCCTGAAGCACAAGAGCATGCTCGCAAACTCCTTTCCGAAGAGTTGACTTCTAGCTCGAAGAACCGTAAAATGCATAAGCTTATGTATAAATAACGCTTGGGCAGGGTTTATAAAGCGAAAGCTACCCTATTATTAAAGCCTAGCGGGAGGAGGATGTTTTATATTATGTACGCCATTGTAGAAACAGGTGGAAAACAGTACAGAGTAGCAGCAGGAGACACTCTTAAAGTAGAAAGTATCCACGCAGAAGTCGGAACCTCTCTCGTTTTAGATAAGGTTCTTATGGTTTCTGATGATCAGGACGTCCGCGTAGGAACCCCGTATCTTGAAGGTGCCAGTGTCAACGCTACGGTTGTAGATCATGGCCGAGCACCCAAGATTCTTGTTTATAAGTTCAAGAGCAAGAAAAACTACAGACGTATGCGCGGCCATCGTCAGAATTTTACCGAGATTAAAATAGATTCCATCAACGCCTAGGGCAAAGAGCGTTGGTAAGCGATCATCCCAAGGGATATGATTATTGTAACCATAGAGAAAGATAATGGGGTGATCACCTCGGTAGAAGGAGTGGGGCACTCTGGATATGCTCCTGCGGGAGAAGATGTTGTTTGTGCTGGAGTTTCGGCTCTGATTCAAGCTTTAGCTCTAGGGATGAGCGATATAGCGAAAGTGGAATCAACCAAGATAGAAATAGATACACAACGAACTCGAATAAAAGTATCTTGGCCACGTTCAGATAAGAGAGAAATTCTTCTTCTAGCAGAGACAGTAGTCAGGTCCCTTGAAAATATATCAAAAAGCTACAAAGGTTATGTAAAAATTGTGGAGGTGCGAAAATAATGCGTATCAATTTTTTTGATCTGCAATTCTTTGCTCATAAAAAAGGACAGGGTAGTTCAACAAACGGACGAGATAGCGAAAGCAAACGACTGGGCATTAAAAAATATGCAGGTGAGGTCGTCAAGGGAGGAAATATCCTTGTTCGCCAGCGAGGGACAAAAGTACACCCTGGACTTAACGTAGGGAAAGGGAAAGATGATACCCTTTTCGCGTTGGCAGCTGGTGTTGTAAAGTATCAGACGAAAGGTGACAGGAAATACGTATCTATAGAAACACTATAGATTTTTACAACGTTTACGGCGTTGTATAGTGGTGATTTTTATACCGTCTCAAAACAAGGGCCCGGTTATAGTAAGGCCCTTGTTTTTTCATTCACATGACGGATGGTGATGTATTATGAAATTTGTAGATTTAGTTCGTATAAAAGTAAAAGCCGGACGAGGCGGAAACGGATGTCTGAGCTTCCGAAGAGAAAAATTTATTCCCAAAGGTGGACCTGACGGAGCCAATGGAGGGAATGGGGGAAGCATTATTTTAAAAGCCGTAGATGGAATTCACACCCTTGCTGATTTTGAGTTTGAAAAAAAGTTTACAGCAGAGCATGGACAGCCTGGGCAGGGTCAAAAAAAAGTTGGGGCATCTGGGAAAGACCTTATTATTCCTGTGCCCTGTGGTACTATAATATACGATGATGATACTATGGAACCTCTTGCTGATCTTGTAGAGGCCGGAAACGAGGTTGTCGTTGCTCGAGGAGGAAGAGGAGGAAGAGGAAACATACATTTCACCACTTCTGTGCGAAAGGCTCCTCGATTCGCAGAAAAAGGGGAACTAGGAGAAGAAAGGAACCTCCGACTAGAGCTAAAACTTATTGCAGATGTAGGGCTGGTAGGCTTTCCCAATGCAGGGAAATCAAGTTTGCTTGCGGCTATTTCAAATGCTCGTCCTAAAATAGCCGATTATCCCTTTACCACGCTTTCTCCTAATTTAGGCGTTTTAGCCGTAGACGACGAGAGAATAGTGGTAGCTGATGTTCCAGGATTGATTGAAGGAGCTCATGAAAATAAGGGGTTAGGCATTTATTTTTTACGCCATGTTGAACGCACTCGTGTTCTAGTCCATGTTCTTGATTTAAGTACAGGAACATCAGAAGAGGTCATTTCTCAATGGGAAACTATTTGTAATGAGTTCGAAGCCTACAATTCAAGTCTTCTGGAAAGGCCTTATGTTGTTGTGGGAAATAAAATAGATTTGGAACAGGCGCAAAAAAACTCTCATGACGTAGAGGCCTTTATGACAAAGCAAGGGGTCCTTTACTTTGTCACAAGTGCCTTGTCAGGAGAAGGGATTCCAACGTTTATTGATGCTATTGCTACGCTTTGCCGTAAACATGCAAGACCTCATAGTGAAACTCGACTTTTCGAAACAATAACTCCTCGAGAAGAAAAGCCTCTTCAGAGGGGTAGAAAAGGAGCGGAGGAGCGAGTTACGATAATTAGATTGCCGGATGATTCCGGTTTCCGTGTTGTTCATGTTGGTCTTGAAAGAGCTCTTAAAAAATATGATTTTGAGCAAGAAGATGCCCTTTATCGTTTTGCGCGCCTCCTGAAAAAATACCACGTGGAAGAACTTCTAGCACAAGAAGGGGCACAAGAAGGGGATACTGTTTTCATCGGAGACGTAGAGTTTGAATATCAGCCTGATAAAGTTATGGAGTAAAAGTAAAAACGGAGGACTGTGGGAGTGAGCTTTGGTGGCCACGTCATTCGAACGCGAAAAATAGGCATAATGGGTGGGACCTTCGATCCCATCCATTATGGGCATTTGTTAGCAGCTGAGGAGTCTTTTTTTGCTTTAGATCTCGATGAGGTCATTTTTGTCCCAACAGGCAAACCTCCTCATAAAAAGATGAGACGTGTTTCTTCAACGGAAGACCGGTATACGATGACTCTTCTTGCCACCCTTGATAATCCACACTTCAAAGTTTCTCGAATTGAAATAGATAGAAACGAGTCAAGTCATACAGTAGACACTTTGAGAGAAATGAGGCATTGGTATGCTCCAGACAGTATTCAGTTTTTCTTCATTACAGGATTAGATGCCGTTTTGGACATAACCACATGGAAGGAATATACTGCGCTGCCTAGCCTCTGCAACATAGTGGCAGTGAACAGACCTGGCTATCAGGTAGGGAAGTTAGAACAATTACCTGAGATTTTTAAAGGAAATATTGTGCCTCTCGAGATTCCCCTGCTTTCTATTTCCAGTACTGAAATACGAAGACGAATAGAAAGTGGTAAAAATGTTCGTTATTTAATGCCTGAGCTAGTAGAACGATATATTTACAAAAAAGGGCTATATAAAAGGATTGGGCGGTGAGGTATATGAAAATCACCAAAATTATACTTATTTCTACTTTAGCTGTTCTCTCTGCTGCTGCGGGGGTTTTCTTCCGCCTTCATGACATAGTAGCCCCTCAGCCAGAGAATATAAAAGAAAGCATCTCTTATGATCAGGAAACAGGCAATATTAATATTCTTGTGATAGGAGTGGACGACGTAGAAGGCAGCCAACGTTCCGATACTGTCGGATTGGCTGTTATAGATATTGATGATAAAACGGTTCGTTACATGTCTCTTCCCCGAGATACTCGAGTACAGATTCCTGGCTATGGTTGGCAGAAGCTTAATCATGCCTACGCCTATGGAGGGGTAGAGCTCCTACAACAAACTGTCGTTAATTATTTGGGAATGCCTGTTAACTACTACGTTCTTGTCAATTATGAAAGTTTTCCTCAAATTGTTAATATGATTGGCGGAGTGGAAATAAACGTGGAAAAAAAGCTTTACTACAATGACAGAGCTGGCAATCTTCACATCAATATACCTAAAGGCCTTCAGAATATGAATGGGAAAACAGCACTTGAATATGTGCGATTTAGACATGATGCTCTCGGTGATATAGGACGAGTGCAACGCCAGCAGCAATTTATCAAAGCAATAATGAAAAAGGTACAGACACCAGAAATGCTGCCTCGATTGCCTGATTTTGCCAAACAAATCTTAGATCTTGTAAATACAAACTTAACAATGACACAGGCAGTACAGTTAACGTCGTACTTGCGAGACCTAAGGTCTGAAAATATGGCGTTCTTTACTCTCCCAGGAAGAGCCGCCTATATTTCTAATGTAAGCTACTGGCTAGGAGATCTAAGTGTAGCATCTACGCTTCTTAGCGGCCCTATAGTTCAAGAAGGAGATATTCCTGGTCAACCGTCACTAGACGGAGATACCGTTGCGCCATCTCTAGAAACAGCTTCGGAACAAAATCTTATGGACCAAGTCAAAAAAATGACCCTTCCAATAGCTATATTAAATGGAGATGGAGAAGCCGGACTCAGCAAAAAAGCAGCTTCGTTACTTCAAAAAATCGGAATAGACGTAGCTTATACTGGTAATGCAAAACATTACGATTATCATTACTCTAGTATTGTATATCCAATGAACAAAAATTCGGCGGAAATGAAACAAAATGCCCTTGCTCTGCAAGAAATGTGTGGTATTAGCAATAATCTTCTAAAGCTAGATGACTCAGCTGTTTATGTAACTCTCGTTTTAGGACATGATAAAAATACAATATTAAATAAGCTAGGGGCATTACCCCATAAATAGTGACAACTTCTTATAATGAGATTACAATGAAAAAACAATATAAACAGCACAAAAAGGAGGGATTTAAACTCGTATGATAGAAACTACCGAATTGACTCAAAAATATCGATTTGTACTGGATGCGCTGGCTGATAAAAGGGGATTAGACATTGTCCTCTTAGATGTTGCTGGGAAATCTTCTATTGCTGATACTTTTATTCTCGTTACAGCTAATTCGGATATACATATGGGGACCTTGAGAGATGTGACGGAAGAAGCCCTTAATAGGAAGGGACTCCCAACAGCAGTAGAAGGTCGAAGCAGCACCCAGTGGTGCCTTATAGATGCAGGGAACCTTATAGTTCATGTCTTTAGCCGTAAAGGAAGAGATTTTTATAATCTTGAGAAAGTTTGGGGAGATTGTCCTTCATATTCCTACGAATATCTCGACTAAATATACCTCAAAAATATTAGATACTTTATTAGATACTTTATAAGATACATACGTAGAATAAATAAAAGGCTTATCGTTATATAGTGATAGGCCTTTTATTTATTGGTTGCAAAACATAATTTTAGCCTAAATATACGGGGGTCTTTTGAAAGGGGAGTCGTTTTCCAATGTGTCCTATAATGTATCTTATGTTACATTCAAGAGGAGAAAAACTCCTTTAAATTGCTATTTTATGCTTTTTATATTATCTCCTAATTTCTCTGATTTACGTCGTTATTTCATTGGATTTCGGCGATTTATTTTATTAGTACTCAAGGCGGAGAACACATGTTCCTCGCCTTGAGTACTTTGCAAGAGGAGATATTCTTTAAAGAAATCCCGTGGAATATAGAATGGAGTTAAAATATAAAAGAATGGCTTTGTCTTATTATATTGTAGGTCAATAATTTATTTCATATCCCTGGCTTGAATCCAAATTACAGCATCTTGGCTCAATTCTTTGCCATCATGTGTATTTTCCGGACCTGCCCCAAGAGCAGCAAATCCCCACCAACCAGCTTTTGGGATACCAAAGGTAAAACAACCATTCATGTCTGCCTTTACAGCCATTGTGACAAAAGCGTCCTGCGGTGCTTCTACATGAGCTTCTTTAGCAAAACTGTTCTTATCCGTAATAGGATCATGGTTTAGATATTCCACTTCTATTTCAGCAAAAGGAACTGGTTTCCCATCCCGCTTCACAATTCCTCTGAATACATTTCCTGTCCAAAGAGCGTAAGGTTTATCAAGAGGGACTATTTCAGCAGGAAGCCCCATATCTTCATCCCAATCTGTAGGAATACCCGCTACATTAACAAGAACTTTCGTCATTTGCTGGATGTAAAGTTCCTCCTGGGCTTCATAGTAAGGAGCAGGAATAAGGCAAAAAGCATAATCCCCCATCCCCTTAAGCTTGTATTGAAGCTCGTAGGCTTTTCCACTATTAGTAAGACTCGTCCACACGATTGGTTTAATATTCTTTAAAAGATCTGTCTTTTGGCCTTTATGGACTACATATAGCACCTCTGGCTGACCCATATCCATAATATGTCCAGCTTCAAAAGGGTGGGTAAAAACAAGTTTCATATCTATGGTTTCCCCTTTTTCAAGGGCACTTTCTGGCGTATAGAACATTTGGAAATGGGCCGAAGCGGGGAAGGCAAAAAGACAAACCATGAGCCCCGTTAAAATAGCTTCCGTTGTTTTTTTTATCATAATTCCTATTCTCTCCTTAATAATATTAATAATCTTTATTATCATCTATGGTCGATTATGACCGACATTTTTAAATTATTTACGTTAAAATGTTACTTATGACATCTTGAAGGCTTCTTCGCTTTCTATGAGGAAAGGGGCCCTTCCCCTTTCCTCGAAATTGTCATTAATCTTTTATATCTTCGCCTTTTATTTGAACTACATGTCCTGGACCTGCATCGAATACCACTATAAAAGGAACGCCAGGTTTTTCGAAATTAAACTCGCTTAGTTCGTCCATTTTCCCTTCCACAAGTATGTTGCCACCTTCATCTTTTACTGTCATAGACACACCCGAAGCAGAGGATCCGTCAGAAAAGCCTCCTTCGCAGGTAACAGTTCCATCGTCGTTCAGGTAGCAATAACACATAGGAGTATGAGCAAAAGCTACGCTGACAACTACACAAGAGAACAAAACCGCAAACAAACCAGCAAATATATTCCGCCTCATATGTGATTCACCTCCTTCCCATTCAAAGAGTCTCCTTCAAAAAAATCTTCCTCTTCATGAAAAAACGGCCCTTTTACTTTTCCCAAGAGAAAAGCTACTAGTAAAGCGATCCCATAAAAAGCACCCATGGCCTGTTTCCCCGACATCCCTAACAAAGAGCCGCCAGTATAGATAATAGTTGCCAAAACAATACCCAGAGCTATGGGATATCCCAAAGCTATAAAAGCCCAACGCCAACCACCAGCTTCCATTTTGACCATAAGAAGGGCTGCAATACATGGAGGATACATTGCCATAAAAACCATCAATGCCAAGGCGTGAAGAGGGGAAAAACCCTGCTCCTGTTCTTTCATTCTTTGCTCTAAGGTCTGCCCCTCTTCTCGAGGTTGATACAACACTCCGAGGGTCGCCACACTACTCTCTTTGGCAGCTAGGGAGCTCAAAAGAGCCACGTTAACCTTCCAATTAAAACCTGCAAAATGGGTTACAGGCTCTAAAGCTTTCCCTGCCATTCCCAAAAAGCTCCCATGAAGTCGTTCGTCTCTCATTTCCATAAAAAGCATGGCCCTATCTCTCTTCATCTGTTTAAAAGCCTTACTTAACGTTCGCCCATCCTTGCCCTTGGCATTTAACAAGGGATAAATAGTGGGATACCGCTCCGAAAAACGCTTCTCAAACCTGTCTCTTCTCTCATCAGAGGCACTAACTAACGCTCTTTTTTCATTCTTATAGCGCTCTTCTATAGAGAGATAATGCGCTAAAGCTGCGTCAGAGCTAAGTTGCTCATAGAAAGACGTCCTCTGGATTTCATTTAAAAAAGTGTTCTTTATATCTTCTGATCTCTTCGTATAGTCATCCATCCTCGTTTCGCTAATAGAGGGGTAATTCGTAAGAAAATAGACTGCAATAGCAACAAACATAATAATAGTGAGAACTTTCTTTACAAAGAGCCATGTCCTTTCTACAGATCTCACCACAACTCCCCGAATAGTGGAAATATGGTATGGTGGCATCTCCAAAACAAATGGAGAACTTAGCTTATTTTTAAGTAACGTTAGAGTTAAAATTTTTGCCACGGAAAGAGCTATGATAATCGTAATGGTCGAGATAAAGAACATGGCCGTAGCTTTTTCTTTTGCAAAATAAATACTTATGAGTAACGTATAAAGAGGAACTTTTGCCAAACAGTTCATAAGGGGCACTATAAGGATTGTGGCTAATCTCGCTTTCTCATCTGCGATAACACGAGTTGCCATTACACCTGGGACAGCACATCCACCAACAAAAACTCCACCCAGAATAAGAGGTAACGTAGATTGGCCATGAAGCCCAAAACGCCTGAAAAGCTTGTCTAAAATAAAAGCCATTCTTGGCATATACCCTACGTCTTCAATAACTGCGATTAAAGCAAAAAGAATTAAAAATATAGGAATATAAATAAGAACTGAATTAATGCTTGTAACAACACTCAAAACAAGAGAACGCAACAATGGTTCATGAAGGAAGCTCCCTATAGGTAAATATGATTCCACCGTATTTCTGAATTTTTCCAGAAGAGGGATCATGTAGTTAGTAAGTTCGTACCCTCTTACTATAGATAGCTCGTATAAGAAATAAATAACACCCACAAGAATAAGAGGCCCCCAGATTCTATGGCAAACAAGGGCATCGATTTTATCTGTTAAAGTTATAGAGATCTCTTTTACCTTTACAATGCAGCTTTTCTCTATTTTCTCCGCTTCTACGTGACGCCTAAAGGCAATAAAGCCGCGAGGCGAATCATCGTGGGCTTTTTCAAATTCAATAGCAGCATTTTTAACAAAAGAAAGTATCTCTTTTGCACCAGAACATTCTTTTGTTACGATATGATTAGCTATTTCATCTTCTTCAAAAAGCTTGATCGCTACCCAACGGGAAGGAAGTTTCTTTCCTCCCATAGACTTCTCTATCATTAAGGAAACATTAGAAATATATGGTTCAAGAACCCCATAATCCACCTTAAAGAGCTCTTTCTTCCCATTGCTGTTATGTAAGCTCTCGAAAAGTCCATTCTTTAAATCGTTCTTTCCCTTCCCTTTATTACCTACTGTAGAAACGACTGGAAGCCCAAGAGCATGAGACAGAGCCTTAGCATCTATGCGTAGGCCTCTCTTTTCTGCTACATCTAGCATATTGAGGACTATAAAAAGAGGAGCCCCTATTTCCAATAACTGGAACGTCAAATAAAGATGACGTTTCAAGTTTGATGCATCCACCACATCTACCACAAGAGACGGCTTTTGTTCTAAAATAAAGTCTCTTGCGATCCTTTCTTCCTCTGAATATGATGAAAGGCTGTACGTTCCAGGCAAGTCTGTAAGATTTATTTTTTCATCTTTCCACATAAAGGTACTTGTTTTAATTGAAACTGTTGCTCCGGGATAATTAGCCACAAACTGGCGGCCACCCGTAAGCATATTAAAAATAGTTGACTTTCCACAATTAGGCTGGCCTGTTAAAGCTATACGATGGATTCCAGATCTCATAGCTTCTCGACCTCTACAAAACTAGCTTCTTCATGGCGGATGCTCACATGGTGTCCCTCTAACTGAACATCCACTGGGTCCACAAAGGGAGCATTTCGAATCACATGAACTTCAACTCCAGGGAAAAATCCTAGATCCATGAGCCGCTGCCCTACAACACCTCGAGCCCTGTTCTTTTTAATGACACACTTCTCTCCCGGCTTCATTGCATCAAGCGTAATCATGACACCAGTCCTTCTTAAAAGTTTTATTTATCAAACAAAGAAAATTATACGACTGAATGTTTGATGTGTCAAACTAAAGGAGGGGGCATAAAAAAGCCGCGGCAATAATTCGCCATGGCTTTTAATTGCATCAACATTTGCAAAATATAAGGTTACTTGGTTCTAACCTCTATGTAAAGCTGCATGAACTATTTCAAGCATAGATTCTACAGAAAGGGAGGCTCCGCCAATAAGGGCTCCATCTATATCTGGCTGCTCAAGTAGACCCGCGACATTCGAAGCCTTTACGCTTCCCCCATAAAGAATCGGTATAGAATTCCACGTTTTATCTTTACCCTCGTCTCGAATCACTTTAGAGATAACACTCCGGGCAAAACAACATGCTTCTTGAGCATTTTCGGGACTTGCTGTACGGCCTGTCCCTATAGCCCATACTGGCTCATAAGCCCATATGATATTTCGTATATTCTCCTTATCCAATCCTTTTATTGCCGCATTAATCTGATTTTCAAGGACCTGAAAAGTTAAGTCTGACTCTCGCTCTGAAAGAGTCTCTCCGATACAAAGGACTGGCCGAAGTCTCCTCTGTAAAGAGGCTTTGAGTTTTTTATTAATTAATTCGTTGGATTCATTAAAAATATGACGACGTTCACTATGCCCTAAAAGAACCCGCGTACAGCCAAGTTCTTGAACCATAGGGAAAGAAATCTCTCCTGTAAAGGCTCCTTTTTCCTCATAATGCCCATTCTGAGCTCCGATAAACAATCCTGTTTTTCCCATGTACCCTAAAATACGGGCACCCATAAAAAGAGATGTAAAGGGTGGAAAGATACAAATTTCCAAGAAATTACGACTTAAAAAGTCGCAAATTACTACATCTTCACAAACATGTTCACACAGGTCTTTAAAGAAGGTCTCGGTTTCTTTAATGCCATTATGCATCTTCCAGTTTCCATAAAGAAATATTTTTTTCACAGAAGGCCCCTCCTCTCAAAAAGAGACGGGGAGCAGTCGCTTCCCGTCTCCTGTGTTTCTATAGCAATAAAAAATTTTCCTAATCTATTTTTTAAGTAAGGGTTCAATACCAGGAAGAATTTTCCCTTCACAAAATTCTAGGCTTGCTCCTCCTCCAGTAGAAACATGAGAAACTTTATCACCAAAACCAAGTTTCTTTACTGCAGAAGCCGTATCTCCTCCTCCTACGACCGTAAGACCTCCTTTTTTGGTGCACTCCTCCACTGCCTGAGCTACTTTACGGGTTCCTTCTGCAAAAATAGGATTTTCAAAGACACCCATAGGGCCATTCCAAAGTATCGTTTTGGCCCCTCTAATAACGTCTGCAAAAATATCTGCTGTCTTAGCCCCAATATCCAAGCCCATCGTACCATTAGGAATAGCATCAGCAGAAACTTCACGTCTAGGTTCGGAACTTTCTAGAGAAGTTGCCACAGCTACGTCAATAGGCAAAAGGATTTCTACCCCAAGCTTTTGAGCCTTATCAAGCATCTGGCAAGCAAAATCTGCTTTTTCTTCTTCGTAAAGAGAGTTGCCTATAGCATTCCCCTTCACTCTTAAAAATGTAAAAGCCATGCCGCCGCCAATAAGAATAGTTGACGTCTTCTCAAGAAGATGATCGATAACTCCTATTTTGTCTGAAACTTTAGCTCCTCCAAGAACCAAGACAAAAGGAGATTCTGGACTCTCATTGACGGCACTTAACATCTCTATTTCCTTCGTCAATAACTTTCCGGAAAAAGAAGGCAGGAACTCCATGACTCCCCGTGTAGAGCTATGAGCTCTGTGAGCTGCACTGAAAGCATCCATCACAAAGACCTGAAAAGGCTTTGCCATTCTTTCAGAAAACTCCTGTTCGTTTTCTTCCTCTTGAGGATAAAAACGAACATTTTCGAGCAACAATACTGCTTCTTTTGGGGCTTTTTGCAAAGCTTCCTCTACTTTCGGTCCTACCGAGTCTTCTACAAAGAGCACTGGGCACCCTAATGCTTTTTCCACTTCTGGGACTATATGCCGCAAAGAAAGAGAATCGACTATTTTCCCTTTCGGACGCCCTAAATGGGAGATAAGAGAGACCTGCGCTCCCCACTTTCGTAACAAATTGATAGTCTCTACATGAGCTTGAATACGCGTCTGATCTGTAATGACTCTATCCTTTAAAGGAACATTGAAGTCTACGCGAACCAATACTCGGCGATTTTCCACCGCCTTTCTGGAGAATTCTCGTAACTTCATTTTTATAGACCTTTCTTAATAATATAGTTCACTAGATCTATGCAACGGCAGGTATAACCCCACTCGTTATCGTACCATGCCAAAATCTTTACCATGTTCCCTATGGCCATCGTGTGAAGAGCAGCAAAGATAGAAGAATGCTCGTCACCTATAAAATCTGAGGAGACAAGATCTTCCTCTTCATATACGACGTAATGTTTCATGTCGCTTTGTGCTCGTTTTCTCACTGCCTCGTTAAGTTCCTCTGCTGTAACTTCTTTTCTTAGCTCTGCCACTAAATCCACCACTGAAACATCTGGCGTTGGAACACGTAAAGCAATACCATTCATTTTCCCTTTCAGTTCTGGGATAACAAGGCCAATAGCTTTAGCAGCTCCTGTGGATGTGGGAACCATAGAAAGAGCTGCGGCACGCCCTCGATGAAGTTTTTTATGAGAAGAATCCATGAGTTTCTGGTCGTTTGTGTAGGAATGGGTTGTCGTCATTAGTCCACGTTCAATGCCAAAGGCTTCGTTGATAATTCTCACTATTGGAGCCAAACAGTTCGTAGTGCAAGATGCGTTGGAAATAACATGGTCAGCAGATGGATTATAGAGATCTTCATTTACACCCATAACAAAAGTAGGGATTCCGCCGCCGCTTCCTGGAGCTGTAATAACCACTTTCTTAGCTCCAGCCTTCAAATGGCTCTGTGCGTCTTCCAGTGTTTTGTACACGCCAGAAGATTCTATAACGATATCAACTCCCAGATCTTTCCAGTTAAAATCCTCAGGGTTTTTAATGGCAAGAACTTTTATTTTTTGACCGTTGACTACAAGATTGTCGCCATCCACAGATACATCCCCAGGAAATCTTCTATGAATGGAATCATATTTAAACATATATGCGCGCTGCTCAGGAGTTGTACGACTGTTAGTAGCTACTATTTCAAAAAGCCCTTCTTTGTCATATTGATACATAGCTCGGAGAGCAAGTCGCCCAATTCGTCCAAATCCGTTAATTGCAACTCTAATTTTCCCCATAATCCTGCACCCTTTCTATGTCATACTTTGTTTGGAACTCTAATCTCTACAACTATTATATACCGTTAACTTTCAAAGATTCACTGAAGCTGTTCAGCCATTTCTCGTAACTTTTGCCATCGATATTTTACAGTACTTTTGCTCACTGGTTTCGATAGCATCTGCCCCAGCTCCGTTAATGTGGCACTCGGATACCTCATGCGAACCTCTATGAGTTCCTGCAAAGATTCCGGAAGAGCATGTAATCCTTTTTCGTTCTGAAAAACCTTAGCAATTTCCAGTTGCCATTCTGCAGCTTCCAAAGTCTTGCGAATATTAGACGCGTCACAGTTGACTAGGCGATTAGCTCGATCTCGCATAGAACGAACAATAGCCTTCTCTTCAAGTTTCAACGCTGTATCAAAAAGCTTAAAATACGTTAACAAAGTTACAATCTTTTGCTGATCACGAAGGAGTATTTCATATCGACCATCTACAATACGTTTACCTACTTGAAAGTGGCCGCTTCGAAACATCGTCAAAACCATTTCTGTTAATTTATAAAATTTGAAACGAAAAGCGAGATAATACCCGCTTTTAGGTAGATATAAAGAACCGCAGTTCCCCCATACGCCTCTTAGCCAAGCCCAGTCTCCTTTTTTTTTCGATTCTTCCCCCCAAACTAACACTTCTCGAAGAATGTTTCCTGGCATTTGCAATGTCACATTTCCTCTAAAATTCGCAGGGACATTGAGCATAATAGGAAGCTCTAACGTCTCTCCCCAACGAGAATCCTTCCAAAGACGATGCAAACGTCGGAAAACCCAGAGCCGTCTTCCTGATAATTTGCCATATTTATGTGAAGGTAACTCAGGAAACGAGGACATAAGCCCCCACAGAATCCCAGCAATCTCAGAATCCGCATCGCTGCTAGTTGATAATGGAGAAAAAACCCATTCATCCCACATAAGCTCGCTTACAGTCTTCATCGTCATTTACACTTCTTTCAAATCCCTGCATATTCTCATTAAGGTTTCAGAAAGAGCCTGTCCATTATGGCGAATCACAGACTTCTCATAAACTTTCACATAATTACCTCGTATAATTTGACATCCCTTTGTTAAAAGCTTTCTCTCTTGCTCCGTATCTAAATATAAAGGCAAAGCCCCTTGATTTCTGTAAGCTTCCAGGCACGCTAGTGGTATATCCTCCTCATTGACAATAACAAAATCAGGGGCAACACCTGCCACTCGCTCTATCCACTCCACATGCTGAAGAATGTCCATTCCATCAGTTTCACCAGGTTGAGTCATAAGATTAGCTACGTATACGCGAGGCCCTTGAGAATATCTTATTTTTTCAGCAACTTTGGGAAGAAGTAAGTTGGGCAATACGCTGGTAAAAAGGCTCCCCGGACCAAGCACAATAAGGTCTCCTTCCTCTATAGCACAAATAACCTCAGGTAAGGGTTTTGCATCGGATGGCTCTAACCAAATACGACTCATCTGCTGGGCAGCAGTCGTGATTTCAAGTTCTCCTTTAAGAACTTCGCCAGAATCTGTCTCTGCCATAAGGGCCACTGCTTCTGTAGTAACAGGCAAGACTTTTCCCCGAATAGCAAGGAGATGATTGATCTCCTCCACTGCCAAACGGAAATCACCGCTTAATTCTGTAACCGCAAGCAATATAAGATTGCCCAAACTATGCCCTGATAAATCTCCACGATCGAATCGGAAGTCTAGAATATTTCGGAGAGCGTTATCGTTCTCTGCAAGAGCAACGATACAATTTCGAACATCACCAGGAGGGAGCACTCCCCATTCTTGGCGCAAACGGCCAGAGCTTCCTCCTTCGTCTGTTACAGTTACGACGGCTGTAATGTTTCTAGTAAAGGACTTCAATCCCTTTAGAAGAGTAGAAAGTCCTGTTCCTCCGCCAACAGCTACTATATGAGGTCCCATAGAGAGACGATATTCAACAGCCTTAGCCATAACATCGCGATCTTCCTTGAAAAGGAAGCGCAGAAAAGGCCAACGTCGACTTTTAAAGGAAATAGCCATTATCGTCAAAAAGGCTGTCGCCAATCCTAGTACGTACGCTACACGCCAATCCATTATAGTAACACCTGATCTCGTTCAATATCTCTGTGCCTAATAGTACAAGACACGTTTCTCTCCTTAAAGTGAGCAGAAAGCCACTCTACGACAGCGACAGAACGATGTTGTCCTCCCGTACAACCAACAGCTATGTGGAATGGTGATTTCCCTGAAGTTAAATAAACCGGTATAAGGAAATCAAAGAAAGAATAACAATGTTCGAGAAACTTTTTCGTATCATCAAAAGACGCGATATACTGTTGAACTTCCTCATTTCGTCCAGTAAGTTGGCGAAGATGTGGAACATAATGCGGGTTAGGAAGGAACCGAACATCTAACAAAAAGTCGCTATCCTGAGGAATTCCATACTTAAAACCAAAAGATGACAGCACTACGGAAAAAGCGGCTATTGTACGAATAAATTCTGTTGTAAGTCGCTCTTTTAACTCTTTAAGAGTCATGTTAGATGTGTCAATTACTACATCAGCGTAAGCTCGTACAGGGGAAAGGAGCTCTCTTTCGCGCTGTATACCTTCCAATACGGGGATATGATCCCCTAAGGGATGTCTCCGTCTCGTTGTCTCAAAACGTCGGATAAGGCTTTCATCTGACGCATCAAGAAAGAGAACTTGCACCTGGTAATGAGACTCTTTTAACATATCCACTACGGAGAAAAGATCATTCAAAAGCCGTTCCCCTCGAATATCCACTACTGTAGCAAGTCCTTCCTGTACAGCTGCTCTATGATTTACGAGAAGCCCCAGCAGTTGAGGCAAAAGAGCTGGAGGAATATTGTCTACAGCAAATAGCCCCTGATCTTCCAAAATATTTAAGGCTGTAGATTTACCCGCCCCCGACATTCCAGTAATAATAAGACATCTATGAACACCGGTAACATTAGCAGCGATCGTCATCCCCTCCTAGTTAGAATGTCCACATTCCTTTTCCCAACCGCGAAGGATCTCGACACCATGTCGGAGAACAGCTGCAACAGCTTCGAGACATTGCTCTGCCCCTCTTGGGCTTCCAGGTACAGCAATAATAAGACTGCGATTTCGTGTTACAGCCAAGCCTCGGGATAGAATGGAGCGTTGGGTGTAATAAACAGTCCTACTTCGCATAAATTCCCCTATTCCAGGCACCATTTTATGAGCTATCCCCATCAAGGCCTCAGGAGTCACATCCCTTTCAGAGATACCTGTACCTCCCGTAACCAAAATAAGATGGATGTCTTTTATATCTACCCAATCAAGGAGTTGTTGCTCTATCTTTTCCCTGTCATCTGGCAAAATCACCTTTTCTTCCACTATAGCTCCTATAGATTTTACCGATTCGGCTAAAGCTGGGCCTGTCATATCTTCTCTAAGTCCTGAACTAGCTTTATCACTTACGGTTAACACGCCAACGCGGATGGGATTCCATGTCTCCATAGATTGAGATACGGATACGAATCCTCCTCGTTGCACCGATAATTGCCATATTCCTTCAGAATACATATCCTCTACTCTCAATAAGATTTCGCTTTCCGAAAAGGCTAGAAAAACTCCTGGAGAAAGTTCCTGAAATTCTGTCGCTCGCAGTACAAAAGCCCGTTCTGTTACCCCTTGTACAGCTACTCCTGGTTCTGCAAGAAAAAGGTCTGATTCACTTCCATTCACTGAAGAAGCACCATCAGCTCGAATACTTATATAGCAAATTGCATATTCTCGACTATCTTCTGTATTGTAAATTCCAATGAGTCTCATAAATTTTCCCCCTCTGAAACTCGATACTCCCCACTTTTTCCACCAACTTTGTGAAGAAGCCTAACATTTTGAATAACCATCCCTTTGTCAATACCTTTACACATATCATAAACAGTTAAGGCCGCTATCATTACTCCTGTCAAGGCTTCCATTTCTACGCCTGTAACTTCTCGTGTTGAGACTTTGCAGTTTATCGCGACTGCACTTTCTTTATATAATAATTCGCAAGAAACGTTAACACTTTCAATACGAATATTATGACATAGAGGAACGAGTTCAGACGTTTTTTTTACTGCCATAATTCCAGCTACTTCCGCAACTTTAAATACATCCCCCTTGCCCGTCCCTCCTCCTGCCAAAACATCTCTGATTGTATCAGGCAACAGAACACGGCCTTCAGCAATTGCCTCGCGAGAAGTAGCTTCTTTATGGCTTACGTCTACCATTCGTGGCCGGCCCTTTTTATCAAGGTGAGAAAAGTAATCCATTAGCGCCCTTACCCCCCTATTTGTGACATGTGTTCATGCCCTGATTGCACATCTAACCATTGTTTGGGCTTTTTTGACACTGCCAGCATAAAGCTTTCTATCACCATCTTTTCATCTCTCAAACGCAAAGCTTGACGTATATCTATGCCATCTTGACAGAAAAGGCACGAAAGGATTTTCCCCACAGCTGTAACACGCAGTCTGTTACACGTAGCACAAAAATGATGAGAAACAGCGGCGATAATACCAAGTCGTTGGCCTGTCCCTTTGTGGGTAAAATATACGGCTGGTCCTGAGCAAGGCGAAACGACACCTTTTTCTTTTTCCCAAAACGCTGCATCTGGCAAAGATGCCATAATATGGTCAGCCGATATAAAACAATCTTTACTCCACACCCCACTATCCAGAGGCATAAATTCAATAAGACGTAATAATACTCCTTCGTTCCGCGCAAAAGTTAACAACGAAGGTATTTCTTCATCATTAAACCCTTTTATAAGAACCGTATTAATCTTTATCTCTGTCTCTGTTTGTCCCTTTACAGAATGTATCCCCGCTAAAACATCTTCAAGATTACCCGTACTTGTTATATATCGGAACTTCTCAGGGCTCAGAGTATCAAGGCTTACATTAATACTTTTTAGCTTTAATGGCAAAATTTGAGGGGCGGCGGAGGTAAGCAGTGATCCATTTGTTGTTAGAGAAAGTTCCATAGACGAGAATTGATGCCTCACTTGAGCAAGGAAAGGCAGAAACCCCCTCCGTACTAAAGGTTCGCCCCCTGTAAAGCGTAGTTTTTTTGCTCCCATTTTTTCTAGCACATAACATAAAAAGAGAATATCTTCGTAGCTAAGAATAAGATCATGTTCAATCCAGGGAACCCCTTTTTCAGGCATACAGTAACGACACCGGAAATTACACCTGTCTGTTATAGATATGCGAATATAGTTTAATATCCGCCCCATAGGGTCCCTCAGAATTCTTTCCATCTATATCCTCCCAGCTGACCCACTTGAGATCTCCAGTCTGGAGTATGTATCGCTTCTTGAAGGGCTTTGAAGCATGGATGAGCCTCATATTCTTCAGGATAAACAAGCTCATACGGCTCTTCTGCCAGTGGAATGAAGTCCAAATCCAACGCATCTGCAGCAGCCTTTATGCCAAGAGCAACATCTGCAACTCCGGCAGCTATACGATTTGCCGCATCAAAGTGAGTAATAGACTGTATAGAGTAGCCATTAATGTCTTGAGGAAAAATTTTTTTCTGTTTCAACAGAACATCTAGAAGGACTCTCGTGCCCGCCCCTGGCTGGCGATTTACAAAACGAACTTTCTTTATCGCTAAATCCTCTATAGAGTAAATATCAAGCGGATTGCCTTTAGCTATAAGAATCCCTTGCTCTCGATAAAAAAGAAGTTGTCGCACCCACTTTTTCCCTTGAGAAAGACGTTCAATATAGCTATCGTTATACTGCCCTGTTTCGGGATCGAGAAGATGGCAGGCTGCTAAATGACATTCTTCTCTTGCAAGAGCTGCTAGCCCCCCAAGGCTTCCTACAAAACGAAAAACAAGTTCTCCTCCTCTTTGCCGTACATAAGATCCTATCCGTTCAAAAGCAGGGTCGTTAGATCCCTGAAACAAAAGACGCTTTCCCCATTTCACTTCTCGAGTAAGCCAAACTGTTATTTCACTGCCTACGGGACATTCGGCAGCAGAACGAGATAATAAAGCAAAACCATCCGCTTCAGACATGGCCCACATCGTACTGGATCCAGAAGAAAGAGGGAAAACTTTTTTCTTCCCTTTAAGCTCTATAGCTTTCAATCGAAGCCACTCATTTCGCCCCGGAGTGGACGAAACTGGGAGAAGAAGCTCCATACGTTCCTCTTTCAATGCACATAGAGCTTTTTTTAATACCTGAGACTCATCAAAATCTCCTGTTTCAAGAAGGGAAAGGAGCGGATAAACCAAGGACCACAAAGTCACAGCTGCAGACATGGGGAACCCAGGTAGATTAACAACAGGAATATCATGAACTAAAGCTGCTGAAGCAGGACGTCCCGGTTTCATGAGAAGCCAATGGAAAAGGATTTTCCCCTCTTCAGACAAAATATGGACTGTATGATCTTTTTCTCCCTTTGCTGATCCAGCGCCAATAAGTACAAGATCATACTCTTTCACTCCTCGAAGGAGACTGTCGCGTATCACTTTTTCGTCATCGGGAAGTGGAGGCAACACGTCTAATGGGAATCCCCATTGCGAAAAATACCCTCGAAGCAACGTGGAATTACTTTCCACTACACGGCCAGGGGAAGGACCTTCATTAAGCCAAGTCTTAGCACTTATAATTTCATCTCCAGTAGGTATAAATAGCGTTTTAGGGCGTCTTTTCACGCAAACTTTCGCATGCCCTGCAGCCAGAAAAAGAGCTGTCCCAGCTGGCGATATGACATCTCCATCCCTAGCCACTATTTGCCCCTTTGTTACATCCTCTCCTACAGGGCGAATGTTATCTCCGGCAGATAACACTCGATAAACAGCAAGCTTCCCGTTTTCAAGTTTAGAGGAGTCCTCTACCATAAGGACAGCGTCGTATAGAAACGAAACAGGCATGCCTGTATTTACCCATTGATACTCTTTTACATCAAGATAAACAGGCGTGGCTAAAGAAGCTCCTGAAGTTCTTTGAGAGGAGAGCGCAAATCCGTCGACTGCAGAAGCACTAAAGTGAGGAACATTACGATTGGAATAGACATCTTGTGCCAAAAGATAACCAACAGCCTCTTCTATCGGCAACAAAGACGTTTCTTTTAGAGAACCACACGTAGCTCTTAATACGTGCCACGCCTCTTCTAAAGAAACATGTTCTTTCCAGTTCTTCACCATGGCATGAAATCCACCCTTTCGCCTTGTCGAACTGTTTCGGTATTTTCGTCAAGTCTTATGAGGCCGTCAGCCTCTTTGAGAATTCCTATATAACCTGACTTTGCAGGCAAAGGAAGTACTCCCCCTTTATAGATTTTTGCCGGGTAAAATTCCTCTATCCCTGTTCTACCTGCTAGATCCGTGTGTACTGCTACGGGGAAGAAACTCTGAGAGTTTGTTGATGTATACCCTAAAAGTCTTCCCAACAAAGGCAAAAGTACCATTCTAGCTGCGACCATACAAGCTAACGGATGTCCCGGGAGGCCTAAAACGAGTTTTTTACGATCTGATATTCCCGCGATAAGAACAGGTTTCCCGGGTGACATTCTCAATCCTCGGACAATAAGTCCTGGTTGAGGGAGTGTTTGAAAAAGCTCTGAGCAGTAATCTCGCACACTTACTGATGAGCCGCCACTAACAAGAACCACATCAAAGTCCTCAAAGGCTTCGTAAAGGGCTGAGCGCAGTGAATCTTTTTGATCCGAAACTATCCCTAGCCGTTGCGCCATATATCCCTTTGATAAAAGGAGCGTCTCTAAAGCCCAGCTATTAACATCACGTATACAACCAAGAGGCAATGGATCAATAGCGCTATCTACAATTTCGTCGCCTGTGCTAATAATGCCTATTTTCAGTACGGCGCAAGGAACAGTTGTAATTCCCATAGTAGCCAAAATACCGATAGTTCTACAAGAGATCTGGCTACCAAGAGGGAGTATCTTTTCCTTTTCCTTTACTTCCTCTCCTTGAAAGATAACATTCTCTCCCTTTTGAACAGCTTTTCGAACTTCTATCCAGGGGCCACTCTCCATGGTATCTTCAAGCATTATCACTCCATCGGAACCGCGGGGTAAAATCCCCCCTGTATGAATTGCTATTGCCTCTCCATCAAGGAGGGGCTTTTCTGGGAAAGTCCCCATAGGGATCTCCCCTCTAAAGCTTAAATATACAGGAGACGTAGGAGAAGCTCCTGTTACATCGGCACTTCGGAGAGCATAGCCGTCTCTTAAGCTTCTCGTATAAGGGGGATAGGGCATAGGTGCCTCTATCCCCTCTCCTAAAATACAAAGGCGCGCCTGCTCCAAAGGGCGCATTTCAGAAGGAACTTCCCAGGGGAAATGCAGCGCTTCTGAAGCTATAGATATTCCGCTATGACGATCTGTAAGATCCGTTACAAATCCCGACATAGCGTTGCCAACTAACGAAGACGAACGATGAGAACCGGATAGCCCGCTTGTTTTAGACGAGAAGCCTGGGTTTCCGCTTCATCTCTATTATTATTACCAGTAACCGTCACACGATAATATGTGGCATTTTTTACCACAGCTTTCGATACAAAAGCCGTATACCCCTGCTTCGTAACTTTTTGTTTTACCCCTTCCGCTGCCTCAGCATTTTTAAAAGAACCAATCTGGACACCCCATTGGCCTTCTTGAGCTAAAACTGGCTTAATATCTTTTGTGCTGGGAACAGCGACAGACTGAGAAGACCCAGAAACAGGAGCTGCTACCCCTGTAGAAGGAGCTGTTTGAGTTGGGGCCTCCTGCGAAACGACGGGACCCGCCGTAGTTATTTTACCGCCGCTCCCTTGCTGAGAAGGTTCTGGTAATGGCTGAGCGGAAATAGCTGTGTTTGAAGATTCAGCCACTGGAGAAGGAGTAGAAGACGTAGGCGTAGTGTTCGTGGTCTCCTGAGCTATTACCGGTTTATGTGCCTCTCTGACAGGGCCAGAGAGAAAAAAGAACTTAATTCCCACAATTAAAAGACCTACAGCTATGAGACCGATAATAGGTAGCATCAAATCGCCAAAAGGTAACATCGGTTTCTTATCTCTTTGTCTTCGATTCTCACGAGCTGACATAGAAAGACCTCCTATCCTAGCTTTTTCATGAAGTTAAAAAGGGCAGGAATCAATCATAAGGGATCCCCGCCCGTTACGTTTCAACTCAAAACATGTTCTCTAGACATTCGAGCATCTTTTATAATTATTTTGATGAACGTTGGGACCTCCGAACAATCGACGGAATATCGTAAGGAGTTTTAGGGACACCACTCATGGTAAAAAGATCTTCTTCTGGTGCAGAAACCACCTCAGCTTCTTCCAAAACAACATTGGCTGAACGGCTGCTCGTTCTCACACTTTTAGAAGGTGCTCCTTTTCTCTCTTTTTCCTCAGAGAAACCAGTAGCTATAACGGTGATTCTCATCTTGTCTTCCATAGAATCATCGATAGTATGTCCCCAAATTACTGTGGCATCCTCATCAGCTTTGCCTTTAATAACCTCCGCTGCCTGTTGAATTTCGTGAATACCAATATCACTGCCGCCAGTAATGTTGAAAAGAATACCTTTAGCTCCATCCATAGGAGTTGCCATTAGAGGGCTATTAATAGCAGCTTTTGCTGCCATCTCCGCCCGACTATCCCCATGTCCTTCTCCTATACCCATAATCGCTGAACCTGCATTTTTCATAACAGTTCTCACATCAGCGAAATCAACGTTAATAAGACTCGGGCGAAGGATAAGATCTGTAACCCCCTGTACCGCTTGACGCAAAACTTCATCTGCAAGCTGAAAAGCCTCTGTTAAACCTGTTTTTTTATCGGCAATTTCCAACAAACGGTCATTTTCCACCACAAGAAGCGCATCGACCTTTTCTTTCAAGGTTACAATCCCTTGAGCCGCCTGATTTTTCCTTCGTTTCCCTTCAAAGGAAAAGGGATTTGTAACCACAGCAACTACGAGAGCGCCGGACTCCTTCGCAACCTCTGCTATAACAGGAGTTGCTCCTGTCCCTGTCCCCCCGCCCATTCCGGCAGTGAGAAAAACCATGTCGGCTCCAGTAACGAGCTGCCGAATCTCCTCGATAGACTCCTTTGCAGAGTTCGCCCCTACTTCGGGATCTGCCCCCGCACCTAAGCCGCGAGTCAGCTCTTTTCCTAAAATAATCCGTGCTTTTGTTTCAGAAAGCCCTAAAGAAGCCATATCAGTATTAGCAGCAATAAATTCCACTCCATTTATGCCACTTCGTATGATATGGTTTAAAGCATTCCCGCCACCACCGCCAACACCTATGACTTTAATGTTTTCCCGATGAGGCCTCGTCGCATCGTCTATCTGAAAAACATGCTCCATACCTCTTCCACCCCACAATACATCAGAAAAGTTCTTTCATCGATTTCTTCACCATCTCGAGGAAATGGCGAAAGCCTTCTCCGTTCACGCTTTTCGGATTCTTATGATGTCCTCCTCTTTTTGCCGCTATAAAAGCGGGTACGCCTCCTGATCGAAGAACCTCGATTGGTGCTTCGATATACCGATAGGGGTTACGTTCTTTATTCATAATATATCTAATAATTCCAGAAGCCGTGGTATACTCACAATCATTACGCCCAGGAGGCATTTGAAAACTATCAAGAGGTTTCCCAACACGCACTGGTAAATTTAAAGTTTCTGAAATAAAAGGTTCAACACCTTCTGATCTCGCTACCCCGCCAGAAAGGACTATACCCGCTGGGAACATATGAATATTCATGTCAGCAATGCTTTTGCCCACATAATCGACAAGTAACTCTTCTAGGCGGCAGGAAATCACATCCACCACATCTTCTGCATTTAAAGTTTTCGTTCGGCCTCGCGCTTCAACTTCCAAAGCCTCTTTATTTTCCTCTGGGAAAAGAGAAACTTGTTGTTTAATCTCTTCTGCTTTGCTAATAGGAATCTTCAGCACATAAGCAAGATCATTGGTAATATGGTCTCCACCAATAGGAATTACAGATAAACGAACAGGACGACCATCAGCAAACATCGCAACTCCCGTTGTTCCTCCACCTATACATATGGAAACCGCTCCTGTCCTCATCTCTTCGTCAGTTAAAGATCCAAGAGCACTGGCAAGAGATTTAATGACAAGGCCATTGACAGTAATACCGGCGCTTTCTACACAGTTAATAATGTTTTGTATAACTGATGTAGGAGCGATCACAGACTGTAATTCAATCTCAAGACGTATGCCCGTCATGCCTAAAGGATCATCGATACCACTGTTGCCGTCAAGAGAGTACTTTACAGGAATTGTATGGAGAGTAACTCGATTCGAAGGGACAGCCAGCTCACTTTGAGCGGCTTCTATAACCCGTTCTATATCCTGGATGCCTACTTGTCGAGGGACGCGCCCAAGGGAAACCATACCCCGAGATGTTACGCTAGCTGCATCAATACCGCTGAAAGCAACTGTCGCTTCTCCTATTTCAAATCCTACCATTTTCTCGGCGTCTTGAACTGCCATTCGTACAGATTGAATAGCCTGCTCCAGATTGACAATCAGTCCTTTGCGAATTCCCTGAGAGGGTGCTAGTCCTATGCCGATAATTTGGGCATCCTGGAAACGGGAATCCCTTTCCGCTACGACAACTGCTATTTTACTCGTACCTAGATCCAGCCCCACTATTATTTCTGGCTCTCTGTACACTTCATTCCCGCTCCCTTCGTACTATCTACTTCATATTGCTGCTTTTACAACGATTTTCTCTTCATAGGTCGCATCTATTTCTATGTGATTATATTCTGCTGGAGAATCCTTCAATATTTGAGGCAACGCTTGAGCTATGCTAAACCAACGTTCAACTCTCTCGTCTAAGAGTACGGTAAAATATTTCTCTTTCCATTTTACTTGAATTATAAAACTATAACTACCTGCCCTTCTTCCTAGAACAACCTTAGAAACGGTACCTCCCCAATTAATTTTTTCGATTTCTTGAACCCATTTTCTCAAAGACTCTAGAGGGAGGACACTTCGATAGACAACTTTATTGGTTTCTCCAAATCCCTCTGCTGGAGTAGGAAACGTTTCTTTCAAATACCAAACAGGAACGTCTGGTTTCTGCTCTCCGCATACAAACTTACTGACAGGGCTTTGCCCATCCCAAATTCTACCATCTGGAGCTACATACCACGTAATGTTCCCCCACACCAGAACCAGCCAAACATGGAGTGGTTCTGCCTGCACTTTAATACTTTGAAAGGGATAAACTGCCATAGAAAAAGTTACTGGTATTTCAGATTCTATTTCTTCCGTTAATGTATCTTTCTGCTTCAATGCTACTGGCCAATATCTCAGGCTAGAAGAGTTCAGGTGAGACCAAAATATTTTTTCAGAATATAGATCAGGCATATGGACCTCTATGCTTTGAGGCGAGAGGAGAAAGAAGATAGATTCTATGCTATACAGTATCCCGCATATACATGAAAAGAACAGCAGCCATCGTTTCAATCTCAACTACCTCTATGCGTTACCCCAACTCAAATATCCTCACTTCGAGTTCCAACATATATCCCGTCCGCTCCATCACTATTTTACGGCACTTTTCTATTAGGGCCAATATATCTGCTGCCGTGGCCTGCCCCGCATTTAGTATGAAGTTGGCATGGGCCTCTGAGACTATAGCATCCCCTACTCTAAGCCCTTTGCACCCTGAAATATCGAGTAATCGGCCTGCACTCTCGCCTTCCGGGTTCTTGAAAATGCACCCGGCACTTTTATAATGGTACGGTTGCGAAGAGCGTTTTATCCAATGTTCATTCATTTTAGCTTCCACTAACTCAATACTCTCCGCCCGTAGTTCTATTCCACAAGATGAAACGAACACGTCTTTATCTCTAAGCTCTGAAGTTCGGTATCCCCATTCCAAATCCTCTTTCTTCCATCGACAAACGTGCCCTTCCCCGTCAACAGTCTCAACCCATAAAATAGCCTGAGAAACAGTCTCTCCCTTTACTCCTGCATTTCCTACTACAGCGCCTCCTACTGTCCCAGGAATACCTATGGCAAATTCCAACCCACTAAAACCGTAACGATGACTCCAAGCTACGAGATGTGAAAGAGGAAGACCTGCCCCTACTTCTATGTAAGCCTTATCACTTTGACGTTCTACTGAAAAAGAAGACATATATCGAGTGCAAAGCACTACTCCATGCAACGTTTTATCGGAAATAATAACATTGCTTCCTCCTCCTAATATATAAAGAGGGAAAGCCTCTTGGGCCTTTATATGGTACAGATAAGCTAAATCCTCAGCCGTAGCCGGCCACAAACAAATATCCGCCTTTCCACCAACTCCCAAAGTTGTCAAAGGACCAAGAGAAATATCTAATTTAATAGGACCAATAAAATGTTTTTCCAAAATGGCACTGAGATAACTACTTCCCATCCATTACACCACTTGCTTCTTCTCAATTTCTTCCAGAAGCATCTCACCTACAGCGGGAACATCTCCCGCACCAACAGTCACAATCACATCTCCTGGCAAAGACGTGTCCTTAAGGAGAGACACCGCATCGAACATATCGGAACAAAGTCGGTAATTTTTGAACCCTCGACGATCAAGCTCTGTACAAATCAAAGCAGAATTAACTCCCTCTATGGGTTCCTCATCGGCTGGATATACTGGCAAAAGAAATAAGCGCCCGGCTGAAGAAAGCACTTCAGCAAAATCTCGATACATAGCCGCAGTACGAGTGTAACGATGGGGTTGAAAAATAATGTTCAACCTTCTGCCAGGGAACATTTGCCCTAACGTATTCAGAGTAGCAGCGACCTCTCGAGGATGATGTCCATAATCGTCATATATATCCACGCCATTAATAGCTCCTATATATTGCATACGGCGTTTAGCTCCGCGGAAAGATCTTAAGGTTTTTTTAATAATAGTGAATGGCACTTCAAGATGATCTGCTACAACACAAGCAGCGAGAGCATTCATAACATTATGATCTCCTGAAACAGAAAGCTCTATCTGATCCACGTATTCCCCTTTTTTAGAAATGGAGAAAGATACTCCCCCCCCGGGCACATGCTCCACATCATAGGCACCCCAGTCCCAGGCATTACCCCAACCATAGGTTATAATATCGTTTTTGTCGTTCTTTCCCTGATTTCGTTCCATAACTTTCATTAAGCCCACATCTTCAGCACAAAGAACTACAACTCCATTTTCTTTGGGATTAACAAGAAAACGATTAAAAGCATCTATAACACTATCGAACGTCGGATAATGATTAACATGATCCCAGTCCGCATTGGTAAGCACAGCTATATTAGGATGAAACCCCTCAAAAGAACCGTCGCTCTCATCAAGCTCAGCCACCATATATGGCCCTTTCCCCAACTTTGCATTGACACCTATATCACAAAGTTCTCCACCAATAGCCAATGTAGGGCTCAATCCAGATTGCTCCAGAATTAAAGCTATCATAGACGAGGTAGTAGTTTTACCATGAGTTCCAGCTATGCCAATACCAAAACGAGCATCAAATATCCAGCTGAGAACTTCTCCCCTTTTTGCTATTCGAATCCCTCGGCGTCGAGCCTCACAAAGCTCTTCATTATCGTCAGGGATAGCACTACTATAGATCAACAAATCCGGTTTCAGCTCATCAAGATGCTCTTTCCCATGTTGGAGCATGAAACTGATATCATCTCGTACTATTTTATCCACATAGGAGGTCCAGTTAACATCGCACCCACTCACATCATAACCAAGGTCTTTCAGCAAGAGAGCGAGTCCACTCATACCAGCTCCGCCTATCCCCATTAAATGTATTCTCTCAACACCGTCAAGATTTCTTATTTTCAAGTCCAATTACAGACTCTCCCTTCGCACCAACGAGATCAAGGTTTTCCAGATCAATTCGCAACTCTGGTTCTGCCATGGAACCAGGGCCTCCCCTTTTGCGCTCTCGTCTCTTTCTTGTGATAAACATTGGACAAGATTCTGTTTCAAAACCTGCGCAGGAGAAGACTCATCCCATACATAGTTTCCTGTTAGCTTCTTGAAGAGCCGCGCATTAGATAACTGGTGCCCATCAGCAGCTCCTCTCCAAGGAACAATAAGAGAAGGGATTGCACAAGTTAATAATTCCGCTAGGGTAGATGCCCCTGCTCTCGCGATAACTATATCAACAACCGAATAGATTATAGACATATCCCACTGTCTTTCAACGGCTATCATGTTATTTGAATTGGGGCAAATCCCTTTGCCTCCCACAATAAGAAAAGATACGTGACGAAACTCTGATTTTACGCTCAATTCACATATAACTTGAAAAAGAGGCGAACTCGTGAGCGAACCGCTAAGAACCCCAACGATAGGGCCTTCGGGGATATCGATCCCCACATCTAGTTTACTCCAAGCTTCTCTACGGTCAACCTTCTGAAAGTTTCTAATTGGAATACCTGCATAATAAAAACTATCCGCTTGAAAAGGTTCGCATTCCTGCCAGCCAGAAAAAATAGGAAGATGAAGTTTATGGGCAATTCGAGTAACCTTTCCAGCAATAGTATTTTGTTCATGAACCGCCACTGGAACTCGGCAAAGAAGAGCTGCTATCAATGGTGCAAAGGAGACATATCCCCCGAAAAGGAGGCAAAAATCCGGTCGCATTTTTTTCATTAAAGCCATAGACTCCCCTATCGCCTTACATATCCCCAAGGAGCGACGGGATATCGTTTTTATTTTCTTTATACCAAAAGGAGATCCTTCTATCGGAAGAACTATTGGTTCTACCCCAGATTGTCTATACATCTCTAATTCAAGAGGTCTTGAACCACATGCATACACAACGTGTATATCTTCCGCTTTTTCCCTTTGAAGCCATTGCCCTAATGCTAACGCAGGGAAAATATGTCCACCAGTTCCTCCTGCCACTAAAAGTACTTTTTTCATGATGGCGTACCCACAATTTCTTTAGTAATTCTTACAATAAGACCAACGCGTATCCACATCATAAGGAGTGAACTCCCCCCATAACTCATAAAAGGCAAAGGCATTCCTGTTAGAGGAAGCAATTTAGTAACTCCTCCTACATTGATGAAAAAAGGCAATAGAACAGAAATAACAAGTCCCCACAGCAGAGTTCTCAGAAAAGGAGAGGGGGCTTGCTTGTATACTTTAAAACAGCGCCATGCCCACATAGTAAAAAGAATAACGACAAGACCGGTGCCAATAAAACCAAATTCTTCCCCTATAGCCGCAAAAATATAATCTGTGTGGGCTGCTGGAAGATAGTTCATTTTCTGGAGCCCCTTCCCTATTCCTACCCCTAAAAGGCCCCCATTAGCAAAAGCTACAAGCCCCTGTATAACCTGGAAACCGCTATCCAATGGCTCTTTCCAAGGATCTAAAAAAGCAACATATCTCCTTAAACGGTAACTTTCTCTGATAATAAGTGGGAATAACAAGGCTAGTCCTGCAGAACCTATTACAAGAGGATAGCCCCATCCGCGGTTTTCTACATGAATCCCCATGCAGATAATCGAAAGCAGAAGCATTCCGCCTATGTCCGGTTGAAGCAAAAGAGGGATGATGGAAATAAATATTACCGCTAAGGTGATGCCCAAAAACATCTTCAAAGGTGCCTCTTCCGATCTCGACAGACATTTAGAAAGATGAATTACAACTGCAAAAATAAGAAGTTCTATAGGTTGAAATTGAAGAGAGCCAATGTCTATCCACCGCCGCGCTCCACCAGCTTCAATGCCTATGCCAGGGATTAGCGTACAGAAAGAAAGCAAAAAAGCAGCCATCCAAAGGTAGGCACTTAAACGCTCCCAAAAGGCAATAGGGAATAAATATATCAGAAACATAGCGGTAAGTCCCAAAAAGCTCCACTGCACCTGGCGAAAACCCACTACAAAAGGAGAACCCCATACCTCCATGGAGTGGGGCGAAGTTAAAGAAACAATCATAACAAGACCAAAGCAATTAAGGACTAGCGGGATAATCCAGAGGAAGGGATCTACCCGTTGAATTTTTTCATAAGTGCCATTCAGGCCTCTAGTCTGATCCATTGAGACTTCGCTCACCGCTTACCTCCATATTGTTTTACGAGGTGCTGGAAATGTTCACCCCTTTTCTCATAACTCGAATACATGTCCCAACTGGTACAAGCTGGAGAAAGAAGTACTGTCTCTCCTGGCAAAGCTGCTTTCATAGCCATGCGAACAGCCTCTTCCATATCAGCAACTTCAATGCAATTTGAGAAGCCAATATTTTCAAGGGCCTGGAGAATCTTCGCCTTCTCTTCACCCAGAATAATGGCTACCCTCGCTTCTTTTTTTACGACTTCAGCCAAAGGACCGTAATCCTCGCCCTTCCCCTTGCCTCCAAGAATGACCACCTTTTTCCCCTCTATAGAAGAAAGGGCTGTGGAACTAGCAGCTACATTGGTCCCTTTAGAATCATCAATATAACGAACCCCATCTATATCAGCTACAAAAGTACAGCGATGGGAAAGAGGTTTGAAATCCGCTACAAAGCGAGACGCATCAGAGCATTTCATTCCACTTAAAGTAAGGGCAGCCATTGTCATTGCCACATTTTCCAAATTATGGCGACCAATGAGGGATGTGTCTTCATAACGGAAAAGCAACTCGTCTACCCCATCTGTACAAAGAAAAGCTTTTTTATCTCCCATTCGAATAAAGGCATGCGTTTTTTGTAACTTCTCTTGTTGCCCTTCCCAAAAAAGAGAAGCTACATGGGATCTTTTATGAGCTTCAAGAGCCCTAACATCGCGATTTTGTACTATCGCCCACTGACCAGGTTCCTGCAAATGAATAAGACGGGCTTTTGCTTCTATATATTTTTCGTAGGAACCATGCCAATCTATATGGTCAGGAGCCAGGTTTGTAACAATAGCTATATGGCTATGTAAATTATGAGCCCAAGCAAGCTGAAAACTACTCAGTTCAATAACAATATAATCCCAATTTTCCTCGGCACAACACGAAAGTGCTTTGCCTATGTTTCCAGCTGCTACTGCCTTGTACCCGCACTTCTCCAATACGAATCCTGTCAAAGCAGTTGTAGTACTCTTCCCATTACTCCCTGTGACCCCAATAATTTTCCCTTGAAGATGCGGCACTACAAAATCTAGTTCCCCCATAACAGGAACGCCGGCACCTAAAGCCTTCTGAATAATAGGAACAGATGGAGATATTCCTGAGCTTACAACTAATACATTCGTGTCAAGTGCTCTTTCGCTATGCCCTTCTGTTTCCCAATTTATCCCATTTTCATGGAAGGCCTTTTCAACATGGTCAGGGAGTGATTCTTTATGTTCCGTCACAAAAACTTGCGCACCGAGACGACGGGCTAGGAAAGCTAGACCTTGCCCACTTGTTCCGGCCCCAAGAATCGTTACTTTTTCTCCTTCGTATGATTGGATCGTACCCATAGTGTGTGCCTTCTTTCTCGCTATCATAAGGTAATTCATGCCCACCAAGACATCAAAAAGAAGATACAGACAATCGCCCCTAAACCATGAAGAATCAAAAATCTGGTTACAATCTGATCTTCACTCCACCCTGTAAGTTCAAAATGATGATGAAGAGGGCTCATTTTAAAAACTTTTCTCTTGAATTTATGAATAGCTATCAATTGTATAGAAACAGTCAGGATCTCAACACCAAAAATAAAGCCAAGAGGAATCACTGCCATTAAGAAGCCACTTAACGCACAGAGAGAGATAAGAACCCCTGCCAAAAAATGAGAACCGACATCCCCCATAAATACAGCCGCAGGATGAGAATTATACCAAAGAAAAGCCAGACACATTGCAAGGGTAACAATTCCTCCGCTCCGTACATACGTAGCAGCAGGAAGCCAGACAAGGAATGCCACAAGAGAGAGAATGACCGATCCCGCAGCTAAACCATCAAGCCCATCGGTCACATTAACGGCATTCAACATCCCGATAGCTATGAAGGCAAGAAGGGGAACACCAAGCCATAGAGATAATTCCATATTAGGCCATAAATAAATCCCTTTATACCATCCGACCCAAAAGGCCCACGGTAAGGCAAGAAGTATCTGGGCTACGAGTTTACCTAAGCTGGGGAGACCTTCGCTTGAGTGTTTTTTGTATTTAATCCAATCATCGATAAAACCGATAAGAGCAGCTCCCCAAGGGAGTATCCAGAAAACAAAAGACTCATGCCATGTTCCTGCATTGGATAATGGGAAAAGAAATAAGCACAAAAAAGATACCGCTAAAAACATGAGACCTCCCATAGAAGGAGTTTTGCTCTTCGTTAAAATATGGCTTTGAGGCCCATAATTTTTTTGCACCTGAGACATATCCATTTCGCATGATTTTCGAATCCATAACTTCTCTATTAATAAAGAGAGAAAAAATATAAAAAAGAAGAGGAAGAGTCTATTCATTCTTGTTCCCTCCCACTAGAGACGAGACCACAAGATCCAAACGATGGATATGAGATCCCTTCACGAGGAGAAGATCCCCTTTATGGAGTCTCGATAAAAGTCCTGCTCCTAAGGCTTTCAAATCAGCAATACATGCGACTCTTTTCCGTTCTTCATCAGATAGTTTCAGATACGGGTCTTTCCATTCCTCTCCTATGAGGAATAACACGTCTAAAGCAAGAGCTTTCTTGAGAACCTCCTCATGCAGCCGCGTGTCATCCTCTCCTAATTCCTTCATACTCCCTAGAACAGCTATTTTTCGCCCTGTCGCAGGAAGATCTAAAAGAGTAGTAAGTGAAGCATCCATAGAGGAAGGATTAGCATTGTATGAGTCGTCAATAAGTATAGCTTCGTTTTTCAATACCATAACGACACCCCGGCCAGGCAGAGCACTCATAGTCTCTAAACCATGAATAGCCTCTTCTAGAGAGAAATGCAACTCTGAACATAAGGCCAGAGCAAAGGCAATAGATAACGAAGCATGTGTTCCCCATAACCCCGTGTAAATCTCGTGAGCCCCTCCATCTGGAGTTAAAAGAACAGTTTTCAGACGAGGCAAGCCATCTATTATATGAAAATCAGCTTCTTTTATCCGATAGAGACCGTGGATATACCCCACCCCAACTTTTTCATACTCTCCAGGATATTGAAGAATCTCTTGAGTTAACAATCTGTTATCTTCGTTAAAGAAAATAGTCTTTATATCTGACGATTGGAGGATTTCAAGTTTAGCAGCTATAACTCCCTCCAAAGATTTCAACCCTTCGAGGTGAGCAGAGCTTACCTCCGTTATGATAGCTCTTGTGGGGGGGAAGTACTGAACCATCTCTGCAACTTCTCCAGGTTTATTGGTTCCCATCTCCAAAATTAAGACTTCAGTCCCTGACGACATTCCTAAAATAGTGAGAGAACATCCTATGAGCGTATTAAAACTCCGTTCTGCTCCATACGCAAAAGGGAACCTCTCTAAACATTTTTTAATAATTTCCCTCGTCGTTGTTTTCCCGACACTCCCTGTAATAGCAACAACTTCTTGCGGAGCAACTGCCTTGAGATAGGCAGAAGCCATACGAGCCATGTCGGTCACGGAATCATTTACTTCTATATAGGCCCTACCATCAAAAGATATTCCTTTCGGCACGCGCCCCTTTTCAGCAATAATAAGGGTCGCCCCACGATGTAAAGCATCAATTATATAGTCATGCCCATCTTGGTTAGCTCCTCGAACAGCAACAAAGGCTGAACCAGGATAAACCTCTCGGCTATCAACACAAAAAAAGTCAGGAATTACTATGTCACTACCTGACCAAGTAGCACCTATAGAACCAGCTAAATCTGATATCTTCCATAGTTGCCATTTCATTTTATTGCCACCTCAATCCCTGCTTCATGCCCCATTCTTTAATGGTTTCTGAATCATTATATGGAATTCGTTTATCCTGAAGTAAAATATAATGTTCCGGCCCTTTCCCGCTTATTACCACCATATCTCCGGGATGAGCCATAGAGAGGGCTGTTCCGACAGCTTCTTGGCGATTCAAAATACGATAGTGCTCCAACAATGACGACGTAAAACCTTTTTCTATTTCTTCTGCTATCTGGGCAGGGTCTTCGCTACGTGGGTTATCCATAGTTACTACTACTACATCTGCATTTTCAGATGCCACTTGTCCCAAAAGAGGACGATTCCCGTGATAGCGCTCTCCCCCATGTCCAAAAACAGAGATAAGTCGACCTTTGCAGATTTCCCTCATCGCTGACAAAACGTTCTGAAGAGCATCTGGAGTATGTGCGTAATCTACTACGGCACAAACACCATTTTCAAAAAAATATTTCTCGACTCTGCCAGGAACCTGGGGCATAGTTTCCAAGCCTCTTTTTATAGTGGGCATATTTATTCCTACCCCATAAGCAAGAGCAATAACACCGAGAGCATTATAGACATTAAAGCGCCCTGTAACAGGAATATCTAATTCTAAGGATTCCCCCGCCGGCAAGCGGACGTCCATCTGAAGACCTGAAAGTCCCATTTCCAGCCACGTAGGATAGACATCATGACCAGCACAAGAACATAATCCGTAAGACAAGCAACAATCCTTATATTCATATAAAAGCCTTTTCCCGTACTCATCATCGCCATTAATGGCTCCGCACCAATCATGACTGACGTATTTTTCAAAAATGCTTTTTTTAGCCATGAAGTAATGTTCCATATCTCCATGATAATCTAGATGCTCTGGAGTTAAATTAGTAAAAATCATGCCGCTAAAAAAACAACCGTTAAGTCGCCCTTGGACTGCTCCATGAGAAGATACTTCCATTGTGGCACTTTTACACTCATTCCTTACCATACGGGCAAGATATCGTTGAACATCACAACTTTCCGGAGTTGTACGGCTCGCTTCTTCCTCCACATCTCCATCAGAATAAACAATAGTACCCATAAGACCGCTTTTCTCACCTGAAGCTTGTAAAACACTTCGCATCATATAAGAAGAAGTACTTTTTCCATTTGTTCCGGTTACACCGTACATGGCTAAATGCTCAGACGGACAATCATATACAGTAGCTGCCGCATACCCCATGGCCCATCGAACATCTTTTACAATAATTTGAGGGACATTTATCTCTAAAGGGCGCTTGCATAACAAAGCAATGGCACCTCGCTGGACTGCGTCTGCAGCGAAAAGATGGCCATCATGCCTTTCTCCTTGTATACAACAAAAAAGGGAGCCTGGATTACATTCTCTGCTATTGCTAAAAATACTCGTGATAGGCAAGCTCTCCTTTGAGGGGAAAACAACTTGTTCTATTTCTCCGTTCCCCTCTAATATCTTTATTATATTCTGCAGGTCAGACATTCCTCTCACTGCCTCTCTCTTGCCAATTTAAAAAATGTTTAATTGCGCCATATCTTCTACGACAGATCTAAAAACTGGCCCGGCTACACTTCCACCATAATACTGCCCTTTAGAGGGTTCGCCTACAACTATAAGCATAGCGTACTTAGGGGATTCATAAGGCCAAAAACCTATAAAAGATGCCACCCATCTTTTTTTAGCGTAAACACCTTTTTCCGCAACTTGGGCAGTTCCAGTTTTACCTGCTACAGTAGTTACCGGCGTATCCGCTAACCTGCCTGTTCCGCGCACTACTACATCCCTCATAACTTTTCGTAGCCATGTCGCAATGGAAGGGGTGACAACTGTACGTATAACTTCCTTTTTCCCTTCGTAAACTTTTTTCCCGTGGCTATCTATAACATCTGCCACTATATAGGGACGTAATAATTCTCCACCATTGATTATGGCATTCATAGCGGTTAAAAGCTGAAGAGGAGAAACTCCAATACCTTGCCCTATGGCGATATTAGCTGGGACAACGCCCCTCCACTGGTCTGGTGATGGCAACAACCCTGCCTCCACCCCGTTGAGTTCTATTCCAGGCACTACCCCCAAACCCCAATCTTTTAAACTGTTATACATATCAAAGGGGCGGATCCGAAGTCCTATTTGTGCCATCCCAACATTTGAAGATTTTACCACGATATCTCCTAAAGATAAGGACCCCCAATTACTATTACCTGACTCCGAAATAGATCCATCTGCAACTTTAATTCTGTGAGGTGTAGAGAGGACTTCCGAAGCATACGTTACTTTACGTTCCAATGCTATGGACACTACTACTGGCTTAAAGGTAGAGCCTGGTTCGTATACTCTGCTTACAGCATTATTAAAAACTTTATTTTTATTGAGCAAATCCATTCTATTATTAGGGTCAAAAGAAGGGGCACTAGCTAATCCCAATAGTTCCCCTGTAGAAGGATTCATACAGATAGCAGCTCCCCATCGAGCTTGATTTTTATCTATTGCCTCTTGGAGACGCTGTTCCAAAATATATTGGATACGCATATCCACTGTTAAGCGAATTCTGCCTTTATGTTCTATTTTTTCAAGGTCAGATAACGTTGTAGATACATCTATCGCACGCCCTGTAGCTTCTTTTATAAAAAAACGGATGCCTGGGGGAGAATATAATATCTGATCCCAAACTAGCTCTATTCCTGCAAGTCCGCGATCATCAATATCACAATATCCAATAGCATGTGCTAAAAGAGAGTTTTGTGGATAAAGACGTTTTTTTTCTTGTAGCCGATAGAGTCCGGGTAAATTTAGTGCCATGATGGCGTCAGCTTTTTCTTTACTTATTTTTCGAGCAATCCAATGAAAACGGCCAGCAAGTGGCTTTGATATTTTATCTACAACCTCAGAAGGAAGTAATCCTGACAACGATTTACCATTAGAAGGGTTCCAAAAAGCTGGATCGACAAAAAAACTATATGCTGGCACGGACATAGCTAAAGGATTTTCATGAACATCGACAATAGATCCACGAGTGGTGCTAACAGGGACCTCACTCCAATATTGCCGCTGAGATTGCCGAATAACACGATCATCCGGCATACAATGCACAAAAAATAATCTGCTTAAAACTACAATAAAAGAGATAAATACCCACGGCCAAGGCCCTAACCAGAAATTTCGTTTCATTTTAGTTTCAATCTGCTCCAAAGTATAAAGTCAATTTATCCTAATCTTTTGCTGTGGCTGGAGAAGAGAAGAGTGAAAACAATAAGTTCCATCCATGACTCGAAGTTATAGAAGCGACCTCCATTTCTTCCTTTAAAGCGGGTATTCTCGCTACATGAACTACTCCGGTCTTTACATTAGCAACCATGCCTAGTTTCTTTTGGGAGTAGCCGTAAATAGCCTCTGGAGAAGTTAAAGAAGAAAGCACACGATGCATCTCTGTTTCCTGCATCTCATAACTTTCTATTTGCAAATTAATAGCATGAAGACGAGCCTCAAGTCGGTTAGAGTACAACCTTAATATGCCCAAACCAATAAAAGACACAACCATAGCTAAAATGAAAAAGATAAAATACGGGCTGACTTTTCGTGCCGATTCACAGGGATACTCACATGTTTGGGAATCATACACGGTGTGCACACCTCCCTTAAGAATCCTCTTCCATATCTACTTCTCTCATAAATGCCCGAAACTTAGCGCTTCTAGCCTTATAATTTTCTTCTATTTCCTTTTCTGTAGGAATGAGAGGATGGCGGGTTAAAATAATGCCTTTACCTTCGTTTTTCCAGTCTCTCATGGCGTACTTAACAATGCGGTCTTCTAAAGAATGGTAACTAACAACAATAACAACTCCTTTATCTGCTGTTTTTTCGATAGCAGCCTGCAACCCTTCTTCCAATTCAACAAGTTCATTATTTACAAAAATACGGAGGGCCTGAAATACTTTCCGAGCTGGATGTCCTCCCATTTTCCTTTGAACAGGTGCCGGGAGAGAGGCTCTAATGGCCTCTACAAGTTGCGCAGTAGTTGAGATTTGACCGTTTTCTTTTCTATATTTGACAATACCAGATGCTATCCGTCTCGAATATCGCTCCTCTCCGTATTTCCAAAAAATATCTGCCAAATCTTTTTCTGAAAAAGTATTTACTACGTCAGAAGCACGGAGCCCCTCAACTTCTTTAGAACTTTCCATGCGCATATCTAAAGGGCCATCTTGTTGGAAAGAAAAGCCTCGTTCCGGAAGGCTTAATTGCAGATTAGAAACTCCTAAATCAAAAACGACTCCATCAGGAGTTACTTTTTCTTTCTCTAACACAGAAACAAGTCTACTGAAGGGAGCAAGATAATAGTGAACTCTGTCTCCAAACGCAGCTAAACGGTCACGAGCCATAGAAAGAGCTTGCTCATCTCTATCCACACCAATAAGCAAAACATCCGGAAATTGTGTAAGGATACTTTCTGCATATCCTCCCAACCCCAATGTCGCGTCGACTATCACACGTGGGACCGGTATCTGCTTGAGATGCTCTACTACCTCATTAATCATAACTGGAATATGCTCTACCATTAGAATCCATCTATCCCTTCTGCTATCTCTGGCAGCTCATCAAGAACAGTTTTGCTATACTGTTCCCAAATACCTTTATCCCAAAGCTCTATATGATCGCTTATCCCCACAAAAAAAGCATCAGTCAGAAGTTCTGCATGATCCCTTAAAATCTGGGGGATAAGGATACGTCCGGCACTATCAATAGCCAATTCATGAGCACTAGCAAGCATAATTCGCATAAGCCCTCTGGTTTTGCTCTTTGAAAAAGGCAAACTTTGGAGTTTTTCCAAGACCTTTTGCCATTCCTCCATGGGATAGAGAGAAACACATCGATCTATACCTATAGTGGCAACAACACACTCCCCGAGCTCCTGCCTGAACTTGGCAGGAATAACCGTTCTTCCTTTAGCGTCGACTCGGTGTTCGTAAGTTCCCACTAACATGGGGAAACCTCCCACTTTATGACATTTTCTACCACTTTCTCCCACACTAGCACCTACACATAAAAACAAATAAGCCTGGAGGACTAAAAAATAAATAAAACAATAGTCCTCCAGGCTTATTTTTCATCAAACTATAATAAAGGAGCATTTTATAAGCCGGGTTCTGTGTAAGAGATGACCATTTATCTGGGAAATACCTTGCGGTACTCCTCAAGCGACCGTACCCAGGGGTCAGCGGGCCGCCTCTTTCCCCTCTATTCGGCCTTGCTCCGAGCGGGGTTTGCCTGGCATATCGGTTACCCGACACCCGGTGGGCTCTTACCC
>NZ_DHFC01000019.1:48617-48739 GCF_002400205.1 Aminobacterium sp. UBA4834 | reverse complement strand
TTACCCCACCTTTTCACCCTTACTTTCTACTGCGAGAAAGCGGTTTCTTTCTGTGGCACTTTCCTTTGGTTCGCACCAACTGGACGTTATCCAGCACTCTGCCCTATGGAGCCCGGACTTTC
>NZ_DHFC01000019.1:0-48497 GCF_002400205.1 Aminobacterium sp. UBA4834 | reverse complement strand
TGCCCTATGGAGCCCGGACTTTCCTCTACACCCAAAGGTGCAGCGGCCATCTAAAATACTCCTTATATATTATTTTAACATTTTTTATTCTTTGAGAAAGAGCAAAATCCTATAAATATGGTATATATGTTTCATAAACTATGCGTAATAATCGGATTAGAACTTAATTGAGGTGAGAAAATGGACGAGCTAGAAAAAAACTATGATTCTCCTGCATACAACAACTTTAAGAAGAAGATACGAATTTTGACTGGGCTTGATCTAAATTCTTATAAAAATCAAATCCACCGTCGCGTACACATGTTAATGCAAAGATGGAACATAACCGATTATGATGCATATTTTGATTTAGTAAAAAAAGAAGAAAAAAAGCTTCGAGAATTTCTCGATTATCTTACGATTAATGTATCGGAATTCTTTAGGAACCCCCCTCGATGGGATGATCTTCAAAACAAGGTTCTACCTGAATTAATTAAAACTCGGGGATCCAAAAGACTAAAGTTGTGGAGTGCTGGCAGCGCTACAGGAGAAGAACCCTATTCTCTTGCGATGTTGTCTATGGAAACAAAACTTCATTGCCCCCCTTATGTACTCGCCAGCGATATAGATGAAGGAGCAATTAAAATTGCACAGAAAGGAGAATATCACATACGGCAGCTAGCCAACCTTTCTCAAGAGTACGTTGATAAATACTTTTCAAAGATAAATGAGGAAATCTTCTCCATACAGGAAGGAGTCAAGAAACGAGTCAACTTTGAACAACTCAATTTAATAGACAACCCATTTGGACAAGATTTTGACCTCATCCTCTGTCGAAATGTCGTTATCTACTTTTCCACAGAGACTAAGAAAAATCTTTATTTAAAATTTTACAAAGCCCTCCGTCCTGGCGGTTTTCTTCTTGTGGGATCTACCGAACAGATTTTTGAACATAAGGCGCTAGGTTTTGAATCTGCCGGGCCATTTCTGTATAAAAAAACTCTTCCTTGATATCCTCTCTCTGTAGAAACCCCTATGCTCTCGTGGGAAATACCGGAGCAGAGCAAAAACATGACCTTTATTATATTCCTCTGATTTTTATAAAAAGACAAGGCCGGGAAAATTTAATTTCCCGGCCTTCTTGTTTTAATGTGAACGCACTATATCTTTAATTTTCATCAACCGGCTGAGAGTTGACCGCTCCTGTTCATCTAGCTTCATCGTAATATACCGAATAGTTTCGTTAAAGTTAGGTATCATTACGTGTTCCAAAGCGTTGACTCGACGTCTCGTTTTTTCAATTTCAGAAGCCATAAGCCGAATAGCCTTTTCTTTTGCTGCCAAAGCAATGAGCTTAGGAATTAACTTGGAGAATCGCTCTAAAGCGACGTCCAAACTCCCTTGAGACGTTGCAAGCCCATAGCTTAAAGCCTCTCCCTGCTGCTCTACAGTATATTCAGGTACAACAACGCTCATGACATTGCGTTCTTGTACTTTCAAATTACATCGTGTCCCTGAAATCATAAGAGCCTGCTCCAGCATTGCAGGTAACGTCTGAGCCCGGGCAAGAAGGAAACTATGGTAACAATCTCCCAATTCTACCTCAAGCTCCTCTCGCAATGCCTTCCCTTCGCGAGCACGTTCAAGAAAGGCCTTAATCAAGGCATCTTGCTTATCTTTAAGAAGCTTATGTCCACGTTTAGCTACAACGAGTCGTTTTTTTAGACGAGAAAGCTCCATCCGGTTGGGGTTGACGTTCAACCGTGGCATACTTCGTCACCCCCCTACTTTACAACGGGAACTGCTTCTTCGTTTTTCCCCTCTTCTTGCAGCCTCGGTTTGAGATATTTCTCTATATATGCGTCACGAACACGTTTGAGCTCTTTCACTGGAATCATCGTCAAAAGATTCCAACCTAATTCGAGTGTTTCATCAACTTTGCGGTTCTCATACTCGCCTTGACGGACATATTTGTCTTCAAACTCATCTGCAAAACAGGCAAAGGCCTTATCTTCTTCAGTAAGGGCACCTTCTCCAAGAATAACTGCAAGCTCCTTAGCTTCTTTACCGCGAGCATAAGCAGCAAAAAGCTGGTTCATAAGGTCTGCATGATCTTCTCTGGTTTTCCCCTTACCGATACCTTTATCCTTAAGACGAGACAAAGAAGGCATAACGTCTACAGGCGGATAGATGCCCTTACGATGAAGGCCTCGACTCAAGATAATCTGCCCTTCTGTAATATATCCTGTCAAGTCAGGAATAGGGTGAGTCTTATCGTCTTCTGGCATAGTCAGAATAGGAATCTGAGTAATGGATCCCTTTTTCCCCTTCAGACGACCAGCTCTTTCATACATGGTGGCAAGGTCTGTATAGAGATAACCAGGATAACCTCGCCGTCCCGGAACCTCCTTACGGGCAGCAGAAATCTCTCGCAGTGCTTCGCAGTAGTTGGTTAAGTCTGTCAAAATAACCACTACATGCATATCCTGTTCAAATGCTAGGTACTCCGCAGCTGTCAATGCAAGTCGAGGTGTAGTAATCCGTTCAATAGCTGGGTCATCAGCTAAGTTAACGAACATTACAGTCCTCTGTATAGCGCCAGTTCTTCTGAAGTCTTCCATAAAGAACGAAGCTTCTTCAAAAGTGATACCCATGGCAGCAAAAACAACTGCAAAATCCTCATGCCCGCTAATAACGGTGGCCTGACGAGCTATCTGGGCAGCCATTCTGTTGTGAGGAAGACCACTTCCAGAGAATATAGGCAACTTTTGTCCACGAACCATTGGGTTCATGCCATCAATAGTAGAAATACCGGTCTGGATAAACTCAGAAGGATAGTCTCGAGAATAAGGATTCATCGGCATCCCATTGATATCCAGCTTTTTGTCAGGAAGGATAGGAGCTCCTCCATCAATAGGTTCTCCCCGTCCATTAAAAATACGCCCTAACAAATCCCGGCTAACTGGAAGCATCAAAACCTTCCCAAGGAAGCGGATTTTTGTATTCTGTATGTCGATTCCATCGGTTCCCTCAAAGACCTGGACAAGGGCCCTATCTGATGTTATCTCAAGAACACGTCCTCGTCGCAATTCTCCACTGGCAAGCTCAATCTCCACTAGTTCGTCATAACGAACATCCTTGGTTTTTTCCACAACCAGAAGTGGGCCAGATAACTCGGTGATGGTACTATACTCTTTAGGCAGCATCACTATCGCCCCCCACTGGTATTAATGCATTTATCTCTTTCTTCATTTGGTCTTCTAGCGCATCAAGCTGTTCAATCTCTTTTTCATCTACATAACGCATTCTAGCGATTTGCTCTCGTACAGGAAGATTGAATACCTTATTCATATCTGCGCCACGTTTCAACCCATCCATAGAGAGGTGATGGAATATTAAAATATTCTTCAACATTTTAAATTGCTTTCTCATAGAAGCATATGTGTCAATCTCATGGAAAGCATTTTGGTGCAAGAAATCTTCTCGAAGCGATTTAGCAGTCTCCAAGACCATTCGCTCCTCTTTGGAAAGAGCGTCTATTCCCACGAGACGAACAATCTCCCGCAGTTGGTCCTCTTCTTCAAGAAGAGACATTCCCTCTACGCGAAGAGAACTCCATTCATCGTCAAACTGAGAATCCCAGTATTTGTCCATAGTATCGGTGTATAGGGAGTAGCTCAACAACCAGTTAATCGCCGGGAAATGGCGCTGATAGGCCAAGCTAGCATCAAGTCCCCAAAATACTTTAGTCACACGGAGAGTGTTTTGGCTTACTGGTTCAGAAAGGTCTCCACCAGGAGGGGAAACTGCTCCTATAGCTGTTACAGATCCTTCTCTACCATCAGAACCAAGGCAAATAGCCCGTCCCGCTCTTTCATAGAAACTGGCTAACCGCGTTCCTAGGTACGCAGGGTACCCTTCTTCTCCTGGCATTTCTTCAAGTCGTCCTGACATTTCTCGAAGAGCCTCAGCCCAACGGCTTGTAGAATCTGCCATAAGAGCCACAGAGTATCCCATGTCTCTGTAGTACTCTGCAATTGCAATGGCAGTGTAGATACTCGCTTCTCGCGCAGCGACTGGCATATTAGACGTGTTTGCTATAAGAACCGTACGTTTCATCAACGGTTCCCCCGAACGTGGGTCTTCTAGCTCAGGAAACTCCAACAGAACGTCTGTCATTTCGTTGCCTCGCTCACCGCAACCTACGTACACTACGATATCGGCTTCCGCCCACTTTGCAAGCTGGTGCTGAATAACTGTTTTCCCTGAACCAAAAGGTCCTGGGACACATGCTGTTCCCCCTTTTGCTATAGGGAAGAAAGCATCTACAACTCGTTGTCCTGTAGTTAACGGAATAATAGGGGGCAAACGCCGAGCTACTGGTCTAGGCTTGCGCACAGGCCAACGTTGGAACATAGAAACATTCACTTCGTCTCCTGTTTTCGCTTTTACAACAGCCACTGTTTCTTCTACTGTAAACTGGCCCTGTTTTATCTCAGAAACAGTTCCTCGTACTCCATAAGGAACCATTATCCGATGTTCCACTAAAACTGTTTCTTGAACTATACCCAGGACATCGCCGGGCTGAACAGTATCCCCAACTTTAACTCGTGGTATAAACTCCCATTTTTTCTCTCTGTCTATGGAAGGAACTTCAATTCCACGAGAAATAAAGTGGCTCTTGGCAACGTCCTCTATTAGGTTCAAAGGACGCTGTACCCCATCGTAAAACTGCTCTATGATTCCTGGACCTAACTCTACGCTCAGGGGTTCGCCGGTACTTACGACAGGTTCACCAGGCATAAGGCCAGAAGTTTCTTCGTAGGCCTGAATTGAAGCTGTATCGCCTTTCAACTCAATAATTTCACCTACAAGACCTATATTCCCTACTCGTACCACGTCGTACATACTAGCACCATACATGCCCTTCGCGACAACGAGCGGTCCGGAGATTTTTTCAATGGTCCCTTTTATGACCTTTTCCGTGGCCACAATGTATCGCCTCCAGCATCAAATTCTATTTCACAGCAAAGATATCCATGCCGACAGCTCGTTCTACACTGTTACGAATGGATTTTAGTCCTGCCCCAGAACTTCCTTTGAGTCCAGGGATCGGTAAAACGCTTACAGCATATTCCTCGTTCACAGTCTCCACTGTGGACATAAATTTTTCGAAAAGATGCTCTTGAACAAAAATAACCGCGTACTTTTCTCGAGCCAGCTGCAAAAGAAGAGATTCAAAATGCCCACTCTCTTCTTCAGACATAACATAAGGCTTCACCCCTACCGCCTGGAAAGGAAGTACTGTTTCATATTCGCCGATAGCAGCCATAGGCTGATTCACTTCTTTAGCCACGACGCATCAACCCCCTCGCCAGATCTTTGTCCATGGCATTAGCAACAGAAACCAACGCAACTCGTACGTTTTTCGCTTCCATTTCTTTATGCCATAAATAATTAAGAACATTTTCCGGAGCAAAAGCACTATATTTTGCTGTCTGAAGAATACTTGTTACATAGTCATCTAAAATCTTTTCCATTTCCACAAGGAGTGCATTCATATCTGCCCCATCTTGTACGTGATAAAGAACTCTCCCTATATCTGCATAAGAAAGAACCCGAACCCAACTTTCTATAGGTTCCGACAACATAGAAAGCAGCTGCTCTACTGATACGAAACCTCCATCATGGAGATAAGACTGAACACTGGCCGCATCTTTATCCATTCTTTTAAGGCGGAACATATTTCGTACATTTTCAGCGTCAACTTTTCCACGAACCCAACGTAAAGGAGCTTCATACTCCAAACTACGGGCTATCTTAAACATTTCGCGGAAAAGTACGTTGTCAAGGAGGCGCTCCACCTCAAGAATATCTCGGGTTTGATCCCATAAGGCAAAAGACTTCGGTAAAACCAAGTGAAGATCATAAGGCAACAACCTGTAATCTTCCGTTTCTACTGCCATAATAAGATCATCTGTCGGGATATTGGCTAGCGCCGTTAATAGCTCGAAATGACGCTCTCCTCCCTCGCGCTGAAGAATCTGGCCTTTGAGAAGAACCTTTACATTATGAAAATCGTAAGGCAACCGACATATCTCTACCAAACCAGAGTCTGGAACAAATTTTTTTACCTCATTATAAATATAAAGAAGTTCCGACTCTATGGCCTTATCGAATTCTGTATTGGATTTCAGCTCCACTAACCATGAGGAATATACTGTCTCCCCCAAAACCTTCATGGCGCTGTCCAGATCTTCACAATCGATCAGTCTCTGCAGCACGCTATCATCGAGAAGGCGGCTTTCCATAGCTCGCAGGCGAGCAACCGCATAACAATACCGCTCAGCTGTAGCCATGCTGCCCCACCTCCCGTCTACTCCGAGAACAGCCGTTTCGCAACGTCTGCCTCGATTTCTTCTCTAATCCACATAATCAGCATATCCCAAGAGCAGTTGGTATCAATATCGCCCTTTCGAAGGATAAACCCTCCGCTCATAGGAATTTGAACGGCTTCAAGGGTGAGAGATGTTTTATGTTTCCCATTATATTTTTTTAGCCATTCCCCGTTGAGATATTTCTCCTTTGGAGAGACTAATACTTTTTCATCTCCTGACTCCGAAGCCTGTTCTAAGAGCTTTTCACAAAAAGCAAGATATTTCTCTTCTAGAAGAGACGCTAAAATTTTCAACGACTCGCCAAAAGCTTCTGTAATAAGATCTTGTTTAGCTCCAAGCAAGATTTTCTTTACATCTAAGTTTGCAACAATTCCACGCCTATTGAAAACTTCTGGTTTTTCTGTACTAAAGCGATTAGCATAAAACGACTCTATTTTACTTGCTTCGCCTTCAGTAACAGTTTCTATCTCTTTTACTTTCAATCTCGCATCTTCCAGAATTTTCTCTGCCTCTTTTTGTGCATCAGCTTCAATTTTAACTTTTATATCTGCCAAAGACATAACCATTCACCTCAAATCGCGAATGGCTATATCTGGATGCCATTAAGCAAAATAATGCTTGTAAGGAGACCAAGAACCGCGTAAGTTTCAACCATAGCTGGTAGAATAACAGCTTTACCAGTCTCTTCAGGCCTTTTAGCGATCATTTGAATACAAGCAGCACATGTTTTGCCTTGGGCTATAGCAGAAAAATAACCGGCAATGCCCACGGGAAGGCATGCAAAAAATATTCCAAGCCCTTGCCATACGTTTACAGCTACCGCTGCTCCTCCACCAAGCAACCCTACTTTCAAAATGGCAAAGAAAGCAATTAAAAGACCATAAATACCCTGAGTTCCCGGCAAAGCCTGAAGCAACAGTACAAGGCCAAATTTACCCGGATCCTCAGTCATAACACCAGCCCCAGCTTCTCCAGCAATGCCTACACCTATAGAAGACCCCGAGCCGGCAAAACCCGCAGCTATAGCCGCTCCTAAAATCGCTAACATCATTCCAAGAAGATCCATACTTTAAAACACTCCCCTCGTTCTGAGAACTTAATCCATCAATTAAGCTTCTTTAGTTTCAGATATGGTAACGAAACTAGTGTTATACGTTAAAGGAGCAAAACTTCTGCCCCCACCGGAGTAAAACTTACTAAAAAACTCTACGTACTGGAGCCGTAACGAATGCACAAAAGCTCCGAGTATGTTTACGGCAACGCTAAACAAATGTCCGCCGAATATAAGGATTAACGCAAGTACCCAACCTATAAAGGGAATCCCCATTGCAAGACTTGCTAGCATATTGATAATGGAACCTATTGCGGCTGAAGCCAAACCAAGGGCTAGCAATCGGCTATAACTCAACACGTCCCCTAAATAAGACGTTACGTTGTAAAGGCTCATTACACCAGAAATGGCTTTCTGTACAACTCCGCTTTTAGCCCTACCTTGAGTCAAAACCAAGACAAGAGCTCCTGCAGCAGCTGTAGCTTTTGAAGGCCCGCTTAAACTGGCTGGCAATTTTCCACTCACAGTCCCCCCTATGAGAAGCAATCCTAACAAGAATAGAATCCATCCGCCCTGATCTGCAAAAGCCCCCATATAGTCTTTTTTCCGAAGGCTGTCGTAAAATGCAACAAACAAGCCAAAGAAAATCTGGATCGTTCCTAAGCCCAAAGAGATAAAAAGAACTGTCATGGGATCATTCATAGGATCCAGAACAACCGGGATATTCTTAATCGGGCGAATAAACTTAAACACCCCAAAAACATCGATTAGATCGCCAAACCAGCTTCCAGTAAGAGCCCCAACAAATATTGTAGAAATTCCTGAAAGGATAAACAATGTAATAAAATTTTTAACTCCTTCAGGCATACGCTTGAATTTTTTCATGAAGAAAAGGAAAAAACCAAGCATGATTAAACCATAACCACCATCTCCCAGACACATACCGAAGAACACAAAAAAGAAAGGAGCAAGAAGAGGTGAAGGATCTAGTTCTCCATATTTCGGCAAACCATAGAGCTTCGTAAGGGTTTCGAAAGGCAATACCCATCCTTTGTTGACAAGAAGAGTGGGGGGGGCATCCTCTGGAGAGGGATCCGACACTGCTATCTCCAAAACTGCACGATATTGTTTTAATTGCTCCTCTACTTTAGGAACAGCAACTTCGGGGATCCAAGATTTGATGATAACGGTCTTATCTGTGAATTCACTATTGGAGAGAACTTCGTATTTAGACTTGAGGATATTCCAATAATCGCTCAGCGCACGAGTGGTAGGCATCCATTTTGTTGCCTCAGAAGAAGCTTGCATTTCTATTTTTTCCTCTTCTTTTAGGAGGCTTTCTCGTCGCGTCTCGAGTCTTAGCAACTCTTCCCCAACGCTTTCAGTTAAAGTATCGGGGATTTCTATACGAGAAAATCCATATTTGCTACAGAGATCTAATGCCTCCTGTTCCTTATCTCTGCGACAGAAAAGGGCTACCCATGCTTCCTTCTCTTTTTCTTCATAGGAAGCGATAAAAAATTCGCCAGCATCACCTAAATTTTTCTCGATAGCCTGTTTCCAACCTGCTATTTGTTCCACGGGCAACATACCAACAAACCCTCCCACGAAACGAGTCCCACGAGAAACAAGCTCCAGTGAGTATGGAAGTTCTGTTATATGAGATAAAATAGCTTTTGTACTATCGATCTGGGTAATTTCTGAGCGTATTTCTATGAGCCGCCGCTCCAAGGTCCGTATGTGCTCAGCTAATTGAAGCAAATCCGTTTTTTCAGCAAGAGACGCAAGCTCCTCTACTGAAAAGTCTGGCCTTTCGCCAAGGGCTCTGGCCATAGGAGGAACGCTATCTTCATAGAAAGGTTCAAAAAAACGGAGAAGGAACCGTGTTTCGCTGAGCAAACTATCGATACGCTGTAGATGAGCAGTTGAATGACTATCAACCTCATCTACATCCTGTCGGGAAACTATCTCGCATGTCCCTGTTTTCTGCAAAATCGATAAAACATCTTCCACGACAGAGTTGTGAACGTAAAACTCAACTTTTTTAATACTAGCCACGGCCATATCTAGCCATCACCTCTTCCGCTATCCAAGTGGCTGTTTCTTTTACTCGCCCCTGATGGCTATCAGTAAAAGCGCGCGCGCTTTCCCTTCCTGCTTCAACTATTTTCGCCGCATTTGTCTCGGCCTCGCTTTCTACTTGAACAATATTGTCACGATACTTACGAAAAGCTTGTTGTTTTGTCTCTTTGATCCGTTGATCAGCCTCATTCTTAGCCTTACTGACGAGCCGAGCAGCTTCATTTTTTGCATCCTTAACCCGTTGCCTTGCTGCAGCCTCTGCCTGTTTGATTTCTTCGGCTAGGTTTGTCACCATGCCATCCACCCCCCTCCGACAACAAAACTACATATCTATTACAGCAGGCCGTTCAAAGCGCAAAACTGGAGTTATTGTAATACCCATAAAAATTTGTGTCAAACTTAACAAGTTAACCAAGTTTGTAAATAGTGTCGAATTAAAGTAACTAAAGTTAATAAACTAAGGTTTTTCTGGATTATTATTTGGGGGAAGTTGTTTGAAATAAAAAAATGGAGCGGACAACGGGATTCGAACCCGCGACCCTTAGCTTGGGAAGCTAATGCTCTACCAGCTGAGCTATGTCCGCGCCACCGATAGGACATTATAAACGTGGAACCTTCTTTTTGCAACAAGATCTACCACATTTCAAAAAGTCACAAGGTTATTGTTGTTTCTAGTAATACCTGCCTGCTCAAAGTTACAGTTTTTATCTTATATATTTAAGGTTGGCTTTCAATTTAGATGAATCTATTGCCATAAATTGGATTTAGCATAGAACCGTAGACACAAAAAATCCAATCTCATAAAATATTTTTATCAATTTCGCAAAAAAACCTAAGTTCAAATTTAGGCACTAATGCAACGTATTTTTTCATTCAGTTATGTTTTCACAAGCTAAAGGTTAACCCCCCAGCGCAAACTCCAGTAAGCCCCTTATCTCATCCGTGCGCCTTCCATCAGTTCATATGCCACAAACCTACCTGCTGGCAATTCTAAGTCTGTCACAATCCCGAACATTTCTGCCGACCGGTAGCCAAACGGATGATAAGTTGGGTGCCCCCAACAGAAGCACTGACTTAAAACCTAAAGGCTGTTTCTTCAATGAGCCGCCACCAATACCTTTTCTCTGGAAATCTGGCGCCACAACCACAGGGGCCAACACAAGAGTCTCGTGCTCTCGTACTTCTTGTCGAATTACCGCCCTAGTAAACAAGATATAACCAACGATCTCACCTGCTACCTCTGCCACCAAGGACAGCTCCGGCAAGAAGACGGAGCTGTCCTACAGTCATACCACAAGATTCTGCTTGTTGTGATTCGTATGTTCTGCATGGGCAAAGACCGCTCGCACTAATCCATATACCTCGTCATAATCGCCCTTTTGTCCCTGCCAGATCATCGAGTTCCTCATCAGTTACAACGTATTCAGCCGAAAGACACGGGCAAACTCGTTGCATCCTATCTTTACTACAATATAGATTGGTGGGATCTCGTCTAATAGCTTCGAATACTAAGCCTTTTTCATATCAATTCCATACAGTTCCTTCATAATTCCAGCAGCATCCTTGTTGATTTGCAACTTTGTTTCTGTGCCAACGGAATAGCGTTCAAAAGCATCTGCGGCTAAGCATTTCTGCAATTTGACTTCTTCATGAATAACGAACATAGATAAAACCCACTTTTAGTTTGCTTTTGCTCATTGGGCGCCTCCTAGTCCTGTTTTCCCACTTCAAACCAACCCCTTGTATTGTTCGCTATTCTCATAAGAGTTAACATAATCGGCACTTCCACAAGCATACCAACAACAGTAGTTACTGTAGCTCCTGATTGCAAAACAAATAATGAAATAGCAACTGCAACCGCAAGTTCAAAGAAGTTTGATGCACCAATCATTCCAGCAGGCGCCGCCACATCGTGGGGAAGTTTCCATAGCTTTGACCATATATAAGCTATAAAGAAAATAAGGAAGGTCTGAATAACTAAAGGTATGGTTATTAGAACAATGTTTATTGGATTACCAATTATTGTTTGCCCTTGGAAAGGAGAAATAATTATTAGTGTTAACAAAAGCCCAATAATTGTTATATTGTTAAATTTAGGCATAAATGTATTCTCAAAATACTCTAGGCTTCGGTTCTTTGTTATTATTACCCTAGAAATACATCCAGCCGCAAGCGGTATTACAACAAATAATACTACTGATAAGAATAATGTCATCCAAGGTACAGATATATCGCTAATTCCTAAAGAAAGTGCAACTATAGGTCCAAACCCAATTAATATAATAAGGTCATTTGTAGCTACTTGCACCAAAGTATATGCAAGATTTCCTTTAGTAAGATGGCTCCAAACAAGAACCATAGCCGTACATGGAGCTGCTCCAAGTAAAACAGCACCTGCCAGATAAGCCCTTGCAAGTTCAGGAGGAATAAGCCCTTTGAAAACAACACAAAAGGAGAATGCTGCAATTCCATACATCGTAAATGGTTTGATCAGCCAATTTGTAACCCCGGTTATAATCAATCCTTTTGGATTCTGCCCATCTGTCTTATACTATTAAAGTCAACTTTTAGCATCATGGGATAAATCATACTCCATATAAGTATTGCAACCGGGATAGAAACTCTTGCATACTCAAATTTACTAAGGAGTTCTGGAACTCCCGGTAAATAAATACCTACTAAAACACCTACTGCCATACAAATAAAAACCTAAACAGGAAGGTGTTTCTCAAAAAAACAATACCAGACAACTTCTCTTTTCCCATTATAACTACCCCCTAACTTTTCGAAGTATTTTTACTGCCTCATCAACTTTAAGTACCTTCCCGTAAGAAACCACCTTACCATCGACCACAAGAGCAGGGGTAGTCATCACTCCATAGGCTGCAATCTGCAAAAAATCAGTTACATGATCAATAGTAGTATCCATTCCAAGTTGTTCCAAGGCTGCTTTTGTTACCGTTTCAAGTTGATCACACTTGGCACATCCACTTCCCAATACTTTTACTCCAGCACCTTTAGATTTAGCGGCCTCTGCTTTTGCCATGCTTTCTGCGTCACAATTTCCGCTGCAGCAACAAGATGTAGTTCCCTCTTTTTTATTTTTCTTACCAAACAATCCCATAACAAACCTCACCTTTTTTATATTATTTTAGAACCCAAGATAAAACATATAAAACCCAATGAGCAATATCAGAGCACCCATCACTATTTTCAGTATAGTGCTTGCTTTACCGTATTTTTCGCTTGAAGAAAGCTTTTGCACAAAGCCTATAGACGTTCCAGCTACAATAGCAAGAATGCCATGACCGATTGAATACAGTAGCAATAGTAGTATTCCCCATAAAACGCTTCCTTTTCCAGCTACAATAGCAAGGAGAGCGATAAGTACAGGCGTGGAGCAGGGTGAAGCAAACACCCCTCCAAGAACTCCAGCAATGAAAGCGCCTAAATAGTTTCTTCTAGTATTCTTAGAAAGAAGATAACTTGAAGGAATAATTTCATATATACCCCACGTCTGCAAAGCCATTAACAACATTAAAATTCCAAGAATGATGTACCACCATGATGCTGAAGTCCCAATTAAACGACCGGCAATAGAAGCACTCGCCCCTAGCGTTGTAAATGTGACAGCAACTCCCAACGTGAAAGTGACAGAAAGCCAGAACGCTTTTTTCGTACTCCTCTGACCAGTACCACCCACATAACCTATGACAAGAGGGATACCAGACAAAGAACATGGTGTAAAAGAAGTAAGCACTCCAGCAAAAAGCGCAAGAATTGGTGCGAGCCAACTGCTCTCAGAAATTATTTTAGATAAACCTTCAAGGATTTGTGTCATTCATCCACCCCCATGTCGGCAAGGATAGCCCGCATCTGATCTTCGGTTAATTCGCCCTGATGTACAGTGAAAGCATGTTCATAGATATCCTTGCGTCTATACATGTCAAACTTAATTTGCATATCACCGCTTGGCACATAAGGTGTACCGTCAGCGTTGATAAAAACCTGAGTGGGAATAACCTGGATAGGGAAATCATTTGCAACGGCTCCATTTTTCCATACGTCAACAAACTTGATTATGGCTTTGCCCTGCATTTCCGCGTTTAATGTTTTTAGTACAGGGGCCATTTTTTTGCATGGAATACATGAATTCGCCCCGAAATCAATGATGATAGGCAAATTGTATTCCTTCAGCACATCTAAATCAATTGATGTTGCCTCAAGCACAAAATCTTCTTCATTCTTGGGTTTTACAAGATTTTCTAAACATTTATTCTCAGAAAGAGACACAATGGAATCTGACTCCTTATACACATTCTTGAATATCCATATTCCTGCAACAATGAGAACCAAACTAATGGGAATTATGATCTTTAACAGTTTTTTCTTATCCATCAAAAGCAACTACCTCCTCAGGAGCAGCCGGTTTTGTTTTCCTTCAAAAAATTCTTTTAGATTTTCAGGTAATTCATACTCTACGCAGGAACAACCAGTTTCAACCTGCCCAAATACTGCATTTAGTATAGCTTCAGCAATTATTTCTTTTGGAGGCACCTCGTAGGGTTCCCCGTTATATTCAAACACCCTACAGTTCACATCGGTTCCGCTTATTTCACTGCAGCAGCCGCAGCTATTCTCTACAACCGATTGACAGATGTCCTGACCGTTCACGCGGATCGTAGGCGAGGAAATAAACCTGTATTGTTTTGCAATTTCCGCTGTCTTCATCTCAATTTTGTTATATTCTATTTCAAAGCCCGCAAGGCTCAGCGCAGGGGTAAGTGTCACCATAACCTCGTCAAGTACATTGTCTGTCCCAACGCAACGGTCACAGCTTTCAAGATCTAGATAGAGATACTCAACAACGATCTTCTTTTCGGAAACCGTCCCACATCCGAAAGAGCAACAGGATTCTTCCGATGTTTGCTTCCCATTCAGCGGCGTCAAACCCATGTCATCACCTACATAAGTAATTGCTCCAACTGGGCAACAGTTGCCGCAGCCATGGCAATGGTCAATACAGAATTCCATTTTTTTACGACAGGCGAAGGTCCCTTTTCTGTCTCGTATATACCACTTCGCGATGCAACTACCGCACTCAACACATGTGAGATAATCAATAAAAGGATGCCATTTCTTTGCTATACTTTATTTCCTCCTAAACTATCAACGCCTGAAAAACGTTGAATAAATAACCGACAATTATAATTCCGATTGTACAGATTGCAATGAAAAGCGCCAGAAGCTTGGGCTTAATTACTTTACGAAGCATAATCATAGATGGCAGGGATAACGTAGTAACCCCCATCATGAAGGACAGAATGGCACCAAGTTGTGCTCCTTTACTTAATAGAGCTTCTGCAACCGGGATAGTCCCAAAAATATCAGCATACATCGGAACTCCCACAAGAGTAGCAAAGATAACAGCAAAGGGATTACCACTACCTAAAATATTTTCAACCCAAGATTGTGGAATCCAATTGTGAATACCTGCGCCTATTCCAACTCCTACCAATATATATGGGAAAACCTTTTTGAATGTGTCGATTGCCTGTTCTTTGGCAAAAACCAAACGGTCATGCTTTGTAAGGTCAGGAGATTCGATGTCTACACTACCACCTGTGGTAATAAAGCTCTCTACGTATTTTCCCATATCCAATCTTTTAATTATGGTACCGCCAATAATGGCGATAATTAAGCCGAGAACAACATAAAGAACAGCTATCTTCGCTCCAAAAATGCTCATTAAAAGAACAAGAGAACCCAAATCAACCATAGGAGAGGATATAAGAAACGAAAACGACACTCCCAGCGATAGTCCTGCCCTGGCAAAACCAATAAATAGTGGAATGGACGAACATGAGCAAAAGGGTGTTACCGTACCAAGCAAAGCAGCAACAGTAATCGCACCAATTCCATGAAAGTGTCCCAAGATTTTTTTACTCCGCTCCGGCGGGAAATAGCTTTGAATATAGCTGATTATAAAAATCAAGAAACACAAGAGTAGAGTAATTTTAATAACATCATAAACAAAAAATTGAATGCTTCCCATCCAACGATTAGTTGTGTCAAGACCTAATGCATTAACTCCACTGTCGATTAATTCGTTTAGCCATTTCATCGCCAGTATTTGATTCTGGAAGAAAATCCAGATCGCTTTTAATATTTGCATACCATAAGAACCTCGCTTTCTAATTCAGAACAATTAAATATTTTCGATTTAATGTTAAAAAAATATTCTTATAAATGTGTTTTTAAGCTTTGCAACAATTATCTTTTACATTTATTGCATCCGGCGTTGTCAATGTTTTAAGTAGTTCGGCCGCATAGTCGCTACCTTTTTCACTGATTGTATAGTGTGTCCATTTACCATCTTGTCGACTCTCTACAACACCCGATTCAACCAGAATTTTCATGTGATAAGACAGCGATGACTGACCTATATCCAGATCTTCTAATAACTTGCATGCACACTTTTCTCCACTGCGTAACAGTTCAAGTATCCGCAGGCGTTTTTCATCGCAAAATGCCTTAAACACTTTTGCATAATCCTCATATGTTGTATCCAATTCATCACCTCGTATCGAATTTATTTGATATGTAATATATATGCTTCATATCAACTTTTGTCAATATATACTTTAGCTTTTCTATGTAGATGAGTCAGAGTTTCGTTCCGTTTACTTAGGTACAGTGAAAGAGATAATAAAAAAGGCGCTTTACCGTAAATTTCGGTAAAGCGCCTTTTTTATATAGCAGTAGCTTTTTTTAATATCTCGTTCTCCAACTCAAGTTCAGCTATGTGTTTCTTCATGCAAAAAATAGAGATTAAGCTAACCTGACCAAGTCATGACAACAATATCAGCAAAGAAAGCCGGACCGTTATTGACACGTTGTGGATCGGTTTTTCAAGCATTTATGATTTGACCTTGGGGAGTATCACACCGTACCGATAGGGTCAATCCCTTTATTTTCAATCATTAAAACTACAGCCTTGCCTTCTGGTACCACTGGTCTATGCATTGTGCCTTTTGGCACACAAGTTCCTTCGTATTGTTCCAGATTAAAGTTACCTTTTTCTGTTTCCAATATCATAGCACCCTCTAATACAAAAAAAACTTCATCATCATTCTCATGCTTGTGCATGTGGTACTCGCCTTCAAATATTCCAAGTCTTAAAACAGATGAGTTTACTTCACATAATGACTGATTAAACCACCTGTCCGTATTATTACTAATAATATCTTTAATAGTAATTTTTTCCAGATAATCAAATTTAATATTCATTTGTTGATTGTAATTATATTTCTTTTGATTTTCCATATGTACCTCTGTACCTCCCTCATATTTTTAAGCTCTTTAGATAATTTTTAACTCTCACTTGCTGTTCTTTCTATTTGGGGAACAATAAAAATATTGTTATCCCATTAGTACAATTATTAAGAAGTTGATAATAAAAACTCCGATCAACAATAATATACCAGTTTTTATTTTCACCCCCTAATTCGCTTGTGCATTATAAAAATACTTTATTATATATTGTACAATTTCATTGTATTATAGTTTAAAGTTAGAGGTGTTTATTGCAAAATACAATGGAGTAAAGTTGCGAAACAAAATTCTCCACTTTCGCAACGTAGGACTCCCCAGAATTGAGAAAAACTATACTTCCCCCTGGCACTCCGAAGAAATAGTCACTTTGCATATATCTTCCATACTCTTACACAAAATCTTACCACATTACGCGTATTTGTAGATTTCCGTGTAACCAACCATACGTCCCCTTAGCGGAAAATCGCCTAAACATAAGTCTAGGCAAACACAAAACACACTTCTTTAATTACCCTAAAACCCGCGATTCCTTTGGAATCAAACCTTTTCTCTCTCTATTAACGCGACGCACTCAACATGGGCAGTTTGTGGAAACATATCAAATGGCTGTAAAGATTTTAACGTATAGCGACCTTCCCCACAAAGTCGAGATATATCCCTCGCTAAAGTTGCCGGGTTACATGCTACATATAAAATTTTAGCCGGATTCAATTCCAATATTTTACTTATTACTTCTGGAGCACATCCGCTTCGAGGTGGATCAAGGATAACGGCCTCAAAAGGCCCCTTGAGGCTTGATATTATTTCTTCCGCCCTTCCTCCATAAACTTTTATATTAGAAAATCTATTAATTTTCGCATTTTCTTTCATTGCTTCCACAGCGCTTGGCCACTCCTCCACCGCAGTAATCTGTGCAGCGGCAGGAGCAAAAAAGAGGGTCATAGATCCAACTCCCGCATAAAGTTCGAGTAAATGATCCGCAGGAGAGGAGCGAAGGGAATGGACCCCATATTGATATAATTGCTTAGCTTGATAACTGTTCACCTGTAGGAAAGCCGTCGCTTCATAGCGAATTTCCAAGGAGTGAAGATATTCTCGAAGCCATGAACGTCCTGAAAGGATAGTCGAATGGCGACCTAATATAGCATTCCCGCGATGGGGATTATGATTAACAAGTACACCTGCCACATTTATATTTTCCCCTTGAAACTTTTCCCAAAGCTCTCGGATATTTTTGTTATCTTTTTTCGACAATCTTCTTCTACATACAAAACAAATTGCTGCTTCTTTAGAAAAGCTACCATATCTAAAAACCAGATGACGTAACATTCCGGAATGATTTTTTTCATTATAAGGAAGAATCCCTAAGGCAGGTAAAGCCTCTCTCATATAAACATACATCTCGTTTAAAGCTGGCTCCAGAAGAGGACAAAAATCGATCGGGATTAAATCGTGGCTTCGACGGCGATAGAAGCCAGTTTCTATGCCATCTTTTGTTCCTTGCACAGGAAAGGAAGCCTTGTTTCTGTATCCCCATTGGCGCGGACTGGGCACACAAGGAGACAGGATATCTTCTATATTCATGTGGGCAATACGACGGAAGGCATCCCGAACAAAATCTTTTTTTGCCTCAAGTTGAGCATTATAAGAAAAATGCTGCAACTGGCATCCGCCGCAAAGAGAATACCAGCGACACTTCGGTTCTACTCGCTGTGGATGTGGAGAAAGGATTTCCTCTACATCTGCAATACCATAGGTTTTCTTTTTTTGTAAAACCGTAGCTCTTACTCTCTCACCAGGTAATGCACCAGGAACAAAGTAGACATAGCTGCTATTTTTCTCTCGAGCTATGCCATTACCGTCATTACTTAATGCATCTATCTCTAGCTCTATATGTTGATTTTCTTTATGAAGAATAGGTGTTCCCAAAAAAAGATCATCCTTCCACGTTTTATTATTATTTATACTAGCTCACTATTCTAAGGTTCATAGACGTTTATAAGTATCCTTATTTCTACGCTTAAACTAAGAATTATCTGAAGAAATTTCCCCTGCCATTAAGAGAGCTTGCTTTGCTATAACAGGTCCGATTAGTTCATATATAACTGTAGATCCAAGAATAATATTTCTCAATGCAACTCCCATCCCAGGAAGAGATTTTTCTGCCAAAAGAGAAAGGCCTATAGCCACGCCAGCCTGGGGAACAAGAGTTAACCCTAAATATTTTTGCACAGTAGCCGGTGCCTTAGTCCATTTTGCCCCTATATAAGACCCTATAATTTTCCCTACTATCCTAAAAATCACATACCCCACTCCAAGCAAACCCACTTGACGAAGAACTGAAAGTTTCAAATCCGCCCCTGATATCGTAAAAAAACTGACAAAAATCGGCGGTGTTAAACGATCCACTACAGATAAAACTCGATCTCGGTGATACACTAAATTTGATACAGTAGCTCCAACCGTCATAGATGCGAGAAGAGGTGATACTTTTAATTCAGAAGCAATCCCTACCGCTAAAAAAATACAAGCTATAGTAAAAGAAAGGAGAGTCTCTTGCCCCTTTAGTCGTCCGGAAATAATGGAAAGGAAAAGGCCAATACATCCCCCTAAGCCAATAGCGATAAAGATCTCTAACAAAAGCTCTACCGTTATTTTGAGTAGAGAAACATTTCCTCCACCTACCGATGACAATGACTGGGCAATTCCAATGGCTATTCCAAAGGCCATAATGGCTACAGCATCATCCATGGCCACAACAGGAAGGAGGGTATCGACAACAACCCCTCTCGCATTATATTGTCTAATCACCATAATTGTCGCAGCAGGGGCAGTAGCCGCTGCAATGGATCCCAGAATAAGACTAAAAGCTATCGGTTGCTTGAAAATCAAGACCATAGCACTCGTAACAGAGAGCATCGCCCCTAAAGATTCCGCAATTGTAATCCAGAGAATAGACGGGCCTAATTTCTGCAAATGCTTAAGATTAAATTCACTACCGATGCTATAAGCAATAAACCCTAAAGCAGCCTCTGAAAGAATATTGAAAGAAGAGACAACTTCGTGAGGAATAAAGCCTAAAAAAGAAGGGCCAATAAAGACTCCCGCTAAAATATAACCTGTTACATTAGGTAATTTAAATTTCCTTACAATTTTCGCCATAAAGAGCCCGGCAAAGAGGACTATGGCGAGATAATACAAAGAGTGCACCGTTTATCTACCCCTTTAAAATGTTTTAGATTTTGAATCAACATCTGGAGAACGAAGAAAAAGCCCCTCAACATAATTAACCGGCACCGTAAAAAGAATCCCTGCATTAGGCTTAGATAAATCTTCTAAAACCTTTTTCACAGCTCCTATTGCAGGTTGAACTTGACTATCTTCCAGAACCACAAAAATTGTTTTGTTGAAAGGATATTGATCATTAATAAGCATTTTAAGAGAGCCGAAAAGGGGGATTTTATCGAGATCATCGTGCAAAACTCGGGCCATCCCCTGTGTATCTATGACCGTTGCTCCTCGTATTCCAATATCGAGAAGTTCTTTAAAGAGAGTTTCTACTTTTTCTATCCTGTTAGTAACAACAACTAGCAACTGCATCATACACACTCCTTTGTTGTTATTGTTTTATTCCCTCCATAATATAACAAAAAACAAGGAAGGGCCGGCCAATGTTAGCAGACCGACCCTTCATTACTGTGGGTAATATGACCCAAACAGTTTTACTTCTATAGAGGGGTGTGTTTCTTACAAATGAACGCTTCCTTTAAACAACTGATAGCCTTCCTCAAAAGCTTGCGCATTAAGTTCTTTAGTGCCAGCAGGAACTTTTTCGAGGATAGCTCTCTTAACAGATTCAGGGTTCGCCACATGCTCCAATTCAAGAACACGGGCAACTGCGCCCAAGGCTACCATATTGGTAACAAGCTCTTTCCCTATTTTTTCTCTAGCAGTACGAGAAATAGGTAAATGATAGATATAGGCATCAACCTGAGGGAAATCTGTTACAAAAGTATCATCCAATATAATTCGTCCACCCGGCAACGTATCTCCGGAAAACTCCTCGCAAGCCTGCTGCGTTAAGATAACCTGCAGGTTAGGACGGGTAACTTTCGGGTAATCTATAGGTTCTGTAGAAATGACTACTTCAGCTTTAGATTTTCCACCTCGAGCTTCAGGACCATAAGATTGAGTTTGAACAACGTACAGCTCTTCTTCGAAAAGAGCAGCCGCTTCACCCGCAATAACTGCAGCCAAGATAATGCCCTGACCGCCAGACCCAGCAAAGCGAATTTCATATCTACTCATGATCCTTCCCCCTTACCATTTCAATGAGAGAGAGATACTGCTCTGTATATTCAGGAACATCTCTATTGACAAATTCACCAACAACTATCTTGCCTTGTAATTCCTCTGGAGACATGTCTTTCGCTTTCGCTATAGAGACAGAGTTTTCTCGGAAGAAATTAATATTATCCATAGGAGATCTTCTCTTGTTGCGGCGTCCAAACTGCGTATGGCAGCTACTCACTATCTCTACAACAGCAAAGCCTTTCTTATTTATACCGTTCATAATATATTGCTCTGCCATTTTAGGATTCGCTATAGTAGCACGGGCAACATAAGAAGCGCCCGCCCCTTCAGCAAGGCGACAAATATCGAAAGGAGGATCAATGGCTCCGTAGGGAGTGGTAGTGGCTAAAGCACCCTGAGGTGTCGTAGGAGAAGCTTGGCCTCCAGTCATCCCATAAATATTATTGTTCATCACTATGGCCGTAATATCAATATTTCTACGGCATGCATGAATGAAATGGTTCCCTCCAATAGCAGAACAATCTCCATCTCCCATAACATCCACTACAGTTAGAGAAGGATTAGCCAATTTTATGCCTGTGGCGAAACCTAAAGAGCGACCATGCGTAGTATGTACTGTGCAAGCATCTATATAACCAGGCATACGGCTAGAGCATCCAATTCCAGACGCAATGACGGTTTGGCTCTTCTTCTTATCTAGACTCACAAGTGCTCTAAGTAAGGCGTGCATAATAATCCCATGACCACATCCTGGACACCAGATATGAGGAAAAAAGCGCGTCCTAAGCCAGCTCATAACTTCCTGAGTAGGCATTATGCCACCTCCTCTATTGCAGAAAGGATATCATCAGGTTGGAAAAGCTCTCCATTTACCAAGTTTTGAGGAATAACCTTAGCTTTACCATGGACAGCTCGCTCCACCTCGAGAACCATTTGTCCGCAATTCAACTCTGGAACAAGAATGGCTTTTGCTTTCCGTGCCAATCTTTCGATCTCTTTATCAGGGAAAGGCCACAAAGTAATCGGTCTGAAATATCCAACTTTGAGCCCTCTGCTTCTTGCCTCTCTTACAGCTCTCAAACTAGAGCGAGCAACACTGCCATAAGAAACGACAATAACATCAGCATCTTCTACGTCTTCCACTGCATACTCCACCACATCATCTCGGAAACGACTTACTTTACGGACCAGCCGAAGCATCTTCTTTTCGATTTCTTCCGGGTTGTTGGTAGGAAATCCCCAATCGTTATGAGTCAATCCCGTAACATGCCATGTATAACCGTCTCCAAAAGAAGCCATGCACGGCAAATCATCCTGAGGATCTGGACGATATGGGACAAATTTTTCCGGGACATCAACAGGCCGCTTACGATTCATTATTGGATAAGACCCTGCTTCAGGAAGAACTATTTTTTCTCTCATGTGTCCCAACACTTCATCGCTCAAGATAAGCACTGGCTGTCTAAAACGCTCAGCCATATTAAACGCTCTGATAGCTATATCAAAACATTCTTGAACTGAAGATGGAGAGTAACAAATAGTCGCATGATCTCCATGCGTTCCCCACCGCGCCTGCATCACATCTTGCTGACTCACTTTCGTAGGAAGCCCTGTAGAAGGTCCCCCACGCATAACATCTACTACAACAATAGGAATCTCAGCCATATATGCGAGTCCGAGATTCTCCTGCTTTAAGGAAAAGCCAGGTCCCGAAGTAGCTGTTAAAGATTTCATTCCCGCAATAGAAGCACCAATAATAGCAGCAATACCGGCAATTTCATCCTCCATCTGGAGAAACCGCCCATTCAAACGAGGGAGCTCAAGAGCCATAATTTCAGCTATTTCTGAAGACGGAGTGATGGGGTACCCTGCAAAGAATCTACATCCTGCAGCCAAAGCCCCGTGAGCCAATGCCTCGTTTCCTTGCCAAAACCGGACCTCAGGCATCCTCTTTTTCCTCCTTTACAGTTACAGCAAAATCTGGGCAAATATTTTCACACTGTCTACAACCTATACAATCTTCTGGTTTTTCGGGCTGAGCCTTTCTTTGTTCATTGAAACTAAGAACCTTTTTGGGACATACATTAATACACAAGCCGCATCCTTTACACCATGTCCGATTAATACTTACATCAAATTTTTTTGGCAACGTTGCCACCTCCCAATGAAAGGGACATTTAAATAATTTTATTAGGGTTAGCAAAAAAACAACTCTTCCAAAGAATATAGGTTTCTGTTTTTTTATTCAAGGTGATTTTTATTTTTTTCTTTTTATTTTTATTTTTTTATTGTGATAAAAAAGATAAAAATACAATACAAGCCTCATCTAGGGAATATCTAATGGTTTTAATTTAATTTTTCCCGAAATCTGGCTCTCTTAAATAATAAGCTTGAACTCTATCAGCAGGCGTATTCATATTTCTTCTTATATGCCCCAATTGAGCGATATTACCACCGGAAGGGATTAAATGAATACAATTTGAAACTTTTTCTTCAGGGAATAGCGTCATTATTCTGCTTTTATCATCACAAAGCCATTGGGAAGGGACATCTGAAGATATCCGAGTCGCTATTTCGTGAAGATTAGTCGCGCAACAAAAAAGAGGCGGACAAAGAACATTCATCTCACCATCCTTATTATCATAAGCAGCACAGTACACTCCCCCCCGTCCTGCCCAAATAATGGGAATAGCAACAACTCCCATGCGTACTACAGGGAATGCCATGACCTCTAGAGTGGTGAGAGGAATTACAGAAATACCTAATCCTTTTGCAAGAGCGCATCCGTAAGCAAGCCCTACCCTCACTCCTGTAAAATATCCTGGCCCAACAGTCAACGCTACAGCAGAGATTTGATTCAGTGCAATATCTGTTAAATCAAGAAGTTTATTCACTAACTCCGGGAGTTTAGAGGCCTGTTCTCTCCCTATGTTCACATTTATTTCTCCTATGACAGTTCCATCTATCGACACTCCGAGATTAGTCCATCGGGTCGCACAATCTAAACCTAAAATAATATTTTGACTCATTCCAGCCCCTCCTTAACATCTGACAAAAGGGCGTAAAGGGCTTTTTCAGCTTTCGGACCTCTCGCAGATAAAGTTATTTCTCGAGTGTTTTGATTTTTTATTTCAAAGGAAAACAGCCAAACATCTGTATCAGGCACGGTAACGAGTCGATCAGGCCACTCTATGACTACTACAAATCCCTCGTCAATATATTCAAAAAGACCTAATTCATCTTCCGCCCCTTTATGTAACCGATAAAGATCAACATGAGCGAGTAATAATTGCCCTTTATACTCATTAATAAGAGTAAAAGAAGGACTTCGAACCCCACGAATACCCAGGCCATTACCAAGACCTCTGACAAGTTCCGTTTTTCCAGCTCCTAGATCTCCGTAAAGTAAAATGACGAGACCAGGATAGACATGATGCGACATAAATTGCCCCAAGAGAATTGTTTCTTCTGGAGATGAGGATATGAATTTCATAAGGCAGCCTCTTTTCCCTTTTATTTCCGCTTACCCGCAACACAAAAAATGAGAAGAGCTCCCCCCATAAAGAAGAGAATGACCCACAACGCAGAACCCCAAGACCACTCTTTATGCATATGTTTCATTCCAAACAGCCAAAACAATGCCATTAGAAAGGTTACAAGGGTGAGTCGTAAACCCTTTCTTCGAATCTCTTCCGACTTCTTGATCTCTTCGTCCCAATTAACTTTTCGCCTTCTCATGATTACCTCTCAGCTCTGCGAGGACTGTAGGGATATAATTTGCCACATCTCGCGCTAGAAGGCCATCTACACCCCGCTGACATGAGAGGCAAGAACCTGCTTGTCCGTGAATCCATGCCCCTGATGCGGCTCCTTCTAACAACGAAAAGTGATTCCCAGCAACAAGACATCCTATAATTCCTGTAAGGACATCTCCAGATCCAGGGATAGATAATTCAGGACCACCTCTGCTTATAATTGCAGTTTCTGCTCCGTTATCAATAATAGATCTATACCCCTTCAAAACGACAGTGCCCCATTCCATAGCTATGTCCCGAGCCGCTGCAAGCCTAGAACTAGCTATCGTTTGAGCGGAGGTTCCAAGCAATGTAGCAGCTTCACCTTCATGAGGAGTAAGAATAACATCACGACGCTTTCTCAGACACCCTTTCATTTCGGAAAGCCAATATAACCCATCTCCATCAATTAGCAAAGGATGAGCCCACTGGTTCCATAAAAAATCCATGAGGCGACGTCCTCTCTCCCCTCGTCCCAAACCTGGTCCCACAACAGTCATGGTAGCACGATTCTCCCATGAAAGCAGCGATTCTACCTCCTCTGGATTATCAAGAGGATGAAAAACTGCTTCCGGCAAAAAAGAAGATCCTGATTCACAAACTTCCGTTGGAGCTACCACTATTACTACTCCACAACCGCTCCTTAATGCACCCAAAGCGGAAAGCAAGGGGGCTCCTCGATACAAATAGCTTCCCCCAACAATGAGAAGAGTACCTCTCCCTCCTTTATGCAAACCCAGGGGGCGAGGAGACAAGTAAGCAGCTGTATTTTTCTCATCCCATAAAAAAGCTCTTGGTTTGTCATCAAGAATAGCTTCTGGAGAGACACCAAGATGAGCTACATAAAGCTCTCCCACTTTTTCAGATCCAGGCATAACTACAAGACCTGTCTTAGGAGCAAGCATTGTAATAGTTATTTCCGCATCTATACATGGCTCGTAAATTTCTCCCGTAACACCGTTAACTCCACTAGGAATATCAATAGAGACAATGCCACGCCTTCCCTGGAGTAAACGAATAGCCCTCTCTACTTCGCCTCGCGGAGCCCCTATGCTTCCAGTACCTAAAAGACAATCTACTACAATATCGTTTGATCGGAAAAGTATTCTCAGATCTTCATCTGAACACTCTGAAGAAAAATAGATAGGAATACAAAGTCTTTCTGCAATGTCTAAATTTATACGAGCATCTCCATGAATTTTCTCTTTAGGAGAGGTCAAAACTATCAGAGGATCGAGACCTTGTTCTTTAAAATGCCTCGCCATAACATAGCCATCTCCACCTTTATTTCCCGAACCAGCGACAATACAAATCTTTTGAGCGTAAGGATATTTTTCAACAACGATATGCGACGCTTCTTTCCCTGCATTTTCCATAAGAACAACACCAGGTATGCCCAGTTTCTTTATGGCATTTTCATCGGCTTGCCGTACACTTGAAACATCGTAAAATTTCAATTTCAGTCACCTCTTCTCGAGCACAACAAAAGCGAGGGCAAAATCTCCATCATGAGAAAGGCTCACATGGGCTAACAAACAGTGTTTATTCATCCACTGTTCTATTTGTGGAGAAAAAACAATTGAAGGGCCCGTTGAAAATCGACGAATCCATACTCCTCGAAAAACAATCTGAAAAAAGTCAAGACCGGAAGCCTTGACAAATGCCTCGCGTGCTGCAAAAGAAGCAGCAAGATGTCTCGCAGGAACGGGTTTCTTAAAGGCATAATCCTGCTCTTCTTCATGAAAAACCCTTTGAAGGAAGCGGCGATTCTTAACCAGTTCCCCAATTCTGGAGATACGGCATAAATCAACCCCTATGCCTTGAATCATCGATATAAATCCCCCTTTTAGATCTTTACACTTTTACACTATTTCACTATGTTTATTTTATACCATGCAATTTATGAAATCGCTCAAAAACAACCTTATAAAATCCTCTACATTAATCTCACAAATATAAGCAACGCATAAAGAACTATATAACAGCACTATCAAATATATGACGACACAGGCTTGGTTAAGAGAAAAACGCAAGAGTTAAAGTTGATAAAGAAAAAGGGGGGGACAAACGTGAATAATAACCAGTTGGGAGGAAATGAGCGATGACAAAGGCATGTAATCAATCAATCTTAGATCAGTTAGTATATAGTGCCGCTACCAAAAGATATATTTATGGGGCTGTTTTTTATATATCGTCCGATGATAAAAGGATTGATGCAATTAGTGCTTGCGGGGATATGCAGGAAGGCAGCCACTATTTCATCGCCAGCATCAATAAGCTATTTGTATCCTCCATTATTCTAAGGCTCTCTGCAACAAAAATTTTAGATTTATACGATAAAATTTCTAAATATCTTTCTGACGAAATTCTCCGAGGTTTACATATTTACAAAGGGAAAGAATATTCTTATGACCTTTCCATTCTCCACCTTATTTCTCAGACATCAGGGCTCCCCTGTTATTTAACAGACAAACAAAATAACGGGGGGAAAGTGATGAAAGAACTTGAAGCAAGTATTGACCAACCTTGGCCTGTTGATAAAGTCATACAAAGGGTAAGAGAAATGAAAACACACTTTTCGCCTGGACAAAGAGGGTGCGCAAAATATACAGATACAAACCACCAAATTTTGGGGCTCATTATAGAAAACATTACAGGAGAACCTATACATGTCGTTTTAAGCAAGTTGTTTCAAGAATTGGGGCTCTCTCAGACGTACGTATATGAAGAAAGCAAAAGTGAAAAATTCGTTCCCATTCGATATAAAACTAAAATAATGCACATACCTATGTTTCTCAACTCTACGCGAAATGATATTATTTCCACAGCACGGGATCAAATGACATTTTTAAAAGCATTCTTTAACGGGTATTTTTTCCCTAAAGAACGACTTTCAGAATTAGAGAAATGGAATAAAATTTTCTTCCCCTTTCAGTATGGCATTGGGATAGAAAGATTTTCTCTGCCTCGCATTCTTTCCCCATTTCAGCCTGTGCCCTCTATGCTAGGACATTGCGGTTCTACAGGTTCAGTAGCGTTTTATATACCAAATGAAAAACTATACATTACAGGAACAACAAATCAACAAGCTAAGCCGAATATCGCATTTCAAACTATGATAAAAATTATTCAGGCAACAAAAAGCCTCTCTCTGGCGAAGACGGCTTGATTTCTTAAAAATGGTAAATGTCAGCTAAAGCTAATGTAAAAAAGAGCCTTTTATGACTCCTTCCTCATAACAAAAAGGCTTTCAGGGTTTCCCCCTGAAAGCCTTTAATCATCATATGGTGGGTGGTAGAGGAATTGAACCTCTGACCTCTTCCGCGTCAAGGAAGCGTTCTCCCCCTGAACTAACCACCCAACGACTTGGTATTCTACAGGTCTGTACCTGAATTGTCAACGCCTAGGAGAGATAAGACTTTTTTTAACTGTTTTTACTTTCCTTAGCCAGTTCCTTCCCTCTCCGCGTAGCAGAAGTAATGGCTCGGATGAAAGCACTTCGAACATCGCCTTCTTCTAGTTCATAAAGGCCTTCTATTGTGGTCCCACCAGGAGTTACAACCCCATCTTTTAACTCTGCCGGATGCTTCCCTGTTTCCAGTACAAGTCGAGCTGCTCCAATCATTGTAGCAGCAGAAGCTTTTAGGGCTAAATCTTTAGGAATGCCAACGCGAAGGCCCCCATAGGTAAGCGCCTCCAAAACTGTAAAGATATATGCTGGCCCAGAGCCAGATATGGCTGTTATAGCGTCAAGGTAGGGCTCTTCAGTCTCCTCTACCTCTCCCAAAAGAGAAAAGAGTTTTATAGCTGTATCCCGATCCTGATCCGTCGTATTTTGAGACAGAGTAAAAGCTGTAAAGGCCGCATTTACAGATGCACATATATTTGTCATTCCACGAACCCAATGAACTTCAGGCGCCACAGAAAAAAGCTGTCCTATCTGCACACCTGCCGCCATGGAGAAACATAGTTTTCCTTTTAATTCTTCAACGAGCAAGGAGATTACCGGCAACTGGATATGGGGTTTCAATGCAAAAAAAACCACATCTGCTTGACGAATTGCTTCTACATTGTCATGAAGAAGAACTATTCCCGCCTCTTCTAAATGTTTAGCCTTCTCTAGATTTTTATCCGCAGCCACCACATGGCAACCCTTTTGCGCTAATCCTTTCGCAACAGATCCACCTAACATGCCTGCTCCAATCACAGCAACGCGAAAAGTCATTTCATTCAGCCCCTTCTATTGTTCTTGTTCTCCCCAGGCCCTCGCCCATTCAAACATGCCAAGAGCCGCAGCAACACTAGCATTGAGAGACCCAGTTTCTCCAGTCATAGGGATACGGAAGAGAAGATCGCAGCGTTCCTTTACCAGACGAGACAATCCCTCTCCTTCTGCCCCTATCACGAGAATTGTACGTTTCGGGTAAGAAGCCTCCCAAAAAGATTGCTCTGCATTGTGATCTAGGCCAACAATCCAAAATCCCTCTTCTTGCAACCGTAACAACGTCTGTGCAATATTTGTTACAGCAATCATAGGAACGCGCAGAGCAGCTCCTGCACTCACCTTTACTACTGTACCACCAGGTAGTGCAGAGCGCCGTCGGGGGTAGATAACTGCCGCAGCCCCTGCCGCCTCTGCTGTTCTCACAATAGCACCAATATTGTGAGGATCAAGGATATGGTCTAATACAACGATCAATATATGTTTAGCTTGAGCATAAGGACTCTTAAGAAATATATCAAGGTCTATCTGTTCCACTGCCGTAATTCGGGCTATGACACCTTGATGAAGCTCTTTGGGGCACATTTCATCAAGAACCGATGGAGGTACCTTCTGAAAAATAACACTTGCTGACTTAGCAAGTGTTACAAATTCGTTAACAAAAGCCGATTGAGCTCTCTCTGAGATCCATAATTTTAAACATTTTTCCGGGGAATGCCGTAGTAAATCCAATACTGGCTGGCGACCCCATATAAATTCCTGATCGATGGCATCACGATCCTGTTTTTTCGCCATAACGTTCCTCCTTCTCCAGTTGCTTAGCATATTCATGCATATACGCCGCAGTATATCCTCGTTTCGAAGTCATGACTTCATCGGGAGTTCCCTGCGTGACAATTGTTCCTCCTTCTAATCCACCTTCAGGACCTAGGTCAATAATATAATCCGCCGATAGCAATACATCGAGGTTATGTTCTATCATCACCACAGTATTCCCCTGATCGACTATCCGATGGATGATCCTTAGAAGTTTTTTAACATCCGTATAGAAAAGTCCTGTAGTGGGTTCGTCAAGAAGATAGAGAGTGGGGCCTGTAAAACGTTTACTGAGCTCCTTAGCTAATTTAACTCTTTGAGCTTCTCCGCCACTCAAGGTTAAAGCAGACTGCCCCAATCGTATATACCCTAACCCTGCGTCTTGTATTAAAGCAAGTTTTGAGGATATACGAGGAATATCTTTAAAGAATTCGGAAGCTTCGTCTACTGTCATGTTCAAAACATCTGAAATATTACGCCCTTTATAACGAACTTCAAGGGTTTCTCTGTTATATCTTGTACCGCCGCATACATCACAATCAACGTATACATCAGGCATAAAAAGCATTGAGACCTTCACTGATCCAGCCCCACCACAAGCCTCACATCGTCCCCCCCTAACATTGAAACTAAAACGACCCTGAGCATATCCTCTTAATTTAGCCTCCGGCAGCTGAGAAAAAAGCTCTCGGATCAAGGTAAACACTCCCGTATATGTAGCGGGGTTTGAACGTGGGGTTCGCCCAATAGGGCTTTGGTCAACCATTACCACATTTTTAAACAGCTCTATCCCTTCTATGCCATCATGTTTCCCAGCTCTCTCCCGAAAATCTCTATCTAAAAGTCTTTTCATTCCTTTATATAATACGTCATACAGGAGACTACTTTTACCAGAGCCAGAAACACCACTGATGCATGTAAAAACACCTGCGGGAATCGATACATCAATATCCTTCAAATTATGATGAGCCACTTTCCTAAGAGTGAGCCATCCTACAGGGGGACGTACAAAGTCTCTTCGTATACATCCTGAAACTTCTCCCCGCAAATAAGGACCTGTCAAACCTTTCGTTTTGCGAATCTCTTCCGCCGAACCGGCACTAACAATTTCTCCCCCTCGCTCTCCAGCCCCTGGCCCCATTTCTATAATAGAATCAGCAGCAAGCATGGTCTCCCGGTCATGCTCTACAACTACAACAGTGTTTCCTAAGTCCCGGATAGACTGAAGGGTGCGAAGAAGGCGGTCTGTGTCTCTAGGATGAAGTCCTATCGTAGGTTCATCGAGTACGTACAAAACACCACTAAGTTTTGAACCGATCTGGGTTGCAAGCCTAATACGCTGACTTTCCCCTCCACTGAGGGTATCAGCTCTACGAAGAAGAGAGAGGTAGCCTGCCCCCACATCCACTAAGAAAGAGAGACGTTTTTCAAGTTCTAACATAACTTGTCCTACAATTTTATGCTCATTTTCCGAAAACTCCATGGCCTTTAAAACTGGTATAAGCCGATCTATAGGCGTTTCCATAAGGTCTCCTATAGAGTAGCCTTTAAGTCGAACCATAAGGGCTTCCTTACGGAGCCGTAATCCTTGGCAGGTCTGACAGAGATCCTCCACACGATATCCGCCAAGCTCTTCCATAACGTTCTCAGACTCTGTATCCCGCCATCGACTTTCTAGCCATGGAAGAAGTCCTTCGTAACGCCCCATATATTGGCGACTTTGCCCCTTATCTGTAAAAAACATGGGGAGGCGCTCATCAGAACCCCAAAGGATGAAGTCTTGAACTTTTTTAGAGAGGTTCTTATAAGGGATAGATAAATCCCAGTTTTTTTGAGTAGCAAAAGTATAAAGTTTACTCAACATATAGTGTTTTTTCTTCCACGGTAGAAGGGCTCCATCACTTACGGTACGACTAGGATCTACTGCCAATTCTTCGGAAAAATGCTCGTGACTTCCGAGACCTGAACAATCAGGACAAGCTCCATAAGGATTGTTAAAAGAAAAAAGCCTCGGCTCTATCTCGGGAAGCGCAACCCCACAATCAGGACAAGCATAATTTTCTGTTAAGAGCCGCTCTACGCCTCCGTCAGTGACAAGCAAAACATAGCCGTTACTTAAAGAAAGAGCCGTCTCTACTGCCTCACTAATTCGAGCCTTTCTGTCTTCTAAAACTTTAAGCCGATCTATCACCACTTCTATGGTGTGCCTTTTGTTTTTATCGAGAGGAATCTCTTCTTCAAGCCAATACACTGTTCCATCAACTCGAACTCGCATAAAACCCTTTTCTCTGTTTTGAAGAAAGAGGTTTTTGAACTCTCCCTTTTTAGCTCGAACTTGCGGAGCAAGAACTTCCAGACGCTGCTCCGGATAATCCTTATAAATAATATCCACTATTTCATCTAGAGAATGGCGAATAACAGGCTTCCCGCACGAAGGGCAATACGGTACTCCCAGCCTTCCAAAGAGAAGTCGAAGATAATCATAAACCTCGGTTACAGTTCCAACTGTAGATCTGGGATTATGAGATGTCCCCTTTTGTTCAATAGAAATAGCAGGAGATAAACCTGAAATATCGTCAACATCAGGCTTTTTTTGCATTCCAAGAAATTGTCTGGCATATGCAGAAAGAGATTCCACATAGCGTCTCTGCCCCTCTGCATAGAGGGTATCGAAAGCCAAGGAAGACTTTCCAGAACCCGAGGGGCCTGTAATGACAACTAATTTATTTTTCGGAAGAGTAACGCTTATATTTTTGAGATTGTGTTCTCTTGCTCCTCTTATGCTGATGAGATGCAACACGTTGCCACTCCTTCCCTTTCGATGCAGTTAAAATATCGCGAATTTGTGCCGCTTTTTCAAAATCTAAATGCTCTACCGCTTCCCACATAAGCTGTTCCAGATCAGGCTGAGAGTACGTCTGAACCGGCAAAGTTCTCTTCTCTCCACCGCCTATTTCTTGCTTTTCTTCAAAAACAAGTTCTTCGGGGAGTAAGTTTTGGATAGATTTATACACAGATTGAGGTGTAATGCCATGTTCTACATTGAAATCCATTTGGATTTCCCGGCGACGACGCGTTTCTTCCACAGAGGTACGAATACTTTCTGTCTCTTCATCAGCATAGAGAATAACTTGTCCCTGAATATTTCTAGCCGCTCTCCCCATAATCTGAATCAAAGACCGGTGGGATCGTAAAAAACCTTCTCTATCTGCATCAAGAATAGCCACGAGAGAAACTTCTGGAAGGTCCATTCCCTCTCGTAGCAAATTAATTCCTACGAGAACTGAAATATCGCCGCTCCGAAGATCACGAATAAGCTCAGCTCGTTCAAAAGCGTTAAGCTCGGAATGAATGTATTTTACTTTAAATTGTAATTCTGATAGATATTCAGCCAGGTCTTCTGCCGATTTTTTAGTAAGGGTTGTTACAAGTGCCCGCTCATTACGAGCTATAACATCCCTAAGACGGCCGACAAGGTCATCAACTTGCCCCGTAGCTGGGCTCACAATAACTTCCGGATCTACCACCCCTGTAGGGCGTATAATCTGTTCCACTATGCTTAAAGAGACCTTCTTCTCCCAATCACCAGGAGTAGCCGAGATAAAAATAACCTGCCCCATATGTTTTTTAAACTCTTGCCAATTCAATGGTCTATTGTCTAAGCAGGAGGGTAAACGAAAACCATTTTCTACCAGCGTCAATTTACGAGCTCTGTCGCCATTATACATACCACGAACCTGCGGCAAGGTAATATGAGACTCATCTATTACCATAATAAAATCATCGGGGAAGAAATCAAGAAGCGTACCTGGAGGTTCTCCGGCTTCCCGTCCATCCAGATAACGAGAATAGTTTTCTATCCCCGAACAGTATCCTACTTCTTGGAGCATCTCCATATCGTAACGAGTACGCATTTCAAGTCTTTGGGCCTCCAGCAATTTTCCCCGTTCCTTAAGGAGACAAACTTGCTCCTCAAGTTCCTTTTGAATATCTTCCATAGCTTGATCTATAGCATCGCGACTGGTTATATAGTGCTGAGCTGGGAAAATCGAAGCTTTTTCAAGCTGCTTCACTGAACGGCCACTTACTGGATCTATCTCATCAATACGTTCTATCTCTTCGTCAAAAAAAGCTATACGGAGGGCAGTGTCGTTGCTATATGAGGGAAAAACTTCAATAATATCGCCTCGAACACGGAATTTCCCTGGCTCCAAAAGCATATCGTTTCGCTCATAATAACTATCTAGAAGACATTCCATGAACTTCCTGCGCTCCCACTCTTCTCCCACAGCAAAAGGGAATATAACTTTTTCGTACATCTCTTTTTTCCCTAAACCGTAGATACACGATACACTTGCCACTACAATAACATCGCGGCGTTCAATAAGAGCTTTTGTCGCAGCAAGTCGCAATTTCTCTATCCGATCATTCACAGAGGCATCTTTTTCTATGTAAGTATCACTTGAAGGGATATAAGCCTCCGGCTGATAGTAATCATAGTAACTTACAAAATAATGAACCTCATTCTCTGGGAAAAAACCTTTGAACTCTGTATAAAGCTGCGCCGCCAGCGTTTTATTATGTGCTAAAACTAACACTGGTCTATCAAAAGAAGCTATGACATTTGCTACAGTAAAGGTTTTTCCACTACCAGTTACCCCTAAAAGGGTTTGGAAACGATGCCCTTGCCGCAAAGATTGGGTAAGAGCTTCGATGGCCTCCGGCTGATCCCCTGATGGAGGCCAGTCTGCTTCAAGATTAAATAAATGAGCCATCACTCTAGAACTCCTTTAGTTTTACATGCTTTACTAATATCTTTTTATTTTATCCCTTTTTACAACAAAAGAGCGTGCCCGCTTTTGCAGACACGCCCTTGTTTCTTCTCTACTTTTTATGCAGGATTCCCGACAACTCCAGGCCTTCCTGCCCCTGTACGAACCTGACTTTTCTCTTCTAGATCCACATTTCGGGTAGGTTCTTCTCTCTCCGCACTTTCTCCACCAGAAATGCCAAGAAGCTGGTCAAGCTCTTTCCCTTCAATAACCTCTTTCTCAAGAAGGGCTTCTGCTACAAGGTCCACTTGATCCTGGTTTTCACTTAATATATTTTTAGCCTTCTGATAGCAACTATCGATAAGGAATTTTATTTCCTGATCGATCATATAGGCTACATGATCACTATAATTTCGATCTTCCGTGATATCCCGTCCCAAAAAGACTTCCTGATGTTTATGGCCAAGCTTAACGAGACCTAATTTCTCGCTCATACCGTATTCAGTAACCATTTTACGAGCAATGAATGTTGCTCGTTCTAGATCGTTACCGGCTCCGGTTGTCACATCCCCAAAGTTGAGTTCCTCAGCTATTCGTCCGCCAAGAAGCACTGTAATCTGGTTTATCAGCTCCACCTTTGACATAAGGAAGCGATCTTCCACAGGAAGCTGAAGAGTGTATCCAAGAGCCATATGCCCTCTAGGGATAATAGATATCTTATGCACCGGATCACAATCAGGAAGATACTTCGCTACCAAAGCATGCCCCGTCTCATGATACGCTATGATGCGTCGTTCTTTATCGCTAATTAGTCGACTTTTGCGTTCTGGTCCAGCTATGACTCGGTCAATGCCTTCTTCAAACTCAGCCATGGTTATGAGATTCTTCCCAGCCCTTGCGGCAAGCAGAGCAGCTTCATTCACTAAATTAGCAAGGTCCGCCCCTACAAAACCGGGGGTTCGGCGAGCTACAACACCAAGGTCTACATCTTTATCTAATTTCTTATTGCGAACGTGGACCTCTAGAATTTCCTCTCTCCCTTTTACATCTGGGCGATCTACAACTACATGCCTATCAAACCGCCCTGGGCGGAGAAGAGCTGGATCAAGAATATCCGGCCTATTGGTCGCCGCGATAAGGATAATCCCTGTAGACTCGTCAAAACCATCTAGTTCCACTAACAACTGGTTCAAGGTCTGCTCGCGCTCGTCATGGCCGCCACCAAGTCCTGCTCCACGCTGACGACCGACGGCATCCATCTCATCGATAAATATAATGCAAGGCTGATACTTTCTTGCTTGCTCAAAAAGATCTCGCACACGCGCAGCCCCAACCCCAACAAACATTTCTACAAAATCGGAGCCACTGACACTAAAGAAGGGTACGTCAGCCTCTCCAGCTACAGCTCGAGCGAGAAGGGTTTTCCCTGTTCCCGGAGGTCCCAGAAGCAACACCCCTTTAGGAACCCTCGCCCCTAACGCCTTAAACTTCCCTGGATCACGGAGGAATTGAACGACCTCACTGAGCTCCTCTTTCGATTCGTCACATCCCGCCACATCCTTAAACGTTACCTTCGGGCGATTATCAAGGAAGAGCTTTGCCTTGCTTTTAGCGAAGTTCATGACCTTACCTCCGCCACCCTGCATGTTATATAAGAAAAATATCCATACTCCTATAAGTAACAAGGTAGGGAAGAACGACGAAATCATTGTCGCCCACCACGGAGTTTTCTGGGGAGGAGTAACTTCTACATTAACCCCCTTCGCTGCAATCTCCTTTGCAAGATCACCAGTTCCAACTACTTCCGCCTGGAAATTTCTGCCGTCTATAAAACGTCCACTTATAGTATTGTCTTTAATAGAAACACTTTTAACCTGGCCCGTATTCACAGCGGTCAGGAACTCGGAGTACGTAATTGCTTCTGCTTGCTGGGGGTTGTGAACTGGTGAAAGGAAAACATTCACCAAGCTGACCACAAGCACAACGAGAATCAAATACAACCCGAGATTCTTGATCAATCGGCCCACTAAATATCGCCGCCTCTCAGTAAATTGCCCTCTATAGGGCTATTCTTGTACATCCACAACGTGGATTGAAGGAAGATTTCTCCATTTGCCAGCATAATCTAACCCATACCCTACCACGAATTCATCTGGAATATCAAATCCCTTATAATCTACTGACACTGGAACTTTACGCCGCTCCATCTTATCAAGAAGAACACACACACGAACACTTTTAGGATGACGCTCCTTCATCAATCGAATGAGGTAAGAAAGAGTTAGGCCCGTATCTACAATGTCTTCTACGATAAGAACATGTTTCCCTTTAATGCTCGTATCAATATCCTTGTTTATTTTAACAACACCACAGGTTTTCGTGGAGTCCCCGTAGGAAGATACTGCCATAAAATCCATAATAACATTCACATTATTTCCAATATGACGAACGAGATCAGAAAGGAAAACAACGGCTCCTTTCAATATCCCCACTGTTACCAAATCTTCTCCAGCATAATCTTGAGCGATCTGTTCCCCAAGCTCCTGTACCTTTTTCGATATGGTATCCTTCGACAGGAGCACTTCCGACACTACATAGTTCATTCTACCGTTCCCCTTCCAGGGCTGAAGCCAGAAGCGTCAGCTTAAAAATGATCCAGGGGCCTTCTTCTTTCACGACATTATGTGAAGCCCCCCATTGTGGTATCCAACGCCATCCGCCAGGACCTTCTAAAACAGGCCAGAAATCAAAGAGCCACCACGGAATAGCTTTCCGTTCTTCTTTAGAGAGAGTGGCACTGATAGCGGAGACAGTAGTAATACGAAATTTTTTGCCCTCTTGTAAAGAATATATAACACATCTAGAAGAAAGAGGATATTTTTTGATCGGGGGTAAAGAACGAACCTTCTCCCATTCCACACTCCATCTTCCCCATCTGAAACTACAACCCTCTCCTTCTAGGAGAATTTCTTGATCTTCAGCGAGAGTATTATACAGGACTTTAGGATTTATCCATACTATAAAATCAGATCCACAATATACAAAACTTTCTTTTTCCCACTGGAAAAGCCATCGTCCAGATTTTTTGATAGTATCAATGAGATTTGTGAGACGATGCCTTGGAAGAGCTTTAAGGCGAAGATCTCGACCTACTGCACGGATAAACCAGGCCAGATCTCGTTTCGATAAAGAACGAGCAAAAGAAACATCCGCCGCATATTGGGCTAGTGGGAAATCCCGTCTTCCTTCTAACAAAAGAGCCTGTCCGGTTTCCTCCTCTTCCGTTCTATACTCCTGCATATCTTTTGCCAACGCTACTAGATGCTTTCGAGTAGCTGAATTTACTGTTCGTTCCAAAAGAGGTAGGATTTCGAGGCGAATTCGATTCCTTGTATAAGTAACGTCAACGTTCGTTATATCTTCTCTCCAGGAAATTCCTCGAGAAGATATAAGCTCTCTTAATTCGTCACGCCACCAATTTATGAGGGGCCGAACAAAAAGACCACGCACTTCTGGAATTCCCACAAGTCCAGACGGGCCTGTCCCTCGGCATATATTAAAAAGAACCGTCTCTGCTACATCATTAGCCGTGTGGCCTAGTGCTATTATTACGGCATTATGTTTTTGAGCCACACGTCTTAAAAAATCGTAGCGGATCCTTCGAGCTCCCTCCTCTACAGATTCTCCCTTGCGAAGAAGATCTGGCACAGAAGAATGTTCTATACATACTCGACAACCCCACCCCTCTCCTAGATGGCGGACAAAAACCGCATCATCTAGAGAGCTCTGATCTCGAATTCCATGTTCCAAATGGGCTACGATAACTTCATAAGGCCAAAATTGAACAAAAAACCACAGGAGGGCCACGGAGTCGCTACCGCCTGAGACAGCGACCACTGCCGGGCCTTTTTTATCTGCCCAGCCTTGCTTTTGGGCTATAGCCCAAAAGCGGCGACGTAAATATGATAAGGACATTTCGAAGGGAAGATCTTTGTCTACGCTTTTCACACCATTCATCACTCCACCTCCACTAATACGAGGTGAAACAAAAACGGCGGGAGACATGGCTCCCGCCTGTTATCTTTAAATATTGGTGGCGGTGACTGGAATCGAACCAGTGACACTGCGGGTATGAACCGCATGCTCTAGCCATCTGAGCTACACCGCCTAAAAAAATGGTTGCGGGGGCAGGATTTGAACCTGCGACCTTCGGGTTATGAGCCCGACGAGCTTCCTGACTGCTCCACCCCGCGATGTAGTTTTACCTAAAATAAAAACTCGACGAATTCTTTTATGGTGCCGGACGCGGGACTCGAACCCGCACGGACTTTTCGGTCCCCAGGATTTTAAGTCCCGTGCGTCTACCTATTCCGCCAGCCCGGCCAGCACTCAGACATTATAAGGAGGACTCCCAGTTTAGTCAAGGGGCGGAATTAGAAACATGAAGAATATGTGGAATGACAATCACAATTACCTCATTTTTTTCCTTCTCCGTGTTATGAGAAGCAAACATTGTCCCTAGAAAAGGCACGTCTCCCAAAACTGGAACTTTATAATGATTTTCCCGTTTCTGTTCCTTAAAAAGACCCCCTATGACAAAAGGCTCTCCGTCACGAATCCGAACAGTAGTTTCAACCTCTCGGGTACTCGTTTCTGGGTAGGTTTCTCCCCTTGCTCCCTCTCGCCATGACAAGACTTCCCCCGTTCGAATAGCTAAATCTATTGTAACTATCTGATCTCTTCCTATGAAAGGGGTCATTTCCAACTGAGGCCCCACTTCTTCGGAAACATAAGAAGGATTGCCAGCTTCGTCGCGGACAGAAACATAGGGATACTTCTGAACAAGACGAATTTTCGCCTTAGTTCCCTCTACAGCAATAACCGATGGCTCGGCCAGAACATGTCCTTTCTCTTCTTTTTCTAACATAGATAGAAGAGCATCAAGTTTCCTCATAGTACCTGTTAAAGTTTCTACTACAGGAGAATCCTTTTCTCCAGAGCTGTACTGATACCTTACCTTTCCGGGGCTGCCTCCGCCTTGATACTCTAAAAGCCAATGACGATAAATTGAGTCAATACATGAAGCGACTTCTTCCCCCGCTCGGTCAGACACCTCTACTATTCGAGCTTCAATCATGACCTGTTTCCCAGGATGATCAATAACTGAAAGCAACTCTTCAACCTTTAAAAGATCATCTTCTACCGCCGTAATGTAAAGAAAGTTCCTTCTTTTATCTTCAACTACTTTACGTAAACCTGTAAGACGCATAATTATGTTCCTGACCTGAACTACATCGCTATAGGCTAAATGATACGCTTTTGTTCTGGCCATCCCCAGTTTTTTACCAAGATCCTCAGAGGACCCAATCCATAGAGTTGTATCACCGAGAGTAGCAAAGCGAAGACCTTGAGTCTTTAATATATATCCGAAAGCTACATCGGCAGGAAGATTTTTAAGAGTAAGGGTTATATTCTTCTGAGGAACAGAATCATCGAGGAGCAAATTCACACCCCAAAACTCCGCAAAAAGACGAAAAACATCCGTAAGTCTCACTTCTCTTAAAGAGAGTGAGATAGGTTTCGAGTACTCAGAAAAATTTGTAATTTCTTTTCTTTTCTGTATAAGAGGCCCCCTCTCCTTTTGTAATATTTTTACAAGAGAAATATGCTTTTTACCATTCCCCCCATCCTTGAGGGAAATGTGCATGCCATCTTCGTGTAATAAATTCATAAAAGTATGGCCATTTTCTTCCCAGGCCCGAACTGAAAACAATAGAGGGAAAGGATAGTCTTTCTCCCACTTTTTTGCAGGGAGAAAGACTCCTGGCCATTTCAATAGACTTTCTCCTTCTCCACTGTTACGTATCTCTGGAAATGGTAAGGAAATACCCGATACTTCCATACAAACCTTCTGATCCCCTATCTGTTTAACTTTAACCCCAAGCATAGTAGGGAAATCTTCACACCAAGCCACACTACTTGTACAGATACAAACAAAAATAAAAAAGATAGATTTTTTCATGAAAGAAACATATTCTTTTTTTAATAATATCAATGACCCTCAGCACCTTGAAAAGAAGAATTTTCCCATTTTTCCCCTATCGCCACAAATGAATGCTGCCCCCCTACCTCTAATTCCACATTATCTATGGAGATATGACGGAACACTACCTTTTGGTCTCCTAGCACTTCTTTTTCTCTTACAATGGTGCCCTCTTCTCCGCTAGACAACATATCCACGAGGGATAAATTTCCCCCCTCCCCCAGTAGAACGCCAGAGATGCGCATAAGAGGATGAGAAGCTTCCTCTTCCTTCCGTTTTTCTAAAGATTCTCTTCGAGAGCTTATAAATGGGGATAGTTTTCGTGGGAGTGCAAAAAGTTGCTCTCTATTCCCTTTACTTTCTACTTCGCAACGAAGAAAAGTAGCGAGAGTTTTTATATACTGCTCGTCTTCATGTGAATTTTCGTTACATTGAGGAATCTGAGCCTTTTTTGATTCCATCACATCACCATAAACTGCGACATTTTGGGGGAACCAGATATAACCTAAATATAAAAAAACAAAAGAACCACTAAGAAGACTGAGTAGAGATAAAAATTTCCATAGACTATATTTTACTGTCACTTTGTTTTTCACCTATCTTTCTTATATCAAATGAAATGTGTAAAAAAACTTCTTCTCGACAGGGATATAGTTCCCCTTGCTGTAAATGTGCTAAGCCATAAAGTTTTTCGCTTTCTTTAATAAAATCGACACACTGAGAGTAGAGCCCTCTACATTCCATACGTACAAGATTCGGTTCCTTCTGATCTTCGTAAAACCTTGCAATAGTCAACCCACATTTTTTTGCCAGATCATAAAGTCTCTTTCTCGGGCTCGGGGAAGAAGCTGTATCTCTTTTATATTTTTCTTCAACTTGCTTTAAGATTTTTTCGTAAAGAGAGACTTGCTGCATTAAACACGCAACCTTTTCCTCTACTCGTTGCTTTTGAAGGCTTACTTGTAGCAATCGCGTCCTCGCTGTTTTTTGTCTCACAACCATGCAACATAAAATAAAGAAACAGACGAGAATAAATACTCCCCATGTCCCCTTGAAAAAACGCAGATACAGTGAACTTTTCTTCAATGAGATCGCTCGCATCTCTTGCTCTGGGTTATTTTCATTTTAAACAGAGCAAAATCACCTTTCCACGAGAGGAGAGGGCAGCATATCTCTTCTGAAGGAAAAAACTCAGAAAGAGAATCTCTCCACAACAATATCTCATCACCTCTACCCTCTCCTACCAAAAGAACAGACTTTTGGTCAAAAGAAATTTCTTTAAGAGAAACCGAATCGGGAAGATTGCTTGTGAGAATCTCTAAAAAACGCCCGAAGAAAAATCTTGATTGTTGAAAAAACGAGATCCAGTTTTTACATTCAGAACATAATGTCGTATATTGATGATCTAACTCTTTTTGCAAAATCGCCATCTGGGCTATTTTATTCTGCATGTATCCTATATTTTCCTCCATTTTCATTCCACATTTCTTTCCGTTATGCAAGGCAAATCCCAAGGAAAAAGTAAAAAATGCAACCACGCCCCACATAATCCCTTCTTCCCATTTGTTAAGGAGGTCTCTTTTTCTGCCTTTTATATAAGATGGAAGCAAATCCATAGATAAACTCATGAGAAATCCCTTAACGCTACGCCCACTGCGACTTCAAAACCATCTAAATCAAACCCATTTTTTTCTATTTTCCATTTCTTCCATGGAGATAGTGCTGGTATAAACGAAGGAAGAATTTGCGTAATTTCATTCTTCATGTCTTTGCACCCCCTAAGCCAGTATTGTCCCGAAAGATTTTGAATATCTTTTTCGCACAGAGCTACTTCCATGTGGATCTGTTCCACTGTTTCTTTTAAAGGGAGAATAGCACTTCGTATATCTTCATTTTCAGAAATGATAAGAGACGTTATTTCTTCTTCTTCATCTCGAAAAGCAAGCATCATTGGCTCTCTCTCTAAAGAATCGACCCCTTTAAAGGCTCGCAAAAGACTTATTTGAGGAGGTTCAAGGCAGGCTGCACCTATTCGAGATTTTTTTAAAAGTTTCATAAGTTTCAAAACATGACATTTCTTTATAGCCGCAGTAAGAAAACAATGTTGCCCCTTCCGCCCATCGGACAGCTCTAGAGCAACACTGTCTCTACACGTATCATCTAAGCCCATCCCAAAAATTCGTTGAAACTCCCATTTAAAAGCCTCTCGCAATTCTTTATGAGACATTAAAGGGAAACACAAAGTATGCAAAGCCGTTTCCTTTAGCATAAAACTTATGTTCATTAACGGATTCAGCGGTAGAAACGATTCCTTTTTCAAGGACAAGAAAAGAGAGAGCCAATCCTGTGTCCGATCAAAAATATTCTTTTCCTTTGGGGATGGCAACTTTAATGCTTGCTTAACATGCAACTGCCCTTTTTCCCAGTCTAGATGAATATATCGAACCACCCGTTTCTCTATAGAAACCCCAGTGAGGGGAATTTTCTTCCATTTTTTCCCCCAAGGGAAGTTCCACAAAAAAATCACCTCTCTTTAAAGGTTTCCAAAAGACCAATAGATACTTCTACAGGTAGGGTAATGCACTAGACACTCCACCTTTATAGCTGTTGATCCCTTCCTCCCTTTAGAACAAAACCATATATATCGATCATCCTGAGATGATCTGAAATATGGAGGCATCCATTTTTCCCGATCTTCGTAATAAACACCACAATCCAAAGCTACAACTTGTACCTCTACTCCATTAAGATTCAAAATTTCATATTCAGGGGGTAACAAATTATAAGGAGGTACCCCTTCTTTCCTAGCATAAAAAATCCATTCTTTCCCTTGTTGATGATATGTTTTGATCCAGTGAATTCCTTGATATACTCCAAAAAGAGAGCTGTGATAAAGTTTTACCCAGATATCCACAACATCAGTCATCCATAGATTGTCTTCCAGGAAAGAATAGAACCAAGGGATTAACATGGAAAAATAAGCCAAAGAGATTAATATCACTATTACTACGAATCCTCCGCTTTTAGAGGCATATTGCGTAGTCGAAAGGCAGTGTTTACTTCTTGGCTCTTTTTTTTGTGCTTTACTAAAAAGCAAACTTCTAGAACTCCTTTCTCCTCGTTATAAGCAAAAGATGCTTTTTCTATGCCGCTTACCACTGGTTGCGAGTTTTGATATGTAACATCGTGACAATATAGCTCTGGACCTCCACTTGGTCCCATCTTTACATATATTTTGGCAGCTCTAAGCAAATGTAAGGAAGCACCAACTGGGATACTTGCAACATCTTCACTCAATTCGGATAATTGTAATATTCTTCCCCGTATCCCCTTCAATCGCAAAGGGCGAGAAGCTCCTAAGAAAATCACCCAATTAAAAGTTTTTCCTGCTTTTCCTGTCGTTCCTCTAAGCTTATTAGGTGAAGGAGGAACAGAGAGAACCACCTCTTGTTTTTCTGGAAAAACTGACTGTACTTTATTGGCAGTAGGGACGGCATAAACTATTCGAAGCTCATCTCCCCAGTCAATGCCAAGGTTCTGAGCTCTATTGTTCGGAACAATAGTTACTGGCTTTCTCCATGCTCCAAGAGCTGGTATATCACTAAAGGTCTTTTGGTACTCTTCTGGCACTCCAGGAATCCCCAAGGCTCCATTGAGAACTTTAGGCATTAAAAGAGCTATAGCATGAGCTGTTTTTACTTGCGTTTTTCTTTCCAAAACCATAAGAGACACACAATCAGACATTCCTCGCCAGCCCCATAATAAAGCTGTGCTTACCATCGCTCCTACGAAGAGGGCCATAAGAACTTCCGGAAGACATAAACCATAATATTTCCTTCTATCTCCAGATTGAAAGTTCATAAATTTTTTCATGATTTTTCAGGTCCCCTTCTACAAATGAGCAAGAAAAAACTGAAACTATGATATTGCAAGAATTTACAAGCTTCTTCTCAATCCAAAAGCCTAAATCTGGAGAGGAAAAGTTGTCCTCATCCCAGCCATATTCCGCTACGTAATGAGCAGCCCAGCAACCAACGAAAGATTTATGGTTTCGAGAAATGAAAGCCATAGTATTGGTAAGGGTATAAAACACACTTGTTAAAAGAAGAGAACCTATTAAAAGACCTATTAAGGCTTCGACAAAGATAAAACCTTCAGACTTTTTCTCGTCTTCAGTTACATAACCCTTATCCATACCCAAGGTTCTTCACCACTTACATAGGGTGTTTGGGGCTCTTCCGAAGAGCTGGATGAGCCATATAGTCCATTTTCTTCCGCCCGTTGTTCTATATACCGAGAAACTTTCTTTTTTATGGGACCGCAACCTATAAAAAGTTTTTCCTCATTTCCATACAAAGAAAAAGATTCGGCCTGAATTTTTCTATCAAGATACGTTTCGAGGCACGTTATATCAAAAGTAGATGGATCATTAATTTCTGCATCTTCTTCCATAGAAAACATGAGATAAGCAACTTTAATAGACCTCAAATCAGATATAATTCGAACCGCCTCCGCAGAAGCCATAGCCCGAGAAGCTGCAATCATTACCCCCCCTGATAAGAGCCCCATGATCATGAGAACCACAAGCAGTTCTATTAACGAAAACCCCTCTGTTTTTCCTTTAAATCCTTTCACTTTGTTATTTTCGCTCCTTTCCCTATAAATTTGTTACAACACAAGGCTATGCACAGCTCTCATAAGAGGCATAAACAGAGCTACAACCATAAAGAGAACAAAAATGCCGATTACAAGTGTAAGGACAGGCTCCATAAGGACTTCAACCCTCTTGAAATCTGTAGCGAGGCTCTTCTTATTTTGTTCTGCTTCTTTTTGAATCACCCATTGCAGAGTGCCTGTCTGTTCCCCTAAAGAAACCAGAGGAGCAAAAGCGGAAGGGAAAAAAGAGTGCTCTCGAAAAGCTCTCCCCAGGGGTACTCCCTGACCAAGTTTCTGAGCCACTTCCTCCCAGATTCTTTGGACTCCCTCATGACCGGTAGCATTTCCTGTCAAGTGAATAGCTTTTAACAAGGGCATTCCCGCCTCTAAAAGAGCTGCCAATATATACAGGCTTCGAACCAATAAAAATTTTTTTCTAAAAAAACTGATAGAACATCTCTGATAATTAAAACGATCAAAGGGAAACCCTTTTCTGAAATAGTGCCAGATAACCACAGAAAATACCAAAAACATCAACGTTAATAGCCCTATAAATTTCCGCCTCTCTGATAAAAAAATAATAAGCCTCGTTATTTTAGGAAGAGGGATATTCAGTCTTTTTAAAAAGTCCTCTATTTCAGGTAAGACTTTATTAAAAAGAATTCCAAAGACAAAACAAGCTAAAATTCCTATAAAAGCGGGATAAAGCCATGCTGTAAAAAGCTTCCGATGAAAATCAATTTTTTGTTCAAAGAAAAGCGACAATTGCGATAGCATTTTAGGAAGTTTTCCACTTTCTTCTCCGGCCTTTACAATAGGAACAACTCCAGGAGGCAAAAAAGCACTTTCATATAAGCTATCACTGAACGCCAACCCCTTCTCTAAATTTACTCTCAAATCTTTAATAAACGGAATAAAAGAAGCTTTGGGGCACTCTTGCTCTATTACAACAAGAGCTAATGATATAGTTCCCCCTGCTTGCAGGATAGAGGAAAGTTGAGAAAAAAAGCTCGCTAAGAAACGAGAAGAAAGACGGCGTTTACCTCTTGAAGGGAAAGAAAAAAGTTCCGCTGATACATGTCGCCTCAAGTAGACAGGCATAAGGCCTTGTGCTTGAAGTTTTTGTGCTGCGTCTTTCTTTGATGAAGCTTTTATAGAGCCACTCGAAATTCGTTCGCCATTTGAAGTCGAACGAGCACGGTACCGGAAAATCACTTTTCTCTTAACCTCCCTTTAAAGCAGAGAAATTTCTTCCACAGACGTTTCTCCTAAATACACTTTTTCCATTGCATTCTCGCTTAAAGTTTTCATTCCTTCTTTTTTAGCCTGAACACGAAGTAACTGCGTTGGCTCTTCTTGCAAAAGAAGACGACGTATATTTTGAGTTATGAACATGAGTTCAAAAACTCCAGTCCTTCCTTTATACCCAGTCCCTTGACAATAATGACATCCTCTCGCTGTGTATTTTTTACCCACGCTTATATCAGAAAGAACTTCTTTGCAATAAGGGCAAAGAAGACGTATCAGTCGCTGAGAAAGAACTGCTTTTAGAGCCGATACAACTAGAAATGGAGGAACTCCCATTTCCATCAGGCGCAAAGGAGCACTTGCTGCATCCTCCGTGTGAAGAGAAGATAAAACGAAATGCCCCGTAAGTGCTGCTCTCATGGCGAGCTGCGCTGTTTCAGGATCCCGAATCTCGCCGACCATAATAACGTCAGGATCTTGTCGCAGAATTGAGCGCAAAACAGAATGAAAAGAACGACCTGTTTTTTCGTCTACCTGTACTTGTGTTACACCTTCATGTGTACGTTCTACAGGATCTTCCACAGTTGTTATATTCAGAACATCGGCATTCATTTCGTCAATTAAAGCGTGCAAAGTTGTTGATTTTCCACTCCCAGTAGGTCCTGTAACAAGGAACATTCCTTCTCCTTTATTGAGAATATTTCTTAGTTGATCGAGCTCACTACTGCCAAGTCCTAATTTTTCAATATTCTCAGGAGATGCCGATGGGTCCAGGAGACGAAGAACTAATTTTTCTCCGTAGAGCGTCGGTAAAGAAGAAACTCTGACATCTATAGGCATAGACAGAGATGGATGGAGACAAAAACGGCCATCTTGAGGAAGTCTCTTTTCTGCTATATCCATAGATGCAAGCAACTTTATTCGAGAAATCACAGATGGATGAAAATCAGGAGAAAAGACATACATAGGGTAGCAACATCCATCAACTCTATAACGGATACGGCTAAAATCTGCGAAAGGTTCTACATGTATATCAGAGGCTCTACATGTTAAAGCTTTTTCGATAATAGAATCTACAAAACATACAACTGAGTTAGGAGATGATAAGCTTACTTCCCCTTCTTTATTACCTTGGAGGCCATAAACGATTTTGCGGATCTGGGAGAGAGGAGCTAGAAAAAGTTTAAGGTTCATATGGGTCGCATTATGTATATAACGGAGTTTATCTGCGTTAAAAGGGTCAAAAAGAGCTATTTGAAGTTCATTTTTTTCAGGAATACATGAGAGAGGAAGAATGTCTAACCGTTCTATCTGTTCCATAGTAAAAAAAGCCAACGCCTCTTTATTAGGAGGGGAAAGAGGCAAAAATACAATAGGAAGCTGCGTAAACATTCGCATGAGAGCAAGAAGACGATCTTCTAATCCTGGCGAAAGATGTAAAAACTCGGCAATAGGAAAAGATGTACGACGATATTTTTCATAATTATTCTTAATAAGAGGTCCTGTCACTTCGTCTTTCAAAAGAAAAGCAGAAAAGTTTTTCCATGTTCTCTCATCTAAAAACACAATATCACCACATGTAAAGAAAGATATAGAAAAGCTATAAATAATATAATAAAGAATAACATATTAAGAGATTATTTTCTTTATAGAAAATATGGAATAGAAAGACTTAAGGGAAGTAGTACTTATATAATGATCGTTTCAGTGAAGGGAAATACTCTTTCTGTTCTTTTCGTTTCTTTACACGCTTTTTGTCAGTTCTCTATCATTCCAGAATGTAAGGC
>NZ_DHFC01000017.1:88052-150680 GCF_002400205.1 Aminobacterium sp. UBA4834 | reverse complement strand
TTGTAACTGAAATTCTTGGGTAACCCCAACAAAGGGGGTCGTTGATTTTGGCAAAGAAAATTCGTATTCGTCTGAAGGCTTTTGATCATAGAGTGTTAGATAGCTCTGCCTCTCAGATAGCGGAAACGGCGGAGAGAAGTGGGGCGAAAGTGTCTGGTCCTATCCCTCTGCCAACGGAAATTAATAAGTATACTGTTTTGAAGTCCCCGCACAAAGACAAGGATGCGAGGGAGCAGTTTGAAATGAGAACTCATAAGCGCTTAATTGACATTGTCAATCCTACTCAAAAAACTATGGATGCGCTTATGCAGCTGAACCTTCCTTCTGGGGTGGACATCCAGATCAAACTGTAGGAAGCTCTGAGCTGAAAGGAGTGGAAGTTGATGAGCATTGGAATTCTGGGGCGAAAGCTGGGTATGACCCAGATATACAACGAAACAGGGCAAGCCGTTCCTGTAACGGTTATCCAAGCAGGACCATGTCCTGTAGTTGCACTCCGAACCCCCGATAAGAACGGTTATTCCGCTATTCTTCTTGGCTTCGGAGAAATGAAGCCCCACAAGCTCACAAAGCCTGTGAAAGGGCAGTTCGATAAGGTTAACGTAGAGCCTCAACGGTACTTGAGAGAATTTCGTCTTGGTAGTGTTGATGGATACGAAATAGGGCAGGCTATTGATGTTTCCCTTTTCAAAGAAGGGGAAAAGATTAATGTAGTCGGCATGAGCAAGGGTAAGGGGTTCGCTGGTGTTATAAAACGTTTCAACTTCGGTGGAACTTTTGCTACCCACGGTGTATCTAAAACTCATCGCCACCCTGGTTCCAGTGGAGCGAGCAGCTATCCTGGGAAAATCTTTAAGGGTAAAACCATGCCTGGGCGTATGGGTGGAGAAAGAGTTACCGTCAAAAACCTTACCGTTGTGGCAGTAGATACTGAAAACAATCTTCTGCTGGTTAAAGGGGCTGTACCTGGTACTAGAAATGGTATCATTACAGTCTACAAGCAGGATTAGGTCGGGAACAGAAGGAGGGCAGAACGATTATGCCTACTGTGAAGCTTGTTAGTTTTCAGGGTGAAGAGATAAGTGACCTCCAGCTTTCCGACTCTGTGTTTGCTGCGCCGATTCACGTACCGGCTATGCATCAGGTTGTTGTGGCTCAATTGGCGAACCGACGCCAAGGGACTCACAGCGCCAAAGGAAGAGGAGAGGTTAGCGGGGGAGGACGGAAGCCTTGGCGGCAGAAACATACTGGTCGGGCACGTCAAGGAAGTACTCGATCCCCGATTTGGGTTGGAGGTGGAGTGGCCCATGGCCCGAAACCTCGCGACTACAGCCAGAAGGTCAATAGAAAAGTTCGCCGTCTCGCGTTGAGAAGCGCACTTTCACTAAAGGTTCGAGATAATTTGTTGACCGTACTTGAAAACTTTGATGTGGAGACTCCGTCAACAAAATCTATGCTCGGGTTCTTTGAGAAAATCAGTGCAAAGAAACCGTTGGTTATCGTACATGAACCTAACGACGCTGTAGCGAAATCCGCTCGTAATATTCCAGGAGCGAGAGTTATTAACGTGGGCAATATAAATGTCTACGATCTTTTGAATTATCAGAGTCTGGTTCTGACACAGGAAGCCGTTGCCCGGATTGAGGAGGTGTACTCCATATGAAACTCCTTGCTCACGATATTATAATCAGACCGGTTATTACCGAAAAGAGCAGCCGGTTAATGGAGCATAATAAATATACATTCGAAGTACACACCAGTGCCAATAAAATTCAGGTTCGGCATGCTGTGGAAGAAGTTTTCAAGGTCAAAGTCACGGATGTCCATATGATGAGAGTCCGTTCTAAGCCCAAAAGGATGGGTGTTTTTGTGGGAAAAACCCGTTCTTGGAAGAAAGCGATTGTTAGCCTTGCAGAAGGCGAACGTATCGAGTTCTTTGAGGGCGCGAGCATTTAGGCAGGGGGGAGACGAGAATAATGTCTGTTAAAGAGTTCAAACCCTATACTCCTGGCCGTCGTGCAATGTCTAGTCAGTCTTACGAAGATGTGACAAAAAGCGAGCCGGAACGCGCCCTGACCGCCGCTTTAAAGAAATCAGGCGGACGGAACAATTTAGGTCGCATTACTATGCGCCGTCGTGGCGGCGGAGTAAAACGTCTCTATCGAGTTATCGATTTTAGACGGGATAATATAGGTGTTCCTGGCAAAGTTGCAGCTATTGAATATGATCCAAACAGATCTGCACGTATCGCCTTGGTTCATTATCTCGATGGGGACAAACGTTATATTCTTGCCCCAGCAGAGCTGAACGTAGGAGACACTGTGGTAGCTGGACCAGAGTCTGATATCAAACCTGGTAACGCATTGAAATTGAAAGATATACCGGTGGGAACTATTGTTCATAACATAGAACTCGAGCCGGGCTGTGGCGGGAAGCTTGTTCGTTCTGCTGGGACTTCTGCTCAAGTCATGGCTAAAGAGGGTAAATACGCTTATTTGAGGATGCCTAGCGGAGAGCTTCGGCTGGTTCTCAACGAGTGTATGGCCACGGTCGGTCAACTTGGCAATGTAGAGCATGAGAATATTTCTTTGGGAAAAGCAGGTAAAACTCGGCATCTGGGCCGAAGACCGAAAGTGCGTGGAATGGTTATGAACCCAGTGGATCACCCACTTGGTGGAGGAGAAGGACGAAGCAAATCGCATAAACATCCTGTCTCTCCGTGGGGAACTCTGGCTAAAGGTTATCGTACCCGGAAGAACAAGCCTAGCGATAGGCTCATTGTTCGCCGCCGGTATGCGAAGTAGCGTGAGGAGGGACTGATATGGCTCGTTCCACTAAGAAAGGGCCCTATGTTGACCTTAAACTTCTTCGCAGGATAGAGGATATGAACGTATCGGGGAATAAAAAGGTTCTTAAAACCTGGTCTCGGCGTTCTACAATCGTTCCGGCGATGATTGGTCATACCATAGCGGTACATAATGGTCGAATTCATATTCCCATCTATATAAGTGAAAATATGGTGGGACATAAACTTGGAGAGTTTGCTCCGACCCGCAAATTAGCACATCATGCTGGCCAGGAACGCTCTTCGAGAGTGAAGTAGGAGAGTGATGGTAATGGAAGCTAAAGCCGTTGCCAGACAGGTGAGGCTCTCTCCCTACAAGGTGAGAAAGATTCTGCCTCTCATCAGAGGGAAAAAAGCAAATGAAGCGATGATGATACTCAAGTATTGCCCTAATAAGGCAGCAAGAGTCGTCAGCAAGGTTTTGCAGAGTGCGGTAGCTAATGCTGAGCATAACTACGGCATGGATACTGACAAGCTGCATGTTATTACAGCTACGGCAGATCAGGGACCCAGCATGAAACGTTTTCGCCCCGTTTCTATGGGAAGAGCCCATCCCTATCGGCACCGTACCAGCCACGTAACGATTATCGTTGCGGAACGTTAAGGAGGGGGAACTCGTGGGACAGAAAGTTCACCCAGTGGGATACAGATTAGGTGTAGTGACAGAATGGGAGTCTAAGTGGTACGCTGAAGGCAGAGATTATGCAAAGAAGCTCCATGAAGATCTCAAACTAAGGAAGTGGATTCTGGATAGATGGGCCCATGCCGGTATCGCCAGAGTCGACATAGAGCGCGTGGGTAATGTTATGCGGTTTTCAATTTGGACCTCCCGGCCTGGTGTAGTAATTGGGCGTGGTGGCGCGGAGATTCAGGCGGTTAAAGAAGACCTTCAGAAGATGACTGGATCAAAAATTATGATCAACGTTCAGGAGATTAAAAATCCTGACGTGGAGGCCCAGCTTGTAGCGGAGAACGTATCCTCTGCGCTGGAGCGCCGGGTCAGCTTCCGGAGAGCCATGAAACAGGCTATCTTCCGAGCGATGAAATCTGGTGCAAAGGGTATCAAAATCCAGTGTTCTGGTCGTCTTGGAGGAGCTGAAATCGCGCGGACTGAATGGTATAACGAGGGGCAGTTGCCTCTTTCCACTCTTCGGGCCGATATTGATTACGGCTTTTCTGAAGCGGAAACCATGTATGGAATTATTGGCGTAAAGGTCTGGATATTTAGGGACAAGGCAAACGAAAAACCTATGGCAACCAGACCATTTAGAAAGAGGGGGTAATCCGTCATGCTTATGCCGAAAAGAGTTAAATATCGGAAACCCTATCGGAGACCTCTTCGCGGTACAGCAAAGGGCGGCGTTACAGTTGCTTTTGGTGACTATGGCCTTCAGGCTCTTGATTGTGCCTGGATTACGGCTCGACAGATAGAAGCAACCCGTATCGCTATCTCCAGAAAAATGAAAAAGGGCGGTAAAATCTGGATCAGAATTTTCCCAGACCATCCCTTTACCAAAAAACCCCTTGAAACTCGTATGGGTAAGGGGAAGGGAAGCCCAGAGTTTTGGGTAGCTCCAGTTAAACGAGGGCGTATCCTTTTTGAAGTGGCCGGTGTCTCTCGAGAAGTTGTAGAAGATGCTTTCAGAACTGCTTCTCATAAGTTGCCTGTCAAGGTTAGAATTGTTGCCCGTGAAGGTCTGGGTGGTGAATAGAAATGGATGCGAAGAGTTTACGAGATTTGACTCTCGAAGAGCTTCAGGAGAAGCATCGTCAATATAAGGAAGAGCTGTTCAACCTTCGGTTTCAAAACGCCATTGGACAGCTTCAGAACACAAGCCGGATCAAAGCGGTAAAAAAGACCATCGCTAGAGTTTTAACGGTGGTACGAGAGAAACAGCAGGCTTCTGAAAGCGCTGCTGGAAGGAGGTAACGACAGATGGAGGCACGTACACCCCATCGTAAGAAACGGGTTGGCACGGTTGTCAGCGATAAAATGGACAAGACCATCGTCGTCCGTGTAATCCGGCACGATATTCATCCGTTGTACGGGAAGAGGATTATTAAAGCCACGAAGTATATGGCTAGTGATCCAGAAAACACCTGTCGGGTTGGGGATCTTGTGAGCATAGTGGAAACCCGGCCTTTAAGCCGTAGAAAATGCTGGGCTCTTGAGAGAGTTATTCAGAGAGCCCCAGTGCTTGACACTCCCGTTGACGAAGTGGCCGAGGAGGAATAGGTCATGATTCAGCTTAGAACAGTCCTTAATGTAGCTGATAACTCTGGGGCAAAAAGCCTGATGTGCATACAGGTTCTAGGCGGAAGTGGACGGCGGTATGGAACCATCGGAGATGTGATAGTCGCTTCAGTTCGAGAGGCTATCCCCAATAGCAATGTAGCTAAAGGTTCTGTGGTTAAAGCTGTCATTGTCCGTACGAAAAAGGAAGTGCGCCGTCCTGACGGATCTTATGTCCGTTTTGACGATAACGCAGCCGTAATTATCGACAACAATGGAGACCCTAAAGGGACACGCATATTTGGTCCTGTAGGAAGAGAACTCCGGGCCAAGAAGTATATGAGAATACTCTCTCTGGCTCCTGAAGTTGTCTAAGGGGGCAATGCGAGAATGAGCAAAATGAGAATTAGAAAGGGAGACCTTGTCAAGGTTATTTCAGGAAAAGACAAGGGGAAAGAAGGGAAAATTCTTCGTAATTTTCCCAAAGAGGGGAAGGTCATTGTCGAGGGCGTTAATATGGTCACTCGCCATGTAAAGCCGACCCCTAAAAGCCCTCAGTCCGGACTTGTGAAGAAGGAAGCCCCTCTTCATGCCGCAAAGATCATGCTTGTTTGCCCCTCCTGTGGCAAGGCAACGAGAGTTAGCCGAGCCTTTTTGGAGGATGGTAGAAAAGTTCGGGTCTGCAAAAAATGCGGCGAAATAGTAGACAGGGTGTAGGGAGGCAAAACCATGAATCCTCGTTTTCTTGACAAATACAAGAATGAAGTGGTGCCTCGACTGAAAGAACAGTTCGGTTACACCAATGTTATGGAGGTTCCACGGATTGTTAAAATCGTGGTTAATGTAGGTGTCGGTGAAGCGAAAACCGATATGAAATATATGGACGCCGCTCTTGCTGAGGTTCGGGCCATTACTGGTCAACAACCTCTTATGAAGCGGGCAAAAAAGTCCATTGCCGGATTTAAACTTCGTCAAGGCATGCCGGTAGGATGTAAGGTGACTCTTCGAGGAGCCAGGATGTGGGAGTTCCTTGATCGTCTTATATCTTTGGCGTTGCCTTCCATTAAAGACTTCCAGGGAATTTCCCGTAGGGGTTTTGATGGGCGTGGAAATTATAACCTCGGGCTTAGAGAGCAGCTTATCTTCCCAGAGGTAGACTATGATGACGTAATCCGAACTCGCGGGATGAATGTTTCTATTGTAACAACTGCGAAAGCGGACGAAGAGGCCTTTGCCTTGCTGAAAGAGCTCGGCATGCCTTTCAGTAGCCGATAAGTACAAGGGGGAAATGAAATATGGCGCGTAAAGCAATGAAATATAAAGCACAGCTGCCCCCAAAGTTTAAGGTGCGGAAGTATAACAGATGCCCGATCTGCGGACGTATTCACTCGTATATGCGTCAGTTTGATATGTGCCGCTGCTGCTTCCGCAAGTTGGCTCGAGAGGGGAAGATCCCCGGAATCGTTAAGTCCAGCTGGTAAGCGAGAGCGAACATAAGGGGGTCACAGGAATGTATGTTACCGATCCAATAGCTGATATGCTGACGCGGATCCGGAATGCTAACGTGGTGTACCACGAGAGTGTTGATATCCCTCACAGCAATATGAAACTGAGCATAGCTAAGATTTTGAAAGAAGAGGGATATGTCCGGAATTATAAAGTCATCAACGATCCTGAAAAGCCCTATGCTGTTTTGCGTATTTTCCTGAATTACGGTCCTAACCGTGAACGAATTATTCAGGGACTTCGTCGGATCAGCAAACCGGGCAGAAGGATCTATGTGGGCAAAGACAATCTCCCCAAGGTTATGGGTGGTCTCGGAATTGCTATTATTTCCACTTCCCATGGCCTAAAGACTGATACTGAGGCATCTCAGCTTGGTCTTGGCGGAGAGGTCGTTTGCTACGTCTGGTAGCGAGGAGGGATTTTCTATGTCGCGAATTGGACGTAAACCCATTACCCTCGCCAAGGGAACATCTGTAACAATAAAGGATGGCAAGGTTATAGTAAAAGGGCCCAAGGGAGAGCTTTCTTCTGCTCTTGTACCTGGGATTTCTGTTTCTGTCGATAACGATGCCATCGTTGTTTCTCGAGGAAATGATGAGAAACAAACGCGAGCCTATCATGGAATGATGCGGGCTCTTGTAGCAAATATGGTGACTGGAGTAACAGAGGGTTTTGTGAAAAACCTGGAGATTGTTGGAGTTGGTTACCGTGCGCAGATGCAGGGTAAAAAACTTATTCTCAACGTGGGGTACTCCAATCCGGTGGAATACGATCCTCCAAAGGGGATTGAAATTCTAACCGATGGCCCCACTAAAATATCCGTTAAAGGCATTGATAGGCAGCTTGTTGGCCAGGTGGCTGCCATCATTCGAGCATTCAGGAGCCCTGAGCCCTATAAAGGGAAAGGTATCCGCTATGCTGGCGAGCATATTATCCGTAAGGCCGGCAAAGCCAGTGCCAAGTAACCTGAGGTGACGTGGATGAAAACGAAAAGCAGAAATGATATGCGAATCATCCGGCACCGGAGACTCAGGAAACAAGTTTCCGGAACGCCGGAGCGCCCTAGAATGGCCGTTTATCACAGTCTGAACTATATATATGTTCAGATTATCGATGACATGGCAGGCCATACTCTTGTCTCGGCTTCGACTCTTGAAAAGGAACTTAAGGGATCCCTTTCAGGTCACTGCAACATCGAAGCGGCCAAAGCAGTAGGCAAGCTTGCGGCAGAGCGGGCCCTTGAAAAAGGCATAGTGTCAGTTGTATTCGATAGGGGTGGGCACATGTTCCACGGAAAAGTCAAAGCCCTTGCCGAAGCAGCTCGCGAAGCCGGCCTGAAGTTCTAAAGGGGAGGTCCGAGAATGACCATGAAACGTGTCGACACGAAAGGCTTAGAGCTCTCCGAGCGTGTTGTGGCTATTAACCGAGTCAGCAAGGTTGTAAAAGGTGGAAAACGTTTTAAGTTTAGCGTCCTTGTTGTCGTTGGAGATGGCGAGCAATACGTAGGTGTAGGGATGGGCAAAGCCAAAGAAATCTCCGAGGCTGTTCGTAAAGGTATTGATAAGGCGACGAAGAACCTTCGGGAATTGAAAAAAGTAGGGAGCACCATTCCCCACCCGGTAGACGGGAACTTTGGTGCGGCTCATGTGCTTCTTAAGCCAGCAGCACCAGGTACTGGAGTTATTGCCGGTGGAGTGGTTCGTGCCATTATGGAGCTTGGTGGGGTAAAGGACGTTCTTACTAAAGTTATAGGAAGAACATCTAATCCTGTTAATGTTGCTTGGGCAACGCTCCAGGCCCTTGAAACGATGAGGACGCCCGAAGAAATTTTGCGTCTGAGAGGGAAACAGACCGCTCAGACTGAGGCGGAATAAGGAGGGGTTGTCCTATGGCTAAACTGCGTATTACATGGGTTAGAAGCGCGATTGGACATCAGCTTCGACAGAAGAAGACAATCAAGGCCCTTGGGCTCAAAAAACTTCATCAGACAGTAGAGCACGAGGATGTCCCCCAAATTCGTGGCATGATCAATCAGGTCCACCACCTTGTGGAATGGGCCGTTGTGGAAGACTAGGAGGGACGCACCATGAATTTGCATGATCTTCGACCTGCTCCTGGTTCCCGCCAGAAAGCTAAACGTCTTGGACAGGGAATTGGTAGTGGGAATGGCAAAACAGCTGGGAAGGGAACAAAAGGCCATAAATCAAGAGCTGGCGGAGGAGTTCGTCCTGGTTTTGAAGGCGGGCAGATGCCCATTACACGAAGAGTTCCCAAACGCGGATTCAACAATGCCCGTTTTGCGAAGAGCTATCAGATTATTAATCTCGAACAGCTCGCAGATCGTTTTGAGGCGGGGTCTGTGGTTGGGGTAGAGGATCTCTATCGAGCAGGTCTTGTTAGAGATTTGACAAAGCCGGTAAAAATTCTCGCGAGAGGAGAAATTTCCCAGGGACTTACACTTAGGGTCCACGCCTTCAGTGCCCAGGCAGCTGAAAAAATAGCGGCTGCAGGTGGGAAGGCTGAGGTGATCTAAGTGATAGATTCCTTCAGGGATGCCTTTAAGCTACCAGATCTAAAGAGACGGATACTATTTACACTTGGAGTTTTGTTTATTTTCCGTCTTGGCGCCCATATTCCAACGCCTGGCATTGATGCGTCTGCTATGGCCCAACTTTTTGAACAGGGTGCTGGTGTGCTCGGGTTCCTTGATATTTTTGCGGGTGGTGCGCTGAGGCGATTCAGTATTTTCGCTCTCGGCGTTACACCCTATATTAACTCGAGCATTGTTATGCAGCTCCTCGTTATTGTCTTTCCTGCCTTGGAAAAAATGCAGAAAGAAGGCGAGGAAGGAAGGAAAAAGATTATTCGTATTACCCGTTGGGGGACGATTCTTTTTGCTGGCATACAAGCGATAGGCATGACGTTCTGGCTTGGCCGAGTGGGAATATTCCATGGAGGCTTTTTTGCTGGGGTTATCGTAGTTGTGACGGTAACTGCTGGAGCATTAGCAGTGATGTGGCTTGGCGAGGAAATTACAGATCATGGAATTGGTAATGGCATTTCTTTGCTTATTTTCGCTGGTATCGTTGCTCGGCTCCCAGAAGCTATTATTCGTAGCTGGAGAATGTTGCGGTTAGGAGAAATGAGCATATTTGTTTTGATCTTGGCTCTTCTTCTTATGTTTGCTGTAATTGCAGGGTGTATTCTTCTGCAAGAAGGACAGCGACGTCTTCCAGTGCAATATGCGAAAAGGGTGGTTGGGAACAAGGTATATGGCGGACAAAGTACCTTTATACCATTAAAGGTTAACCAGTCTGGCGTTATGCCTATCATCTTCGCATCATCAATTCTATTGTTCCCTTATTCTATTGCCCGATTCTTCTCTGGGAACGTCGCTTTAGCTGTTCAGAAGATGTTTGAGCCTGGCAGTACTGTTTATATGGTACTTTATATTGCTCTTATTATCTTCTTCTCTTACTTTTATACAGCGGTGGTCTTCAACCCAGCGGACATTGCCAATAACATGAAGAAGTATGGCGGGTTTATATTAGGGATTCGCCCAGGTCGCCCTACGTCGGAGTTTATAGAAAAGGTTATGACCAGAATTACTCTCGGTGGAGCGATTTTTCTCGCGATTATTGCCCTCGTCCCCACATTAATGACGAATATTATGGGGATTACGAGTTTTTACTTTGGTGGAACTGCGGTCTTGATTGTAGTAGGAGTAGCTCTTGACACTGTTCACCAGATCGAAGGACAGCTTCTCATGCGGCATTATGAAGGTATATTGAAGCGCCGTGATTCTAAGAGCGGAAGCTTCCTCAGATTCTAAGGGGGATAGAAGAAGCTATGCGAGTCGTTCTGCTAGGACCGCCTGGCGCAGGCAAAGGAACCCAGGCGGCAGAAATAAAAAAGAAGTATGATGTAGCCCATATCTCTACGGGGGATATTCTCCGACAAAACGTAAAGGATCAGACGTCCTTAGGTCGTCAAGCACAAGAGTATATGAATGGCGGAAAGCTTGTTCCTGACGATATTATTGTTCGTATGATGGGCGAGCGGTTGAAAGAGAAGGACTGTGAGAAGGGGTTTTTGTTAGACGGATTTCCTCGCACGGTTCCGCAAGCTGAAGCGTTAAATGAACTTTTGCAAGCAATGCATCTTGCTCTTGATGCTGTTATATTGCTTGATGTGGATGATGATTTAGTGGTAGAAAGATTGTGTGGTCGTCGTATGTGCCGCCAGTGTGGGGAGATTTATCATGTGACGTTTAAACCCTCCCTCAAAGGTGCCCATTGCGCCAAATGCGGTGGAGAACTATATCAGCGCGACGATGATAAAGAATCGGTGATTCGAAGTCGTCTCAAGGTATACCATGAACAGACAGCACCACTCATTGCTTATTACGAGGAGAGAAATTTATTGCGACGGGTCGATGCTGGGACGTCAAGTTCTCTCGTAATGACTGCAATTGAGGCGTTATTTACTAAGAAGGTAGCTGAATGATTGTACTTAAGACGGAAGAAGATCTCCGATATATGCGGAAAGCGGGCCGGATCGTTGCTGATGTTCTCGATCTCATAGCAGGGATTGTCCGGCCCGGCATCACCACAGCCGATATTGATCGAGCTGCAGAAGAGCTTATGACAAAGGAAAGTGCAACGCCAGCCTTTAAAGGGTATCGGGTTCCAGGTATCCCCGTCGCTTTTCCGGGAGCTGTGTGTGCTTCTATTAATGAAGAGATAGTTCACGGGATACCTACTCAGGAGCGATATCTGGAAGAGGGGGACATTATAAGCATTGATGTAGGGGCTTGTTATAAAGGCTATTACGGAGATGCAGCTTGTACTTTCCCTGTCGGACAGGTGAGTCTTGAACGCCAAACTCTTATTAACGTGACCCTTGAAAGTTTAAACAGAGCAGTCTCTGTAGCAAAAGATGGGAATACCATAGGAGACATTGGATATGCGGTGGAATCCTATGTTGTTCCTAAAGGGTTTGGGCTCGTGAGAGATTACACTGGGCATGGTGTGGGGAAACACTTACACGAACCACCTCAAGTCCCGAATTTTGGACGCCCTGGAAGAGGCGTGACTCTCAAAGCAGGTATGACTATAGCCATAGAGCCTATGGTTATGTCGGGAGCGGAAGATACTGTTGTTGGGCCAGACCGTTGGGTAGTTCTCACTGCAGATGGCTCTGACGCTGCTCATTTTGAAAGATCCGTTCTCATCACAAAAGATGGGGCAGAGGTACTTACTCCTTGGGAATGGGCCTGATTGTGGCTGGGACTTTTCAGGTTGGTCAGGTCGTTATTTCGAGAAAGGGAAAAGACACGGGGAAATGGTATGTTGTCGTGAAGGTAGAACCTGAAAAAAATAGGGCGTATCTTTCAGATGGCAAGAGATTTCAAGTGTCTGCCCCTAAACTTAAAAATCTGAGTCATCTTCAGCCTACTCGATGGGTTCTTGAAGAGATTGCAGGGAAGATTTCCAGGGGAGAAAATATAGATAGCGGGAGATTACAATATCTTTTTTCTCAGGTGAGAAATATAGTGAGTAGTGAGTCAGATGCAGGGAGGTTGACATAACCGTATGGCCAACAAGGACGAAGTCATAGAGGTGCGAGGGACCGTAATAGAGCCACTTCCAAATGCCATGTTTCGGGTAGAATTAGAGAACGGCCACAAATTACTGGCCCATGTGTCGGGGAAGATGAGAATGCATTTTATACGTATTCTCCCAGGCGATAAGGTTCTTGTCGAGATTTCGCCCTACGACTTGACACGCGGACGAATAGTGTATAGATATAAATAACTTGTGTTCTGCCCTTATGCTTTAACCGCGGCTGGTGAAAAGCATTGAATAGATTGTCGGGATAGAACCGAAGAGGTCTGTCAAGGCAGGGTAAAGGTTTTCTCGGAGGAGCGTGGAACGAATGAAAGTGAAACCATCGGTAAAACCGATATGCGAATTTTGCCGGGTTATCCGGCGCAAAGGCGTGGTACGGATTATTTGCAGTAAGGATCCGCGCCACAAACAGAGACAGGGTGCAAGGAGGTAACGAGCATATGGCCCGTATAGCTGGTGTAGACCTGCCTCGCGAAAAGCGGGTTGAGATAGCGCTCACTTATATTTATGGGATAGGACTTCCCTCTTCACACAAAATTCTTGCGGCTACCGGCATTAGTCCGGATACTCGCGTGAAAGACCTTACAGAAGAGGAAGCTCAGAAGCTCCGTAAAGAGATAGAAGAGCACTATAAGGTAGAAGGAGACCTGCGGCGCGAAGTTACAATGAATATCAAGCGGTTGATGGATATCGGCTGTTACAGAGGACTACGACATAGGCTGGGGCTTCCAGTTCGTGGTCAGAGAACTAAGACCAACGCACGTACACGGAAAGGGCCACGCCGTACGGTAGCTGGGAAAAAGCAGGCCGGTAAATAATATAGTTTAGAGATATCAAGGAGGCTGACGCACGTGGCCAAACGTACACAGCGTAGAGGTAAAAGAAGAGAAAAAAAGAATGTAAGCTATGGAGTTGCTCATATTTTTTCTACTTTTAACAACACTATAGTGAGCATCTGCGATAAAGGCGGGAATATCCTGTCTTGGGCTTCTGGTGGAAACGTGGGCTTTAAGGGAACGAGAAAATCGACTCCTTTTGCCGCTCAGATTGCTGCTCAACAGGCAGCTAAAACAGCTCAGGACCACGGGGTGAAAGAAATAGATGTAGTGGTGAAGGGACCAGGACCTGGCCGAGAATCGGCAATCCGTTCTCTTCAAGCTGCAGGACTTCAGGTTAACATGATTAAAGATGCGACGCCTATTCCTCATAACGGCTGTAGACCGCCGAAGCGTCGTAGAGTGTAGTTCACCCCGATAAGGAGGCGAAAAAGAACTTATGAGCAGATATACAGGACCAGTATGCCGTCTCTGTAAAGCTGAAGGAGCAAAGCTTTTCCTCAAGGGAGACCGTTGCTTTACAGAGAAGTGTGCTATTACTAGGGGAGAGTCTAAAAGTAAACAAAGGAGGGGCAGGCCTCGCTCGAAGGCTAGTGAATATGGAATTCGACTTCGCGAGAAGCAGAAGCTGCGCCGCTTTTATGGTATGAACGAGGGCCAGTTCCGGAGATTCTTTGCTGAGGCAAACAGAATGGCTGGAGTGACAGGACATAACTTCCTTCAGCTTCTTGAGCGACGCCTTGATAACGTGGTTTACAGAATGGGATTTGCCGCTAGCCGAAGCCAGGCCAGACAGCTTATTCTTCATGGCCATTTTGTAGTTGATGGCCGTAAAGTTGATGTGCCGAGTTTCCTCGTTCGGGCTGGCTCTACGGTAGCTGTTGCGGAAAATAGCAAGGAAATTGCGTTGATTCGAGAGAACGCTGAAGTGGCAGCGTCAAGAACCGTTCCGGAATGGCTGGAGGTTAATACCGAGCGCATGGAAGCTAATGTTGTTTCCATCCCTGTGCGAGAACAGATTGATGTTCCCGTCAATGAGCAGCTCGTTGTTGAGTTCTATGCCAGATAGTAGGCATGAAAGGTGTTGGACAAAGTGGAACTGATGCGGCCTGAAATCCGAATTGAAGAGTGTAGCCCCACCTTTGGTAAAATTATTGTAGAACCCCTTGAAAGAGGATACGGAGTAACGCTGGGCAATGCTCTGCGACGGGTACTGCTTTCCTCCGTTAAGGGGGCGGCTATTACTTCAGTCCGTATCGATGGCGTTCTACATGAGTTCAGTACCATCCCAGGGGTTCGCGAGGACGTCATCGAACTGATGTTGAACCTGAAGCATATTCCTGTTCGTTCTTATAGCAAAGATGTGAAGGTCCTTCATTTAGAATCAGAGGGATCTAGAGCAGTTGTAGCTTCAGATATTCAGCCTGATAGTGAAATTGAATTTTTTAATCCTGACGCACCTATTTGCGTGTTGGAAGAGGGAGCCCAACTTTCAATGGATCTCTACATAGAGCAGGGGACAGGATATGCTACCATCGATCGACCACGCCCTGCGTATCTTCCGGCAGACGCCCTCTTGATCGACGCTATTTTTTCGCCGGTTTTGAAAGTACATTACGATGTGGAAGCGGCCCGTGTAGGCCAACGTACAGACTTTGAGCGGCTAGTTCTTGACGTAACAACAAATGGTGTTATAGCACCAGATGTGGCGGTAGGCGAAGCTGCGAGGGTTATACGTACCTATTTTGGGTTTATCGTTGAGGATATAGACAAGCTTCATCCGGTAGAAGGGGCTGAAGAAGAGGATGTTGCTCTGGCAGCAGCCGAAGCGGCAGCAGCTGAGGCAGCTGAAGCGGCAGCAAAAGAGGAAGATGATCTTCTTTCAAGGCCTGTGCGAGAGCTTGAACTCTCTATTCGAAGCGAGAACTGCCTCCTTCGTGGTGGAATTCATACCATCGGCGAGCTCATAACAAGAAGTAGAGAAGATCTGTTGAAGATTCGTAACCTTGGGAAAATTTCTCTGAGAGAAATCGAGGAGAAACTGGAAAAGCAGGGGCTTCACCTCAGCACAGAGAAGAGCGAAGAGAAAGCAGTAAAGGAGGACTAGTTCCATGAGACACCGTATGGACCATAGAAGGCTTGGTCGTTATGGAAGCCATCGCAGAGCAATGTTAGCTAATATGGCCGCCAGCCTTTTCTTAGAGGAGAGCCTCACTACAACGGTGACCCGGGCGAAAGAACTTCGTCGAGTAGCTGAAAAGCTTATCACCAGAGCTAAAGGGGATTCTCTCAATGATCGCCGGGTTATTCGTGCCCGTTTAGGACATAAAGAGGCTTCGATCAAGCTTTTTGAAGATCTGGCCAAGCGGTATGCACATCGTCCCGGTGGCTATACCAGAATAATAAAAACGGGCAATCGTTGCGGCGACGGATCGCCCATGGCGATAATCGAGCTGGTTGATTAACGATGACCCCAAAGGACATCTGTACGCTTCAGGATGTAGGGTATACCTACCCTGAAGCGGACAGGCCTGCCTTGGACGGTGTTTCCTTCCAGGTCAGGGAGGGGGAATGGCTAGCTTTACTGGGCAGCAATGGCTCAGGAAAGTCCACGCTGGCCAAACATTTAAACGCCCTGCTGCTCCCAACGCAGGGCGCTTGTTTTGTTTATGGCATGGATACTCGGGACGAGCAGAATCTTTGGACAATTCGGAGCCATGTTGCCATGGTGTTTCAAAACCCCGAAAATCAGATAGTTGGTACTGTAGTAGAAGATGATGCAGCTTTTGGACCAGAAAATCTCGGGCTTCCTTCAGAAGAGATAAAGAAGCGTGTTGATTGGGCTTTATCTGTAACTGGCCTTGAAGGTAAGGCGACAAATCCTACCTACTCTCTTTCGGGAGGGGAAAAACAGCGTTTAGCTGTAGCGGGAGCTTTAGCTCTGGATCCACCTTGTCTCGTTTTGGATGAGCCTACAGCCATGCTTGACCCTCAAGGGCGACGAGATCTGCTTAGTATTTTAAAGACGCTCCATAGCCAGGGCCGGACAATAGTGTATATTACTCACCGTCTAGAAGAGACAGTGTTTTGTGATAGAGCTCTTGTTCTTCAAGAAGGTCGGGTAGAGTGGAGCGGTTGTATATCGGAACTTTTTACGCATAGAGGAAAACTTGAAGAATGGGGGTTAGAATGTCCTCCGTTTGTCGAGTTATGGCAAATGCTAGTGAGGGAGAATATTATTTCTCGTAATACTCCCGCAACAGTAGATGGAGTTCGACAGGCTTTATGTCTATTATAGTAAAAAACCTCACCCATATTTATCATCCTTCCACTCCATTGGAAACAGTGGCTTTGAAGGATGTGAATTTGCGTACGGAAAAGGGGCAATGGCTTTCTATTGTAGGGCATACTGGTAGCGGTAAGTCTACTCTTGCCCAGTATTTGAATGCGTTGCTGGTTCCTGAGGCTGGACGTGGAGAGGTGTCTGTGGAAAATTATTTATCTCGTCTAGGTAGCTCTCAGTTAAGAAGTATCAGACATACTGTAGGTCTTGTTTTTCAATATCCTGAACAACAACTTTTTGCTGAAACAGTTTTTGAAGAGGTGGCTTTTGCCCCTAGAAACTGGGGGGTAGCAGAGAAAGATCTCGAGGAAGTCGTGAAAGGCGCCCTTCGTGAAGTGGGGCTTTCTGAAAGTTTTTTAGATCGGAATCCCTTTCAGCTTTCTGGGGGCGAAAAAAGACGTATAGCCCTTGCTTCTGTTCTTGCAGCTAATCCCGCCTATCTCGTTCTGGATGAACCTACGGCGGGGCTTGACGCCACTGGTCGTAAAGATCTCGTAAAGCTTCTCTTGTCCCAGAAAGAGAAAGGGAGAGGTATTGTTTTTGTTACTCACGATTTGGAAATAGCCCTTACTGCCAGTGATTCTATTCTTGTTCTCGAAGGGGGCAAAGAGGTTGTACAGGGTGATCCAGAAAAGATAGTTCAAGCACTTAGTCAAAATCCAGTGCGAGGCCTATGTCTTCCTGATGTCTTAGAGTTAGCAGTTCTTTTAGAGCAAGGAGGCTGGAAGGTGCCATTGACTTGGAATCAACGTAAACTTTTTCAATCCATAGTAAAAAGGGTGAGAAAATCATGAAGTTTCTTAATCATCTTACCTTCGGTCAATTTGTGCCTGCTCCCTCGATAATCCATAGACTTGACCCTCGATGTAAAATTTTAGGAACCATGCTCCTATTAACGGGGATTTTTTTAATAAAGCATCCCATGGCTTTTGGTGTGTGGGCTTTATTGCTTCTTGTCATGACTTTTTTCTCCAAACTTCCTTTTTCTTTAGTTCTTCGTTCTGTAAAACCTGTGATGATTCTGGTTGTTTTTACAGCTCTGATACACCTTTTCTTCACTAAAGGGACGCCGGTTTTTCAATGGGGCATCATTTCTATTACCGCAGAAGGCATTCGTATGGGGGCTTATATGGGCTTGAGACTTCTTTTTCTGGTTCTTTTTGCTTGTTTCCTCACATTAACAACTAGCCCCATGGAACTTTCAGATGGATTGGAAAAACTTTTTTCGCCCTTGGCGCCATTAGGTTTTCCTGCCCATGAGTTAGCCATGATGATGACCATTGCTTTGCGGTTTATTCCTACCCTTCTTGATGAAACAGACCGCATTATGAAGGCTCAGCTTGCGCGGGGGGCCAATCTCGATAAAGGGAACCTATGGCAACGTTTGCGGGCGATGCTTCCGGTGCTGGTCCCTCTTTTTGTCATTGTTTTTCAGCGAGCAGACGACCTGGCTACAGCTATGGAAGCTCGATGTTACAGGGGGGGGGATGGACGAACCAGGTTCAAGCCTCTTTGCTGGAAGATGCGTGATAGCGCAGCATTGATCGTTCTCATCCTTACCATTGGTTTATTAATATATATAGATCGAAGGGTGATTGTTTTATGAACTATGCTGCCACAATAAGTTACGATGGAACCGCTTTCTGTGGTTGGCAGCGACAATCAGGAGTCCCTACCGTTCAACAATCTCTGGAAGAAGCTATAGGCAAAATATTTGGTGAGCCCACCACTGTTTTTGCTGCTGGTCGAACTGATGCCGGTGTTCATGGGAAAGGACAAGTTGTTTCCTTTGAGCTTCCTGTCGGATGGGATCCTGGCAGATTATTGTTAGCTATCAATTATTACTTGCCAGAAACGGTACGTATTATGAATATTTATCATGTTTCTGACGATTTTAACGCTCGTTTTAGTGCTTTATGGAGAGAATACCGATATTATATATGGCATGGCCCTGCTTTCCCTCCGTATCTTCGAGAACGGGCGTGGTGGAATCGCTGGAAATGGGATAAAGAAGCCGTGGGAAAGGCTTGCGAGTACGTAAAAGGGACCCACGATTTCAGGGCGTTCTGTCCAATCAAAGAGTGTCCAGACAATACTATCCGTACCATTTACACTTTCCGCTGGCATCAAAATGGGCAACTATCGATTGTTACTATTCGCGGTAACGCTTTTCTTATGAACATGGTTCGCATTCTTATAGGAAGTCTAGACCTTGTAGGAAAAGGCAAGCAGAGTCCAGAGTGGATTAGAGACTTACTTAATGGGAAAGGGAGTCGTAGGGAATCAGGAATGACGGTGCCGGCTCATGGCTTGTATTTTTGGAGAGTTGGGTACGATGCATCTCCATTTCTTAACGGCCTTCCAAAAATAAAGGAAAAAGCAGGCATATTTGTCCCTTCTGATTTTTGGAGGAAACACATATAATACTTTCCCAGAGAGGGAATGTTTTTGCAGATAAGGAGGCTACCTTCGTGTTCGGAAGCGATATCGGTATAGACCTTGGAACAGCGACAGTGCTTATTTATGTAAAAAATAAGGGGATCGTTCTTCGGGAACCTTCAGTGGTTGCCATAGATCTAGAAAATGGGAAAATACTTGCAGTAGGCAATGAAGCAAAAAATATGGTGGGGCGTACCCCGGGAAACGTAATTTCAGTCCGGCCGCTACGTGATGGAGTCATTGCCGACTATACCATGACAGAAGCCATGCTTCGTTATTTTATGAAGCGAGTCAACAAAGGGTTCAGTCGTTTCTTTAGAAACAGGGTTATGATTTGTGTCCCATCAGGAGCTACTGATGTAGAACGAAGAGCTGTTTTAGAAGCCGCGGTTGAAGTAGGAGCCAGTGAAGCTTTTCTGATTGAAGAGCCTATGGCTGCTGCAATAGGGGCCAGCCTCAGCGTAGAAGAGCCTCGAGGAAAAATGATTGTAGATGTTGGTGGTGGAACTACCGATATTGCAGTTATTTCCTTGGGGGGAATTGTTGTATCTAAGTCGCTGCGCATTGGTGGAGATAAATTTGATGAAGCAATAATGCGTTATTTGCGTAAACACTATAGCCTTGCTATAGGAGAACAGACAGCTGAGAATTTGAAGATTACTATCGGAACCTGTGGCCAGGAAGAGGAAGAAATGACGATGACCATTAAAGGGAGAGATCTAGTCCAAGGCCTCCCTCGCCAGATAGAGATTAGCAGTGCTTCTGTGAGCCAAGCCATTGGTGAAATGATCCAGGCTCTTAATGATGGAGTAAGAAATGTATTAGAGCTAACGCCACCGGAACTTTCGGCCGATATTATAGATAGAGGGATCGTCCTTACTGGCGGTGGATCGTTACTGCGAGGTCTCCCAGAGCTTATTACACAGCAAACTGGCATCAATTGTTTCTGTGCCGAAGATCCTATGGAGTGTGTTGCTGTTGGGACAGGTAAAGCGCTTGCGGAGATCGATAAGCTGAAGGCTACTGGGCGGAGCGGAATATTAATGACCAGCGCATCAAAGAAAGGACGGAAGAAAAAACTCTAGAGTCTATAGGAGGATTGTCCAGTGCATCGAGGGCTTTATGCTGCTGCGTCAGCCATGCTAGTACAAGAGAGAATGGGCGATGTAGTCGCCAACAACCTGGCCAACGTAAACACCGCTGGTTTTAAAGGAAGGATTGCCGTTAATAAGTCTTTCCCTGAGGTCTTTATGGATCGCCTGGAAAAACTTGATCCTGGAGAAGGGAAAATAGAAGTAGTGCCTCCAGATAGTGTCGTTTTTAGAGGAAGAGTTCCTATAGGTGATATACCTCTTGCCAACGTCCTTTCAGAAACGGCGATGAAAACAGAGGCAGGAATGCTTCAGATAACAGGAAAAAACTTGGATGTGGCGTTGCAAGGGGATGGATTTTTCGTTGTACAGGATTTGGGTGGGAACATTTTCTATACCCGTTCTGGTCATTTCCAACTTGATTCTGAAGGAAGAATTGTTACACACGACGGTATGCTGGTGTTAGGCAATGGAGGACCTTTGGAAATAGGGGATGCAACGCGAATAGAGTTTGATAACTCCGGTCGCCTTATTGCAGATGATGAGGTAGTAGATACTCTTCAGGTCGTATCTTTTCAAAGCCCCTCGTATTTGAGGCAAATAGGAGGATCTCTCCTATCAGAGACAAGAGAGTCGGGCCAGCCAGATGCTGTAGAGGATTTTGAGCTTCAGTCAGGGGCACTGGAAATGTCTAACGTCAATGTGGTGGAAGAAATGGTACGGATGATTGAAGCCCACAGAGCTTATGAAAGTGCTTCGAAAGCAGTATCTACTCATGACGAGATGACAGGCCGGCTTATTACCACATTCGGCAGAGCCGTCTAACTTCTGGAGGGATGATAAATGATTCGAGCTCTATGGTCTGCAGCAACAGGAATGGTGGCCCAACAAACAAATCTCGACGTTACATCTAACAACTTAGCTAATGTGAACACGTCAGGATATAAGAAAATGCGAGCCGACTTTCAGGACCTTCTTTATCAAATAGATAGAGAACCTGGCGCTCCAGTGGAAACAGGAGCTACTGTCCCAACTGGAATTCAGGTAGGTTTGGGCACTAAAGTAGTCGGAACCAGCCGAATGTTTTCTGAGGGGAACTTGCAGGTAACAAATAATCCTCTTGATGTTACTATCGAAGGCGATGGCTTCTTTCAAGTTGTGCGCCCTAACGGGGATATTGCTTATACGCGAGATGGCTCTTGGAAGATAGATGGAGATGGCCAGATTGTAACAACCGATGGTTTTTTATTAGAACCGGCTATCACCGTCCCAGAAGATGCAACCGAAATCATTATCGATAATATGGGGCGTTTTTCCGTCAAAACAGTAGGGAATCAGGAAGCCGACGAAATTGGACAGATTGAAATCGCCCGTTTTGTGAACCCAGCTGGTCTTCGAGCTATAGGCAGAAATCTTTTTGAAGAAACGCCTGCCAGCGGTGAAGCGATAGCAGGCCTTCCAGGAGAGGATGGCCTGGGGTATCTCCATCAGGGGATTCTTGAGATGTCAAACGTTCAGGTGGTAGAGGAAATGGTCAACCTTATTGTAGCCCAGAGAGCATATGAGGCCAACTCTAAAAGTATTCAAACCGCCGATGAACTCTTGAGAATTGCTAACGGGCTTCGTCGATAAAATATAGCAATGAAGAGAAAAAGCATGTTTTACAGGCGGGTGAGGTATGTGTCCCGCCTGTTTTTTGTTTTTTTGTGGATTGGATTTTTTGCCCCCATGTATACCCCTGCTATGGCCGCAAGCCCCCTTTCCATAGATATCCCTGCCTCGATTTTTTATTGGGGAGATGGAATGCGGCTGGGAAATGTGGCAATTATTAACGGGCCTTCTCCTGTGGTAGAAAAGGCTCGAGCGATTCCTTTCCCTAAAAAAACTGGTTATATATCAAGGGAAGATATTATTAATGCCTTGCAGGAGGGAGGAATAGGTGGTATACGTCTCTCTCTTCTCATGGCAGAGCGAGTTCCTGTTCTTCTGGAACCTCGACTTCAGAACATTGTTCGCCGTATTTCAGGATGGACGTGGGAGGTAGACGTAAATCCTCTATCAGGAGCCGCACCTAAAGACACGGAAGAATTTCTGGAACCTGGTTCTTTAACCCCTGGTGTTGGATCAACAACCCTTAAATTCCGGAGTGCCAGAGGAGAAAAATCTGTCCCAGTACGCATTAATTGGTATCAGCCAGCCGTTGTTCTTCAACGAGCTTTTCCCAGAGGAAAACCTCTCTCTGAAGAGGACGTAGTATTGCGAAGAGTGCGTTTAAGTCAGCCCTGCGAATTGCCAAGCCGTATTGAGGATGTGTTAGGGCTTGTGTTACGAAGAGACGGGCAGATGGGAGATATTGTTTCTCTCAACATTCTTGAGACAAAGCCGATAATTTTAAGAGGAGATCGTGTTATTATTGCGGCGCAGGCAGGGACACTTTTAATAGAAGTTCCAGGTGAAGCTCTTGATGAGGGCCAGCCCGGCGATTTTATACGAGTTCGCAATATAGCCAGTAGAACAGTGGTTACAGGGCGAGTGGCGAGTCCAGGTAGAGTGGAGGTAGATACCCAATGAAAAAGAATATGTTTGCTCTTTTGGTGGTGATTGTTATAACTTTTTCAGGCAGCAGTCCCATCGCTTTTGCCCAGTCTATTTGGAATGACAATACAAATTGGGTAGCCGATCAGCGCCCTAGTAAAGTGGGGGATCTTGTAACAGTCGTAGTGTCGGAAAAAACAACTACGAAAGATGAGGCTAAAACTGACGTAAGCAAAAAGAATGACAGTTCAGTGAGTGACGGAGTAGGGGTCCTCGATTTTATCAAGGCTTTAGGGTTCTCCTCGAAAAGTTCTGTGAAAGGCGATGGATCTACAGAGAGAACTCACACGGCGAAAAGTCGCATAGCTTGTCTTGTTACGGAAGTTCTTCCCAATGGAAATCTCGTTATAGAGGGCGCTAGGGATGTAGAAACTCACGAGGAAAAACTACAGCTTTGCATTCGAGGAGTCATTCGTCCCCAGGATGTAGATGGTAATAATACTATCGCTAGCGATAAAATAGCTAACGCAGAGATTGGCATTGAGGGGAAGGGCGCACTTTCCAAAGTCCAGCGTCCAGGATTGCTCACACAGATTTTACAGGCGATTTTCTAGGAGGCTAGTAATACATGAAAAGAAGTGCAAAAATATCCATATGCTTTCTCACCCTCTTTTTCTTATGGAGCTCTCAGGTGACGAATTTGTGGGCAGCCATTCATCCTGGAGTTCGAATAAAGGATCTAGTAGATATTCAAGGAGTTCGATCAAACCAGCTTGTTGGTGTGGGGCTTGTTATGGGGTTGCAGGGTACTGGCGATAAGTCGAAGATGGCGCTTCAGATGATACGTAACGTAATGAGCCAGTTTGGCCTAACTCTTGATGATGGAGCTATAAAAAGTAAGAATGTTGCTGCTGTAACAGTAACGTGCGAACTTCCTCCCTTTGCCCGTCCAGGACAGCAAATAGACGTAACGATAAGCACTATGGGAGATGCCAAGAGTCTTCAAGGCGGTACATTGCTTCAAGTTCCCCTAAAAGGAGCGGATGGGCTTGTTTATGCGGTAGCCCAAGGACCGGTACTCGTAGGAGGTTTTGCAACAGGTGGACAAGCAGCTTCTATGACTAAAAATGTAGTTACGGTTGGCAGAATTCCTGGGGGAGCTATAGTGGAACGGGACGTACCTATGGCTTTTACTGCCGATGGAACTGTCTCCCTGCTTCTCAGGGAGCCTGATTTTACTACATCAGAACGAATTGCTAAGTCCATTAATTCTCGTTTTGGTGCAGTGGCGACACCTGTTGATGCGGGAATGGTCACCATTGCCCTTCCTGGACAGTTCGCTTCCGCTCCTTCTTCTTTTATATCCCAAATAGAAGCTCTCACGGTGCAACCAGACGCCATAGCTCGCGTAGTGGTGAACGAAAGAACCGGTACGGTTGTTATGGGTGGTGATGTAAAGATAAGCGCTGTAGCAATCGCTCATGGAAATTTGACAGTACGCGTTACGGAGAAGCCGGAGGTCGTTCAGCCTCAGCCTTTTGGAGAAGGACGAACGGCAGTACAGCCAAGAACGGAAATTGAAGCGGAAGAGCAGGGCGGAAGCCTTATCTCTCTTGAGGCCTCGTCGACGGTTAATCAGCTTGTGGATTCTCTTAATGCGGTAGGTGCAACGCCCAGAGATATTATCTCTATCCTTCAAGCAGTGAAAGAGGCTGGGGCTCTCCATGGAGACCTCGTTGTTATGTAGTGGAGGCATAATAATGTTGAATAAAGTTGATGCTTCTCAAAATCATGTTGTGCAGAAAAATTTTGTTTCGGAAGATCACAAGAAGCAGCGGGAACAATTGGAAGAAGCATGTCGTCAGTTTGAAGGGGTCTTGTTATCTCAGATATGGAAAAATATGCTTCGTGACGCTAAAAGGATATCGGGGCGTGACGAAAAACGGCCGTTTGGAGCGATGGAAGATCTTTCTGTAGAAATGTCTGCCGAGGCTTTGTCGAAGCAAAATGGTGTGGGACTTTGGAAGGTCCTCTACAACCAGTTAGCTTCATCCTTGGAAAGTGATGCTTCCCCGCATGAAGAATGAAGAGCCCCTTCCGTGGTGGAGAGAGGGATTGCGTTTTTCCTGTATAGGGTGCGGACGATGTTGCAGAGGAGAACCTGGCGCCATTTGGGTCTCTCCTATAGATGAGGAACGGATCGCCTGTTGGTTGAACATAGATATTCCTACATTACGAATAAAAAATGAAACTCAAAGATGGGGAGCCCCCAGCCTTCGCGAAAAAGAAGGAGGGGCATGTGTGTTTTATACTCTAGAAACGGGGCGTTGTGCTATTTATTCTGTGAGGCCGATACAGTGCTCCCTTTTCCCCTTTTGGCCTCATGTAGTGCGTACCCCTCAATCGTGGGAACAGACAGCCCAAATGTGCCCTGGGATGAATCAAGGGCGACTATACCCAGCCCGGGAAATAAAGTTTATGACTATGCTGTTCCCTAGAGTAAATCGTATGTAATTTTGCTGAAAATGGGGGTAGTCCTTTGTGGCTACCCCCATTTCGTGTTATTCTGAGATATGTAGATAGATGTGCTCTATGAAATGGAGGCAGTGCTGTGCAAGCCCAGATATGGTCTGATATGAACTGGAGACTCATTATAACGCTCCTTGTTGTCAGCGCTATCCTGGCGTATTTAGGTGACAGGGTTGGGATGCGTATAGGGAAGAAACGAATCTCTCTTTTCGGTTTACGTCCCCGCCATACGAGCCAAATTATTACCGCATTTACAGGAGTGCTTATATCTATCGCTATTCTTGGAACCATGTCTGTCGTTTCAGAGAACGTTCGTACGGCCCTTTTTTCCATGAAATTTTTACAGAGCCAACTTACAAATCTCACAGCAGAGCTTCAAGATAGTCGGGATGAAGTACAGCTCATGTCTATACGTCTTGTAGAGAGCCAGAGTAAACTTGAAGCCCAAGAGAAGAAGTTGCAGGAAGTTCAGAACCAACTGGCTTCTGTCCGTCCAGAGCTGAAAAAGGCCAGGGGTGATTTGTCTCAGGTAAAAAATGAGAAGAATGCCCTTGAGAGAGAAAAATATAAACTTGATGAGGAAGTAGGAAGTCTTCGCCAAGAAGCGAGCCGTTTGCGAGAGGGGTTAATTCAGGTTCGCAGTGGCCGTATCGCTGTTTTTGCAGGAGAGCTTCTTGGGCAGCACGTTATTCAACCTAAAAGTTCCCCAAGTAAAGTAGATGCCCTTTTTCAAGAACTTCGCCGTCGAGCCGAGTTTGTAGTGGGGCTTCGATCGGGAGTTTCTACTGACGAAATTACATTGACAGTTGACCTAGAGGAAGAAAAAGCTAAAATTCAGGAGTGTACGAACTCGGAAAATAGGAAATTTATACGCATTATAGCGAACGCTAACGTTTTACAAGGTGAAGATGTGAGAGTGCGTTATGAGGTATATGATAGCCGGCTGGTTTATTCTAAAGGGGAGAATATTGCTTCCCGATCTTGGGTTCCTAAAGGTGCAGATGCAGAATCCTTTCTCCATGATCTTTTGGCAGAGGTTAATCATCAAGCAGTGGACGAGGGAATTATGCCAGATCCTGTAAGTGGCAAGGTAGGAGCTATGGATGCGACAGCTTTTTTTGATGCTGTAGAGGAACTGCAAAAGGCTACAAAAGTGATGAGTGTAAAGGTTTTGGCTGCGGAAAATATCTATACCGAAGGCCCCGTCCAAATCGTTTTTCATATTACACCCCTCGGGGCCTCTTCCTAGTAGGAGGAATAGAAATGCTCATAGTAGCATGTCAAATATGCGGAGAGACTAAAGTGTTGGCAGGAACTCCCGATAGCGATGGAATCGCTCGAGCCATGTGGATCTGTCCCCGCTGCGGTACAGGTCAGATCCTTCAATTACAGGTTTCTGCCGACGCGAGAAAAAGTGATTTAAGGAAAATCATTCATGGATTATCTTTCTCTAAGGTGGCAGCAATACATGAAAACCAAGCTTGAGTATGCTTTCTACGACAGTAAGCAAGCGGTAACTCCTGCTGAGCTCCGCGATCTTTACCGTTTTACCCAATGGGGGCGAAGCCGCTCTTTAGAAGATATACAGCGCATGCTAGACGGAACAACCATGTGTTTTTCTGTCCGGCATGATATGAAATTAGTTGCTTTTTGTCGTATCCTTACAGACTTTGTTTTTCGGGGAACTCTTTGGGATATTATGGTTCATCCAGACCATCAAGGGAAGGGTATTGGCTCTGCTCTTATTGATTATGCCCTCAATCACCCGGCTATACACTCTATTCCCATGATACTTACATACACCAGCGAGTTGGGGCCTTTTCTGGCTCAATATGGTTTTGAGGAGAAGGAAGGGGCTTTAATGTTGTTGCGTTGCCCCATTGAATATTCTTGAGCTACTTTACTTTTATGTTTCATAGAATAGCCCAGTTTATAGAGCATTGTTTCTGGCCGACAGAGTGTCCGATGTGTGGCCGAATTGGCTCTGTAGGGTGTGTATCGTGCCTCCAATCGTTGTTATGTCATCCGCTTCAACTCGCCATAGGAAAAGATTTACAGCTTTTTTCAGGTGCCCTTCATAAAGATATTTGCCGAGATATGGTTCTAAAATTGAAATACGCTGGATGGGGGCAACTTGGAATATCCATGGGGAGAGCTTTGGGAAAAACCTTTTCTCGAATACCCTGTTGTCTTGTCCCTATCCCTCTCCATAAGAAAAGTACACGGCCATGGAATCAGGCAGCTCTTCTGGCCAGGGGCATTGCTCAAGAATGGAATGTGCCGGTTCTTTATGGGCTGGAATGGAGACGACATGTTTCGGCCCAAACGTCTGGCGGATCAGAAGCTCGGCGGTCTATGGCTTCTGACGCCTTCGTAGTGACGTGTCCTTTCCCTGAAGCAATGCCTGTTATTCTCGTAGATGATGTATGTACTACGGGAACGACCTTACGTCGTGGAGCATCTGCATTGAAGAGAAAAGGGGTGAAAGTCCCTTATGCCATAACATGGTCTACATCTCTTCGTTTTTCCCGTTAAAGCTGTTGAAGATGTATTCCGATAATAGATATGAGAAAGGTTAGAGCGGGGTGATCATTAATGATCGATAAAATTCGTGGTATCTATGGCCCTAGCCCTGTGGGCAAAGTCAATGGTAAAAAGTACCTAGGTCATTCTTCAGCAGAGGAGACTGACGGTGTTGAATTTAGTGCTTTTGCCAAGGAGCTTGCGAAAGCCCGTACAGAGCTTAAAAAAGTGCCAGATGTCCGTTTTGAGAAGGTAGAAGAACTAAAAAAACAGATTCAGAGCGGGCAATATCGTCCGGATCTCCATAAGGTAGCAGAGGGCTTGATCCGGGCAGGGTTGCTTGACAAGGACGAATGATTCCATGGACGGACAATCGCTGGTAGAAGTCCTTCTGCAGCAGACTGATGTGTTGCAGAAAATGCATAGTGTTGTGGTTAAACAGCGTGAGGCGCTCAAGGAAGGGCGCCTCGAATTATTACAGCAACTTATGAAAGAACAGCAATCTCTAGCCTTTGAAGGGGAGGCATTGGAACAGGAACGCCGACGTTTGGCTGGTCGCCTTTCTTCTGCGTATCATTGTGCCCCTACAATTATGGAGTTTTGTTCTTTTTTACCAGAACAAGAAGGAGTTGAGCTACGGGAGGCCGCCGAAGCTCTTATCCCCGTAGTGCGGAACCTACAGGCTGAAATAGGTATTTTATCTCGTCTCGTTGACGAAAATAGGGCCCTTAGCGACATCTTGCTTGCTGAGTGGCGTCGTTTAGAAGGAATGGCAGCTCCCGGTTGCGGGGGGCTGGATATGTCTGTATAAGGAGGAATATCCATGTTTAACAGTTTTTTTGGCCTGGAAATGGGCCGGCGCGCCATGGATTACTTTCGGCGTGCTATGGAAACTGCCGGTCATAACATATCGAATGCCAACGTAGAAGGATATTCGCGCCAAAGAGTGGAAGCCTCCTCGACAGACCCTTATACGGTTCCTGGACTTTCTCGACCAGGTCTCCCCGGGCAGATTGGAACGGGGGTCAAAATAGACGCAATTCGAAGGTTACGAGACGATTTCCTCGACCTCCAATTTCGGGAAGAAACTTCTGTACAAGGCTATTGGGAGGTTTTGGAAAAATCCTTAAACACCATAGAACTGTACGTGAACGAGCCTGCAGGGGAAGGATTTAAAGTTGCTCTTGACGAGTATTGGAAAAGTCTGGAAGAACTCCATAAAAGGCCAGATGTACCGTCGGTGAGAGAAACAGTAGTACAGAGTGCCCAAAACCTGACTGTTTTTATGGACCAGCTTGTTCGTAATTACGATCAATACAGACAATCTCTAGATCAAGAAGTTGTGTTAAAGGTTCAGGAAGCAAACGACTATATAGATCAGATTGCAGCCTTAAATCGTACCATTGCGGAAGTGCAGGGGGTTGGTGGAAACCCTAACGACCTTCTCGATCGACGAGATTTGCTGGTAGAGAAATTAAGCGAGTTAGTAGATGTGGAAGTTTCTCTTCCCTCTGACATGGATGATGGAGATTTTAAAGTATATCTTCATGGCAAACTTTTGGTACAGGGAGATAAAACTCGGCATTTAGTAGCGGTTTCAGTGCCAGGGAACGAAGGTTTTCATGATGTTCAAGTAGAAGATAACCTGTTCGACATTGTGGATAATACTGACGTCCTCTTTGTTACACCAGGGCAAAATTCTCCTGAAGGTGTTCATTCTGTATACGTTGACCGACTCGCTTCTGAAACGGCATGGAAAATTGGCGGAGGAAGCTCTTCCCAGACGCCTCGTCTTCGTCCCCAATCAGAGACAGAAGCCCTTAATATTCGTGGAAGTTTTAGTTTGAGTGTAGGTAGCCAAGGTGTGTTGTCCCGTTCAAAGATTCTCCCTTCAGACACAATTCTTGCCTCTGGTAAAGATGGTGATGCATACTCTTTTCGCGTGGCAGCAGGGAGTGAAGAGAGGATCATTTCAATTGTCTGGAACGATGCTGACGGAAAGTGGGATCTCTCTGATGGCACAAATACCTCTCAATCAGCAGATGGGACTCTGTCTTTAACTGACCTGAACGGGTTTCTCAACACGAGCCTTGCTTCAGCTCAGATCACAGCTTCCCTTGACGGGAATCAGCTGACCCTTCGTTCGGGAAACAACCATCTTCTTTCCATTACTGACATGAAGGGACATTTGATGTCGGATTTAGGGTTGAACATGTCGGGAAAGAAGGTCTCTATTGATGTTACTGAGGAGGATTCCTTAGAGACAATTCGGAATAAAATTAATGCGGCTTATGGGGAAGAAGGAGGACCTAATAGGCCTGAAGAGTGGCTCCATGCCGCAATAGAAAAAGATGAAGCTACAGGAACCTACTTCTTGACCCTTGAAAGTAATGTTGTAGGTGAAGGAACGCGAATTAATGTGATGGGGGATGAAAATGGTTCCCTCAACATTGCTCGTCGCCTCGGCCTTTTGGGAGATCAGGATGCCACGAGCTGTATAAAAGCTTCACAAGATGCAGTTTTTTCTGTGGACGGCAAAACCTACCTCTCCAGCAGCAATGCCCTAAAAGAGGCCCGGCGGGTTCCGCGTCAATCTGATTATTCTGCGTCGGTGCTTGAAGAGTTTTCCCCAGGCTTGCGTTTTGAACTTCGAGGCGTGGGGCAAGCGGGTGTAACAATAAAACATCACGTAAAGGGTGGCGCTATGAGAGGTCTTATGGAAGCCCGAGATGACATGATCCTTGGCTTTATAGACCAGTTTGATGAAATAACCTACGGTCTGGTTACGGAAATAAACGCAAGGCACTATGCAGGTCATGGAACAGGGGATTCGGCAATGACCACAGGTGTTGCCTTTTTTGAGCAAGTGGGGGCGAGATACGGAGCCTCCAGACGTTTTGCTTTCAATAGTGCTATTGATAAAGACTCAAGCCTTATAGCTGCAGCGAGAGGAGACGGAACGGGGCATTCAAAGGGATCTGGCGATGGAAGCAACGCTCTGGCTCTGGCACAGCTTAAGCAGGGAAAGGTTATCCAAAACCGCAGCGCAAGCTTCAATGAGTACTATCTTTCTTTTCTGGCAGAGCTTGGCTCTCGAGGGTTGCAGTCGAAAACCATGGCTACGAACCAACGGCATTTGACGTTGCAGATTGACGCCCAGCGCCAGTCTACTATGGGAGTGAATATGGACGAAGAGATGTTGGATATTATTAAGTTTCAGCAGGCATTTAACGCCATGGCCCGATATATTACGACTATAGACGAAATGCTCGACCGGCTTATTAATGGTATGGGCATTGTTGGACGATAGGAGGGATCCTCATGCTTCGAGTGACGAACCCTATGCTTCAGAGAACCATGCTTTCAGATATGCATAAAAACTTAGCTCGTTTGCTTGAAGAGCAGCGTCAGCTGAATACGGGAAAAAAGCACGCGCGTCCATCGGATAACCCCATCGATGTGACTCGAGAGTTAGGGCTTCATACTTCTATTTTTGAAAACTCTCAGTATCAGAGAAACCTTGATGATGCTGTAACGTGGCTTTCTAATACAGATACAGCCATGAACCAGATTACAGATGTGGTTCAACGTATTCAAGAGTTGTCTGTTTATGCAGGTGACGGAGGTTTAGGCGAGACAGAGCTGAACGCTATTGCCGAGGAAATTCTTCAGCTTCAGGAAGAACTTGTTAATATTGCTAATTATTCTGTAGAAGGAAGGTTCCTTCTTGCCGGTCTCAATACGTCTGTTCCTCCTTTTCAGCGAGATGTATCTGGTCGAGTCCTGTACACAGGAAATAGAGAGCATGTAAATTTTGAGGTGGAACAGGGCGTAGTTGGCCAGGTGTCTTTTCATGGCCGGGAACTTTTCCCCCAGAATGAGACAAATTATGCTATTCGGAGTCGGGCTCTCCCCATGAATTTTAGGTGGGAAGGCCGCTCTGAGATCCTCCAGTTTAAAGTAGGAGATAGAGTCGCAAAAGTGCGCATTCCAGAGCAGTGGAGCGATGATCAGCTTCCCGGTATCGACCAACCTTCAGATGAAAACGGATTCCGAGATCAGGGAGAGATGAAGGGGTATACCCTCTCACAAATAGCAGATATTATTAACAACAGTGCGGAAATGGGAAGCGTCAGCAAACTTGCAACAGTACGAGTGATGACAGACCCTCAAAAGCAAGTTCAATATCTCGAATTTGTGGGGCATACAGGGGAACCTATTCAGGTGACCAGCTGGCCTGAGACCGATAAAGACCAGGTCGATCACAGCCATATAGGCCTTATAGATCTGCTGGGCATGGAGACCACTCTTCAGAGCATAGAATTTTCTTCAGATGCTCTTTCTCTTGATGGGGGGGGGCTTCATTGGCGGCTCCAAAGTGGTGACCATAAAGCTGATTTACAAATTGACGCCAACGCTTCGTTAACTGTGGAAGAGTTGGCAGAGCGGATTCGTCAAGTGGCAGGAGATTGGTTAGAAGTTGTTGTTCAGTCTGACAACGAGGAGGTACAAGATGGGAATCTTGAGGGAGCTACGAAAAAACTCCTCTTGCGGCCTAAGGAGAATGCCCCCCTTACAGTATATGATCGTTCTACAGTGCCAAGTGCCCATTACGCTGCACAATGGGGCCTCTCTACGGCTCAGGAAACCGCTTCAGGTGTTTCTGTAACCTTCCCGAACGCCGATGGCCTCGACCCAAGCCTTCCTGCCCTCATGAAGGTGTCGGTAGGCGGAGAGGATCATATAGTAAAAATCTATCTCGATGATGTACGGAGCAGTACAGGCGGGAACAACGTAGATTCTGTTAAAGTAATGGAGCAGATAGTGGCTCAGGTTGGTGAGGATATCCTGGGCCTGGATGTTTTAGATAAAGATTCGGGGTATGCGGCTCTTTATGCAAAAACAGGTGAGCCGGTAGTCATCAGAGATATGAATTTCTCTGATCCTTCCTTTGCCCAGTACTCGGGCGGACTGGCCCTTCAGATGGGGCTTCAGACTGGCCTTGTAGGCGGAACCGGTACTTCTGACACAGCGACGACAAGTGGTGGAACCCTTCGTATTGCTACTCTCGGCAAAAGTGTGGATATTACCATTGATCCGGGCAGTTCTCCAGAGGACGTAGCTCGGCGAATTCGGGAAGCAGCAGGGGATTGGATAGATGTTTCCTATTTTGACCCTCAGCCTGGCGTAAATGGTTCCCAAATACAGTTCGGTCTTGTGGCTAAAGACGGCTCGCCGTTAACTGTATATGACGTAAAGGGATCTGTTGCCAGTGATATGATGAACATCGACAATGCGGTAAAGGGAACAGTTGACATATCGGGATGGACTCCTCCTGCGAACGGAACCCTCACGGTATCGATAAAGGGGATGAAACACTCTATTGATCTCTCTACTCTTGCTCCAGCAGAGGCAGGTCACCCTGTAGGAATACAAGACCTCGTCAATACAATCAACAGCCGTTTTCAGGGGCAAGATATACGGGCGGGAATTGTTAAAGATGGCGGAGAGGAACGGCTTGTTTTCTGGTCTCCAAAAGGATATTCCTTTAAGGTAGAGCAGAATGGAGACGATTCTAGCGCCCTATTAGGGACTCCGGCCATGGAAACGTCAAACAGAGGCGGATCTGGCCCCTATTCTCAAAGGGTAGCTGTGCGAACAGGAGCTGATCGAGAGGCCAGTGATTTTTTTGGGGTTTTGGATAATTTAGCCAGGGCTGTCCGCCAAGGGGATCAAGAGGGCATTAGTAGTGCGTTGATGGGAAAGATAGATAGTTTTCAAGATAACCTGCTTCGTATTCGGACGCGAGAAGGAGCCGTTCAAAAACGATATACATCCAATAATGCTCGTTTGAAGCAGAATAACCTGAACTTGACAGATCTTTATAGCAAAGTGTCTGATGTTGATCTGGCTGAAGCTTATACCCAATATAAGATGAACGAAGCCGTATATCAGGCGAGTTTGGCGATTATCGCGCGCATAGTGCAGCCCACCCTTGTGGACTTTTTGCGATAGATAAACGATTTGTGCGGAGGTGTATAGATTATGACCCGCGTACTTGAAACGACCCGTTTCGGCCGTTTAGAAGTGACATCGGAAGCGGTGGTTTATTTCCCCAAAGGCCTTCCGGGATTTGAAGACCATTACGAATGGGTGGTGGCAGGAGAGGACGAGAATCCTATAAAATGGCTGCAGAGCGTTAAAGACGAAGATGTAGCGTTGCCTGTTGTTTCCCCCCTTCTTATAGAGAAAAATTATGATCCGGCCCTGAGCAGCGAGGATTTAGAGGCTCTTGGCGGAGATGCACATAAATTGACTGTTATGGTTGTCGTTACTATCCCTCCAGCAGCTCCGTGGGATATGACTGCGAACCTGCGTGCACCTATTGTTGTTAACCACGAAGAGCGCATGGCAAAACAGGTAATTTCGGGTAATGAAGCCTACGAGGTGAGAACGCCAGTGTTGCCTCAGAACGTTCGGGATTTAATGAGGAAACAGGCTGTAGGGGGCGAGTCCTGATGCTCGTTCTCAGCCGAAAAGTTGGCGAAGCTCTTGTGATTGGCGATGCCATAGAAATATCTATTCTCGAAGTACGTGGCGACACTGTGCGTATTGGAATAGAAGCGCCTCGGAACGTGAGAGTCTGGAGAAAAGAGATCTGGATTGAGACGGCTCGGGAAAATATAAAGGCGGCAGCGCCCATGAGTATAGGAAAAGAAACAGAAGAGCTCCTTCGTAAAACATTGCGAGAGAGCAACAAGGATAACAAAAAATGCTAATGAGATCCCTTACGCCTAATTTCGAACTTTGGCAGCGAAACCTAAGGGCCTTGGAAAAAAGCAATCCTCAGGCTGCGGAATTGTTGTTGGGCTACTCAGAAGATGAAAAATACAGTACTTTTTCTCTGAACATAAATGAGCAATATGCAGAGCTCCGCGATACTGAAGGCATAACGCGTTTCCTGGAACTTCGAGGCAAATCTTTTCTTGAGATAGATGGAGGCCGAAAAGAAGACATTAACCTGTATGTAGGTTTTGGCCTGGGGTACAGTTTTGCCCATACAATAACTCAGGAGCGCATGAATCGGGCTGTAATAGTGGAAACCGACCCGGCCCTTCTTTACTGGTGTATGCATATTCATGAAATGGAAGGACTTTTGGCGAGCCCCGGTATTTCATGGGTGGTTGGGAAAACATCTATAGACCGAGAGAACCAGTGGCGGCAGGTATTCCAGAGGCATGGTGGTCTGTTGAATCAGGCCCCTTGTGTTTTTGTTCATAATACGAAAAATAGTAACAACCGTATTGATGAGGTTCGGGAAATTATCAGAGAGTTTAAAACAGCTTTAGGGGGAGAAATACAATCACAGTTTATTGATGCTGAACGGGCCTATCGTGAGATGGCCCATAATATTGTTAATGGCTGCACTGTACGGCATCGAGGCATGGTTCCCCTGACGCGTTTGAAGGAACTCTGGCATAGCAAACCGGCTATTATCGTGTCGGCAGGACCCTCCTTGGACAAACAGATTCCCCTTCTTAAAGAAGCCCAACATTTTGCGGTGATTATAGCCAATGACGTTATAGCGCAAGGACTTTTTGAGGCGGGTGTTATCCCCCACGCTATTGTGGCTCTCGATTCATCTCGAATTATCTACGAACGCATGAAGCCTATTATACGTGACTTTAGGGAAGAGGCTTCTCACGCCGTATTTGTAGCTGGAACCAAAGTTCACCCAGCTCTTGTGGCCACTTGGCCAGGGTCAGTATCCCTTACAAATTGTGATGCGTTGGGGTCGTACCTGGCTGGGGTCATGAAAATGCCAGATATACGAAGCGGTTTATGTGTCAGCCATTTGTGTTTTCACCTTGCTGAAGCCTTACAGCCCAGTGAAATTGTTTTTATAGGACAAGATTTGGCTTATGGACCAGATGGGCAGACTCATGCTTCGTCATTTGGGCATCATGAGTATGGCCAGAAAGGGTTCGCTGCTATTCAAAGCTGGGATAAAAGTACTACAGTAGAAACCAATGACCATTGGTATTCGTTTCTCGTCTATTTTGAGCGTTGTATAGCTTCTACGCAAACTCCTGTTTATAACTGTACAGAAGGGGGAGCCTGGATTGAAGGGGCAATACACCTTTCTTTTGCACAACGTATAGAGAATTGGAAAGAAAAGCATCTTGCCGTATCTTATGAAAAAAGTGAAGAAGAGACTCTTGAAAGTGGTGTAGATAGGGACCGGGCCGTATGTGTGGCTGAAGAAATTGAAATGTTACAGCACCGGTGCGCTGATCTTTTAGAAGAAATTCAGAGCATGTACCGTCAAGGGTTGAATTTGTCTTTAAAAAATCTACACCCTACATCTGTAACTCTTTTCCATCGGTGGCAACTTTTATGGTATGACGCACAAAAGGTGTCTGTCGGCTTGCAGTCTATTATGGTATTTTCCAAATCTGGTGAATTTTGGAATAGGCCGTTCCCAGATACGTGGAAACATAAGGATTTTACCTCTTTCTGGGCCCATGTCTACGAAGACGTAGCGGCAGTGGCTGCGTATCTTGAAAGAACACATTACTTATGGGTTGAGTTAGCTCTCAGCGAAGAAGAAGGGGATGCCCTTTCTTCTCGCGCTTTATGGCGTGAAATAAAAAAAGGCGAAGACGAGTGGTGGGAACCGTGGATTGAATCTTGTCTTGACAGCAATAAGCCTCTTATTGTGGGGCGACTTCTTTTAACGAGCTATCTCGCTGGCCTAGATAAGGATCTCAATATATTCATCGAATGGGTTTCGGCACACTTCCCCGGTTTTTTAGGTGAATGGTGTATGGCATGGAAGAAACTTATAGAGGGAGAGCTTAATGGATATATTGAAATAGCCCGACTTATTTTTGCGGTGCGCCATAACGCGTATCAGGTAACAGAGGCAGAGATCGACGGAGCGATGTCTTTAACGGCTCTTCTTCCTGCTCTTTTGCGAAGTTTTGCAGTGTATATAGAGCAGAAAAAGGGAGGGGAGAGTGCTTTTAACTCTCTTCTTGTCACACTTCTTGATGGCGAAGCCTCTTTCTGGGAAGGGGATCAAGAAACCTTTAATAGGGCTTGTTGTTGTATTTTAGACGCGCCAGAAAATGAACCATTCCACCAGTTTTTTAAGAAATCAGCTGGAGGAAATTGGGCAGCCTGGACTGCAGAACGCTTCTTGTCTGGCTTATCGAAAGAGAAACAGGAAAAATATGCGCAAAAAATATCGTTTTTTTGGGGTGTCCCCCTTAAGAAGGCAGAAAAAACTGTCGATATATAAATGTGTAGTAAAGGAAACGTGAGGAGGTGAAAACGACATCTAAAGAAGAATACGGCTTTACAAATGAAATAATGGAATTTTCAAGGAAGAATTTTAATAACCCTCAAGGAGGAGGAAATAATAATGCGAGTGTATCATAATATTCCTGCACTTTTTGCTTACAATTCTGTAAGCCAGACAAATGGTTCCCTTCAGAAATCCATTAACAAACTTTCCACAGGTCTTCGTATCAACAGTGCTGCCGATGATGCGGCTGGACTTGCCATCAGTGAAAAAATGCGCGCTCAGTACAAGGGATTGGACCAGGCAGTGAACAACGCACAAGACGGCATTTCCATGATCCAGACTGCTGAAGGAGCTTTGAACGAAACTCATTCTATTCTTCAGAGAATGCGTGAACTGAGCGTACAGGGTGCAAACGACACTCTGACATCTCAGGATCGTCAGTACATTCAGCTTGAAGTAGATCAGCTTCGAGATGAAATTGACCGTATTTCCGGAACAACCCAGTTCAACAAAAAGAAGCTTCTTGATGGTTCAGCTTCTGTGCTCTGGTCTACAGATCAGCTTGAGACCAAAGTTTTTGTACGTGGCGGACTTCGCACAATCGACCAGTATGGTCAGAAGATCGTAGCTGAAGGCAACTACAAGCTTTCTGTTGAAGCCAAGGCAGGACAGGCTCAAGTGCAAAAGAGCGATATCTTCAAGGTAAAGCATGACGATGTTATCGCTGATGTTTCTGGCAAAGAAGCTCTTGGTATTAAAACTCTTTCTGGAGAAGGACTTGTCCATGCGAGCGCCAATGCTACTTCTGTGAAGATAAATGCAACTTTAACAGGGGCTACCACAGCTAACGTGACCTTGAGCTATAGCTTTGGTGCGCAAAATAATGTCCCCTCTGGCTTTACGAGCTTCCTTGCAACTGCTGCAAAGACAATGTTCACTGGAAATACAGTGAATGGCTCGGTTTTGTGGGAAGTAAAAGCCATTAATGGAGATAAGGTAACATTTAACATTAAAGTGCAGACTATGGGTTCTACTGCTGGTAAGGTAATGCAGAGTGCGGAAAAAGACATTACTATTGATTTCGCTGCTGCAGATGCTGAAACTGCTTTAGCTGCCACTTCTGCTGCGGGGCTTGCCTTTAAAGCTTTGACTGGTGGGAATGTCACAAGCACTATGATTACTGATGTCAAAGTAGGAGAGCAGTTTATAATTAATGTGGGACGTCAGGCAGCTGATGCTTCAGAGGATGGGCTTAAATTTACAGTGACACCGGATAATGGTAAAGCACAGACCATGCAGTTCTATTTTGCTGATGATGCAATAAACGATACGCAGAAAGAATTGAAGTTCTGGGCTTTTGATGAGGATGGCACGGCTCAACTTTCTACTTACAAGTTTGGCATGGGAACACTAGCAGCTGGTGAAGCTACTTTCCGACAGCTTGACGCTGGAGATGAAGCCTACGCAGATGTGAGCCTTCGAGACCTCGACAAGTTCTGGGATGCTTCTTCTGGGCGTTTCCTTATCGACGATCCTCAAACTATTAAGCTCATTCAGGGAGACGGTAAAGATGCCAGTATTACTCTCTATAGTCAGGATACCCTTGGAGATCTGGCCTTAAAGCTTAACAACGCCATTTCTTCTGGCTTAGACCAAATAAAAGTATTGGATGCAGCAAATCGTGACGATAATAAGGTGAACTTCGCTAACTTTGTAGAGAAGGATACGGACAATACTCCCTATTCTGTGCGAGGAACCTTGGTTATTTCCAGCGCTATTACAGGAAAGGCTGGGAACTTAAACTTCATTGGCGATGAGGATGTAGTAAAAGCCCTGAGCTTGAATGAAGTTCAGAAGGCTACAGAAAACACATTCAATGTAAGAGTTACTAATGCACATACTGGTACGAACGTGAATCAGGTAGAGGTAACTGGTAATCAGCTTGTAGGAGTTGTACATTCCAATATAGATGTTGAAATTGATGCAATGGCTGGTCTTGAAGCAAAGTGGGATGATGCGGCTAAGAAATGGACTGTTTCTGCTACTGCTCAGGCCTATGATACTACTGTTCACCTTGCGGATAACACAACGGTATTCCAGATCGGTGCCAACGAGAAGGAAGATATGGGAGTCTACATTGGTGATATGAGTGCTCGTTCTCTTGGACTCAATAAGGTTCTTGTAACCGATAGGGAGGCTGCGACTCGGTCTATCACGGTTATTGATAGCGCTATAGATCGTGTGTCCAGCCAGAGAGCGAACCTTGGTGCATACCAGAATCGTTTGGAGCATACTATCAATAACCTGACTACTGCCAGTACGAACCTGACCGCTGCTGAAAGTCGTATTCGTGACCTTGATATGGCCAAAGAGATGATGACCTTTACGAAGCTCAACATCCTTATGCAGGCTGGTAACTCCATGCTTGCTCAGGCTAACCAGTTGCCGAACGCTGTTATGCAGCTGCTTCGGTAGGTAAAAAAAGAGAGATATATCGTGTCGTAAGAGGGGCCTAAAGCCCCTCTTTTTATAAAAGAGGAATGGAGGAACTATAGTGGATATTTCATTTAAACAAGGAATCGCCTCCAGTCCTGTTGGTATGTCGCTCTCTCCTTTGCCTATTCAGCAGGTTGGGGTTAGTCGGGGTGCGAGTAATTCATCTCGCAAAGAGCTTCCTCTTGTGCAAAATAAGGAAGAACTAAAGAATGTGCTTTCCCAAGCGGAGGAAATAGTTCGGATTTTTGATCGTAATTTGAAGTTCAAATATGTGGAAGAAGCCGATCTTTTTCAGGTTGAGGTAATTGACACTGTGAAAGATCAGGTAGTACGGAAAATTCCACCCGATGAAGTCGTGAATCTTGTAAAACACGTACAAGATTTGCTTGGGATGATGTTAGATGTGAAAGCATAAATGCTCAAGCCGGCTTCAAAGCCGGCTTTTTATTATTTACTGTAAATGGTGTTCTTATACCTCAGGAACAAAATCCCTTAATTAGTTTAGGTTGAATGAGATTAATAGGGAGAGACAATAAATGAACTATGGGGCGTTTAAGGAAATCAATAGGAAATATAGCAAAGATATAAATATGCAAAATCTTAACAGAGATTTGACTTGGAAGATTAAAAGTGCAGAAAAACATCGAGAACTAGCCTTAAACTACGGGCATAAAGGATGTATAGAAAAATGCCCTATATGTGGCCGGTCTAATCACGTGAAATTTGTAACAATTTATGGTTTCGATTACGAACAATGTCTAAATTGTGGTCATATTTATTTAAGGGATATAATAGGTAAGAAAGAAATGAAACAACTTTATCAAGGAGGTCAGAACAAAAGTCTGCAACATACGGTCTACTTAAGCGAAGAGCTTTTTGAAAAAAGAGTAGAACAAATAGCCTCTCCTAAAGTCGAATGGGTTTCTAGCGAAGTAAAAAAGAAAGGACTTTGGATCGATATAGGTTGTGGAACAGGGGAAATTTTATTCGCAGCTCAAGGTTTAGGATATAAAGTTTTAGGTATAGATGCGGATACAGAAGAAATTGAATTTGCTAGGTGTAAGGGAATCAATATTATATGTGATTATGTGAGTGATTTAAATGCTCATAATTATTTAGTGAATGGCAACATTATTTCTCTTTTCAATATATTAGAACATTTAGAGAATCCTGTTTCTATGTTAGAAAATGTGAGTGCTAACATAATGGAAGGTTCGTATATAGTTATGGAGATTCCAAGACATCCGTCGATCAGTAGCTTTAGTAACCTGATTTTTAATGAAATGGCATGTAGGCATATATACCCTCCTGATCATATCCATATATTTACAGAAAAATCTGCGGAAATTATGCTTAAAAAAGCGAAATTAAAACCAATAAATGTATGGACTTTTGGACAAGACATATCCGATTTTATTATGACTGCTTCGGCAAGTAAAAATATAACAAAAAGTAGTTTTATAGACGATTTAATGAGTGTGGCTCCTGTTTTGCAAAAAAGAGTTGATGAGCTAGGCTTTTCTGATACGATGATTATTATATGTAAAAAATAACCTTATTTATGTGTTTTGGGGTGATAAATGATGCCTTGCTTTAGAATAGGGAAACGCTACATTGGAAAGGGGTATAGCCCTTTAGTGATAGCTGAGGTTGGTATAAACCATGAGGGGAGTTTAAATAAAGCTTTTCAAATGGTGGATGATGCGGCCCTTGTCGGTTGTGAGTGTATAAAGTTTCAGTCTCATATTATAGAAGATGAAATGGTTCCTAGCGCTCAAAATATAATCCCTTCTAATGCAGAAGAGTCTATATGGAACATAATGAAAAGATGCTCTCTTTCAGAAGGAGAAGAGAGAGAATTAAAAAAGTATGTAGAGAGCAAGGGGCTTATCTTTTTAAGTACTCCTTTTTCTCGTGCAGCAGCTCTTCGTTTGGAGCGTTTGGGTGTTGAAGCTTATAAAATAGGGTCGGGAGAATGTAACAATTATCCTTTGGTAGAACTCATCGCTTCCTTTAAAAAACCTGTTATATTAAGTACTGGTATGAATGATATTGCATCAATAATGGTGTCTGTAAATATTTTACGAAAATATCAAGTTCCTTTCGCTCTTTTACACTGTACAAGTATGTACCCTACACCCTATGATAAGGTTCGCCTAGGAGCTTTACCGCAGTTAAAAACGGCTTTCCCTGATGCAGTTCTAGGGCTTTCAGATCATTGCAAAACAATTTATCCGTGTTTGGGAGCAGTGGCTCTAGGTGCTTCTATATTAGAGAGACATTTTACTTCTGATAAAGCATGGCCGGGGCCAGATATCCCTATCTCTATGGATCCTAAGGAGCTAGGGGAACTTATATACGGAAGTAAAGCTATTTATAAGGCTCTAGGAGGGACAAAGGATATTCTTCCGGAAGAAAAACCAACTATAGATTTTGCGTATGCCTGTGTTGTTGCAGAAACAGATATAAAGCAGGGAGATATATTAACAGAAACGAATATATGGGTTAAGCGACCAGGGACGGGAGAAATTCCGGCAAGTGAATATTGTTCCATTTTAGGGCGTAAGGCGAAAAGTAATATTTTTGCAGGGAATCAGATACGATGGGAGGATCTATTGTAGTGGTTCAAAAGAAAGTGATTCTCTTTATTTCGGGAACAAGGGCAGATTATGGCAAGTTAAAACCTTTGATTCGTGGCGTTAAGCAAACGTCTTCCCTTGAATGCAAGGTTTTTGTTACGGGGATGCATACGTTGGCTAGATATGGCTATACCGTTAACGAATTTGAAAAAGATGGCTTATCTGAACATATTCACGTATTTATGAATCAGATATATGGAGAGCCGATGGATCTGGTTTTGTCTAATACAGTTGCTGGCTTATCTAGGTATGTTCACGAAGTGACGCCGGATATGATTGTTGTACATGGGGATAGAGTGGAAGCCTTGTCGGGGGCGATTGTTGGTTCATTGAATAATATTTTAGTTGCTCATATAGAGGGTGGAGAAATATCGGGAACAATTGATGAAACCATACGTCATTCCATAACTAAACTTGCCCATCTTCACTTTGTGGCTAATAATCAGTCAGCGCAAAGGTTAGTGCAGATGGGGGAACTTAAAGATTCTATTTATGTTATAGGTTCCCCAGATATTGATATAATGCTTTCTGAAGATTTGCCCTCTATAGAAGAGGCGAAGCAACGTTACGATGTTCCTTTTGACAAATATGGAATTTTTATGTTTCATCCAGTTACAACAGAGCTTTCTTCTTTGAGAGAACAAATAAAAGAAATTTGTTTGGGAATAGATGAAAGTGGAAGGCAATTTATAGCTATATATCCTAATAATGACCCTGGCTGCGATATTATATTGGAAGCATATAAAACATTACAAAAATCTTCGCGATTTCGTTTTTTCCCGTCTCTTCGTTTTGAATTTTTTCTTACTTTTCTTAAAAATGCTGATTTCATAATAGGAAATTCCAGCTCGGGCATTCATGAAGCTCCAGTTTATGGAATTCCCACTATCGATATAGGTTCTCGTCAGAATGGTAGAACCAGTCTCCCTTCAGTCCTAAATACTCCTCCTCAGAGAACAGCCATTATTGGTGCTATACATAAGGCTATTAACATGAAAGAGAGCGAAATAGCATCCTCTTTCCAATTTGGCGACGGAAAAAGCACAGAGCGTTTTTTGTCTGTCCTTCTTGGAAAACATGTTTGGGAGAAATCTCGTCAAAAACAGTTTCAGGATTTATTTTTAAGAAAAGAGGATGGTTATCTGTGAGATGTATTGCTATTATTCCAGCCAGAGGAGGGAGCAAGGGAATACGAAGAAAAAATATGCGTATTCTCGGCGGGCAACCTCTTTTAGGATGGACAATCCAGGCAGCATTGCAATCTAAATGTATTGATTATTGTTGGTTAACGACAGAAGATCTAGAAATTGCTGAATATGGACGTTCTTTAGGTATACAAGTAATATCCAGACCAGTGGATCTTGCTAGAGATGACACGCCTACAGCTCCAGTAGTTCTTCATGCCCTTGACGCTATGGGGATACATAGTTGTGGGAAGGAAGAGATAGTGTTGCTTCAACCGACATCTCCTTTAAGAAATTCTTTACAAATAGATGAGTGTATCAGATCTGCAAGAGAAGAACATTTCAATTGTGCTGTGAGCCTTACAGAGGTTAATCATACACCTTATAAGATGTTTGTGGAGGAAGAGGAGACGTTAACCCCTCTGATGGGGCAAGAGTATTTTGAAATGCCAAGACAAAATTTACCTAAGACATGGAGAATAAATGGAGCAATATATTATATCCATTCAGATGTTTTTTTAAAAAAACAGCGTTTCATCAATTTCCCTTTTTACCCCTATTTTATGGACGAGGAATCGAGTGTGGATATAGATAGCGAATCGGATCTTCTTTATGCAGAGTATCTTCTTAGAAAGAAACTGTAAAATTGGGCAGAGATATAGTTACGTTTTTATGGAATCAGTATTTCCCACCTAGACTTATAATTGTTTCAACGTTACAATTCCTGGAAGTGAGTAACTTTTCCGTTTTGGGGGAGGTCTTTGAATGATAGCGTCAAGAAGGTTGGTTTTTATTGTTTCTCTGGCTCTTTTAGCGATGTTTCTGCTCGCTGGCGCAGCTATGGCTGAGGAAAAAATAGGGGTTATTGATTCTCAGAAAATCGTGTTCCAGCACCCTAAGTTTGAAGGGGTAACCCAGCAGTTGAAGACCATCAGCCAGACCAAAGAAAACGAAATGAAAGCTGCTGTTGAAAAAGAGTCTGATCAGAACAAAAAGATGGAAATCTATCAAACGAAGCGGCATGAACTGGCTATGGAAGAGCAGCGCCTGATGGAGCCTCTTTTCAAGGAAGCACAGATGGCTGTAAGAACTGTAGCTAAAATGAAGGGCATCACCGTGGTGATCGAAAAAAGCGCCGTATATTTCGGTGGCATTGATATCACTGATGACGTTGTTCAGGAACTGAAAAAGAGTGCTGCTACGAAGTAACGCATAGATTAGAGAAACAGATGAAGACCGTTTAGGGTTGTGTCCGTTTTGGCGCAACCCTCTTTTTGTATAGAGAAACGGAGGAAATATATGAAGAGGAAGATGCTTGTGACCGATATTGACGGAACCCTTTCCCATGGAGAGATTGTGCACCCTCATGTTATTGCAGCCTGTGATCGCTTGCGAAATCACGGATGGGAGATCATGGTGGCGACAGGGCGTATTTTAGCCACAGCTATTGACCATATTAAATCCATTGGTGCCTGGCTCCCGGCAGTAGTTTATGATGGAGCCCGGCTTATGGAACCCCTTTCGGGAAAAGTTTTGTGGGAGGCAACCCTCCCCACTGACGTTGTGGAAGAAGTTCTTCACATCGGTTGGCAGGTCCCTCTTGAGATGCAAATATTTACCGATGAATCTGCAATATGCCGTAAAACAGACGAAGAGACTCGAAGATTCCTTACTCGAGCCAATGTTTCAGTAGACGATACTCTGCAAACACCTCATGTAACAGAGCGAGTTTTTCGTATTATATTTTATGGAGACCCCAGAGAAATATTGCGTCTTGAAGAGCATATTGGGGCAGTTCTTGGAGACGTTGTCGATGTAATGCGTTCAGGCGACGACTTCCTTGATGTAGTGCCTATAGGGGTATCTAAAGGAGCAGCTCTTTCTTGGTATCTAGAGCGATTGCCTATTGCTCCAGAAGTTGTTGTAGCGGCTGGAGATCATTGTAATGACCTTGCTCTTTTTGATGAGGCTCATATTCGTGTAGCGCCAGAGGATGCTGTTCCTCAAATTCTTGAACGTGCCCATATCATTATGCCTTCTGTAAAAAAACAGGGATTTGTACATCTGGTCGATTACCTCCTTTCAGGCCGTTGGTCCGATGGCAGAGGAAGCAAACGTGTAGTATTATAAAAATATGTAGATATTTAACTTTTACTACTATGAGAAGCAAGGAGGAGCTATAAATGCCAGAGATTCGTCGTTGGGTTCTTGAGCAGATGGAGTATCCTGAAGATTGTAATATTATTCTTGGGCAGAGCCATTTTATAAAAACCGTAGAGGATCTATATGAAGCCCTTATCACTTCGTCCCCTTCACTTCAGTTCGGAATTGCTTTTTGTGAGGCATCAGGTGATTGCCTTATTCGCTGCGATGGTAATGCCGAAGATCTTATAACAATAGCTGTCAATAACGCTAAAAAGCTGAGCTCAGGGCATACTTTTATCATAGTGCTTCGCAACGGATATCCCATTAATATTCTTGACCGCATTAAAAACTGCCAGGAAGTCTGCCGCATTTTTGCAGCGACAGCGAACCCCATTCAGGCTGTTATCTGTGAGTCCGAGCAAGGGCGAGGTGTTGTGGGGGTTATAGACGGATTTATTCCTAAAGGTGTTGAAAAAGAAGAAGACGTAATGGCGCGAAAAAAGCTGTTGCGGGATATTATTGGGTATAAACGGTAAGTAGAAATCGTGAAGGTTTTACGAAAGATCTCATTTGTTGCTTTTGTTGCGGGTGTAATTGTTTGTTTATTAATTGGGCCGAGCTGCGGGGCAGTCTTGTCTCAAGACCAGCAGACAGGCTTAAAGGAAGGGTGGATTTGGATCGTTTCTGTTCTGCCTCCAGCAGGGGGATGGGAGAGCGATGAGGGACAGTCCATCTCTCTTGCCCTCTCCATACTAGAAAAAGAGACGAATGAAAGTGCCCGGGGTCTTGCCGGATACGATGTTTTGTTTGTGAAAGAGTCTCCTCTGGAAGTGGGGAAAACAACTGAACGGTTAGGCGAGTGGAGCAATCGTGTGGCTCTTTTAAGTTTTTCTGGTGATCATGTAGATAAAGAGCTTATCCCCCAAGTGGGAGTGATGGGGCCTCTTTTTCTTTCTGCTTTTGGAGAAGGAGTTTCTCTACGTGATACGACGGGGAAAGTGTATCCCTACGCTTTTGCCCTCGATTTGCCTTTATCATACAGAGCAGGGGCTTTGGCTCAATATGGGGAAAAAACGCTTTCCAAAGGGGCGCCTGTAGCCCAGTTTGTAGATGGCCTTGACCCTGTTTTATCGATGTGTGCTGATTTGTATGCAGCTCTTGCCGACCAACGTGGACGCTCATCTTTGTTTTTGGAGAAGAGGGGGGCGGGCGATAATGGATACCAGATGGAATGTCAGGAGGCTATACAGGGAGGGGCGAAAGCTTTTATCCTCTGGCTGGATGCTCTATCTGTTACAGATATCTATCGGCAGCGTCATCAAAGAGGAGAGGCTTTTGCTCTCTGGTATGGCGGAGAACCTATTGATAGAGAGCTGTTGAGGTGTACTGGCTTGATAGCGGTAAGCCAGAAAAGACCCTTGGAGGAAGATCCATATTTGGCTGTCCTCGAAAGAAAAATATGGCAGATTACGAGAAAACATATTCCAGATCGCGTGGCAGCGGCGCGGGCCTGGACAAGTGGCATGTGGCTTTTATCAGCCCTTCAGAGGGCTGGGACGTCTTCTCCAGATGTTATAGCTAAAGGGATGACAGATGTAGAAGGCATTACTTTAGGGAAGGAACCTTTGCGTTTTAACTCTTTAACACACCGTCCTGAAGAGCGGCAAGTTGCGATTATGAAAGTAGAAAACAATAGGTTTCAGACAATAGCTGTGTTGAAAGTTCGAGGTGCAAACGCAGACTAAACAGAGAGGTGGGAGGTTGGGGGGATGAAACTTCGTGAAGTAGTAAGGCACATTCATGGCGAAATATTGTATGGTGAAAATTTGCTCGATACAATAGAGATTGAATATGCTTATGGAGCTGACCTTATGAGCGATGTTTTAGCTTTTGCACGACCTGGATCCTTGCTTCTTACAGGGCTCACAAATGTACAGATTATTCGTACGGCACAAATGCTTGATATTCCAGCGGTAGTATTTGTACGTGGGAAACGACCGCAGGAAGGGGCGGTGAAATTAGCTGCTCAGCTGGAAATGCCTGTAATTTTATGCCATAACAGTATGTTCGAGACGTGTGGAATTCTCTATAGAGAGGGAGTCCTGCCCTGCGATATTCCTGCCAGAGAGGTGTAGGTTTTGGTACAGGAGCCGTACATAGAAGAATATACTGTGGCAGGACGGGATTTTATGGCTATAGGCGAAGCTTCTACCCAGTTCAAAGCTACGATGAAAATGTTGGGTATTGCCTCAGATATTATCCGCCGCGCCTCTATTGTTGCTTATGAAGCAGAAATGAACCTTGTCCTTCATGCAGGTGGGGGGACTATTCGATTAGCTGTGTATACAGATCGTCTTGAAATATGGGCGATCGATACGGGGCCAGGCATTATCGACATAGATCTGGCTATGCAGGAAGGATATTCCACTGCTTCAGATGAGGTGCGAGAGTTGGGCTTTGGCGCGGGGATGGGGCTTCCTAACATTAAACGGCATTCAGATAAGATGAAGATTGACTCTGTGATAGGGAAGGGAACTGTTTTAAGCGCCACTATTTTCTTTCACAAGGGCTAGAGAGAAGGGGGTATTCTCATGGCTGGCGGAGTCAGGGTTCAGGAGGTACGGTGCCGAGGTTGTGCGAATTGCATTAAAACGTGTCCCACTGAAGCGATGCGGGTATTTACCGGCTGTGTCCACATAATTTCAGATCTCTGTATCGATTGTGGTGAGTGTATTCGTAAGTGTCGAGAAAAAGCCATAATTCTCAATGAAGACGAGTGGGAACTTCTCAGATCCCAGAAAAAGCTTGTTCTTATTGCAGATCCTTGTTTCTATGTGCAAATTGGTTCATATGAGTCTCCTTCCCTTGTTAAAGAGGCTTTGGAATCTGATGGAATGGAGGATGTTCTAGAGTATGAAGCAATGGCATTTGATGTAGCGGCATATGCCATTGCCCGCTCTATAGAATCTGAAAAAGTAGAGCGCCTCCCTTTGATTTCTACCTACTGTCCTGCAGTTATACGATTGATCCAGATCAATTTCCCCGAACTTACCGGTCGTTTGGTGCCTGTAGAATCCCCTTTGGAGTCAAGTGTTGCTTTATGGCGAGATGCTACGGAACGAAAAGATGATATTACCCTCATTGCGCCTTGTCCTGCGAAAATGACTCTTGTTCGAAACCCTGTAGGACGAGAGTTGAGTACTATCGCTTATACTGTGTCGGTTCGACGGGTTGTCCACGACATTCTTGCTGGAAGCCCCAAAGTTTCTGGAGAGGTTCTTCATAAAACAAATGATCGGTGGTTGAAGTGGTCTATAACCGGTGGAGAGTCTCGCCACGTGGCATCTTTTTCCCATCGCCCCTTACGCACTGTGGCAGTATCGGGGTTACGAAACACCATGGATCTTTTAACTGAGCTTGAGCTAGGACGTCTGGGAGGGGTGGATTACGTGGAGTGCCGGGCATGTGATTTAGGGTGTATTGGAGGGGTAGGTACTCATGAGTCCCGGTTCCTTTCACGATTGCGTATAGACGACATGAAGATGGATTGGAGCATTTCTGAGGAAGAAATGGCTCGGATCATCAGTTGGTATGAAAAAGGGATTTGGCAGTTGGAACAGACAATTGAACCTAAACAGAGGCTTCCTCTTTCTAGCGACTTAGGTGAGGCGATGGCGAAGCTCAAAGATATGAATGCTATTTATGCGGAATTACCCCATATTGATTGTGGCTCATGTGGTCGTCCATCCTGTCGAGCCATGGCTGAAGATATAGTGCGAGGGAAGGGTGAAATGACGGATTGCATTTTTAAGCTTCGTGAACGAATTCTTGACTTGAGTAAAGAGATTTCTAATTTGTCAGGGAGAGTGCCTCATGCTTTTGGCTCGTAAAGGAGGGGCGATTTTGAATACTCAGACTGTAGTAGAGAAACTTAGTCTTGAAGTTGTAGCAAAAGGTAGAGAGGATGTAAATGTAGAGGGAGCTATTGCTGGCGATTTATTAAGTTTTGTCATGGCCTCGGCAAAAGAAAGATGGGTATGGATCACTGTCCAGACTCATTTGAATATAGCGGCAGTTGCTGTTTTAAAAGATATTCCCTTGATTATCATAGGCACAGGACGTCGCCCAGCAGAAGATTTAATAGAGAGGTGCCGCGAGGAACAATTGACTCTGGCATGTTCTCCCTTGCCTGTTTTTGAAATATGCGGGCAATTATATGAAATGGGATTGCGGGCATCTGTATAAGATCTCCATGCCACTTAAACCTTTTCATGTGGATCTTCATATCCACACGGTTCTCTCTCCATGTGGCGAGCTGGAAATGGGTGCTCCAGACATCGTGCTGAAGGCCCGGAGAGAGGGGATAGAGATTATAGCTGTAACAGATCATAATTCTGCTTTGAATGTACCTGCTGTGCTTAGGGCAGCACAAAGTAATCCTGTGGTTATTCCAGGTATAGAGGTCCAGACAATAGAAGATATTCATATCGTTACCCTCTTTAGAGATTATAAAACGGCGGAAATCTTTCAGAATTGGCTTTGGAAGCGTATGCCTTTTATCCACAATCGCCCCGAGATATTTGGAGATCAATTGGTTATTTCTGAGAAGAACGATATTCTTTACGAAGAGGAGATACTCTTAGTCCAAGGGGTTGGATATTCTGTAGATGAGGTAGCTCTTGAAGCGAAAAGACAGGGTGGCCTTGTTATTTTGGCTCATATTGATCGGCCTTCTTTTTCCTATCCTGCTGTTTTGGGACCAATCCCATCATCCTTTCCTGTCGATGCTCTTGAAATCTCCTGGCGATGTTTCCCTAATGAAGTAGAGGCACTTCAGGCTCAGTATCCGGGAAGGACTTTTTTACGATCCTCCGATTCTCACTGGCTGAAGAGCCTCGTAGCAGAGAATGGTTCCGTACTCCTTTTAGCAGAGGCGTCTTTTGATGAAATTGTGTTGGCCCTCGGCAAAAAAAAAGGGCGATGTGTTCTTTCCCCATGGCCTAATTAAGCAGTTTTATGGCGTCTTTTTAGTTCCTCTATTACGTCCCAAAAAGAAACATGGGCAGAAAGCAATCCTACCATGAGGTGGTAGATTAAATCTGCAGCTTCATAGATGACCTCTTCCGTATCTCCAGCGGCAATAGCCAACGCTGTTTCCACCCCTTCTTCTCCTACTTTTTGGGCGGTTCTTTTCTTCCCAGATTGAATGAGTTGAGCTGTATAGCTTTTGGAAGGGTCGTGATGTTGGCGTTCAGTTAAATAAAACCAAAGCTTCTCCAAAAAATGGGCTGTGTATTTATGAGGAGCAGAGCATATTGTATTTTCAAGTAAGGATCGGAAAAAACAAGTTCGTGCCCCTGTATGACATGCAGGACCGGCTGGTTCCACTTCCGCTAGAATCGTATCGCCATCGCAATCGAGACTAAGACCTGCCACTCTCATCGTATTGCCGCTTGTTTCTCCTTTATGCCATAGTTTTTGTCTGGAGCGGCTCCAGAAATACATTTCTCCAGTCTTTTCCGTTTCTTCCAATGCCTGGCGATTGGCATAAGCCAGCATAAGAACTTCTTTGCTGGAACTATTTTGCACTATTACGGGTATAAGCCCTTGATCGTCAAAACATACTTTTGAAAAATCCATTTTTAATCCTCTTTCAGGCGAACTGAGGCATCATGAGCCTGTAGCCATTTTTTTAATTCCGGAATACGCACAGCCCCAAAGTGAAAGATGGAGGCTGCAAGAGCACCATCACATCCGATCTGGAGTCCTTCGAGTATGTGTTCTTTTGTTCCGGCTCCACCTGAAGCTATGATGGGGACAGGAAGATTTTGTGCTGCTGAAGAGAGGAGAGGAATATCGTATCCTTTCATGGTTCCGTCACGATCCATAGACGTAAGTAGTATTTCGCAACACCCCATTTCTACTCCCTGTTTCATCCACTGGGAAGCATTAAGTCCCGTAGGGGTTTGCCCTCCATTTATGAAGACCTCCCAAAATCCTTTTTGGGTCTCTTTAACATCCGCTGCGAGTACAACCTTGCCCTCTCCTAGAAGATCAACGCAAAGACGAATAAGCTCTGGGTTTTGTACGGCAGCAGTATTGAGAGAAATTTTAGTGGCTCCAAGAGATAGGAGTTCTTGGGCAATAAGAGGTGAGTCTATTCCACCTCCTACGGTGAAAGGAATGGATAGGTTGTTGGACACATCTTTCACCCATTCTTTTTGAGTATTGCGACCCTCCTGTGTGGCGGATATATCGAGGAAAACCAATTCATCAGCTTGTTCTTTCTCATAGTGTTGGGCCATTTCAGCAGGATTTCCAGCATCTCTTAGGTTTACAAAGTTGATTCCTTTTACGACGTGTCCGTTTTTTACATCGAGACACGGAATAATGCGTTTTATTGACATAGAGCCACCTCATTTAAAATATCCTTTAGATGTATGATTCCATCATAAAGAGCTCGTCCTACTACAGCTCCTTCTAATCCCATGGCTTTGAGTTCTGCTATATCTACTAGAGAAGCGATACCCCCTGCAGCGATAAAAGAGAGGCCTGGAAATTTTTGCTTAAGCTTGATGTAGAGATTTTTGTCTGGACCCTCTGCCGTACCGTCTTTTTGAACAGCTGTTACGAGCATGGTGGTGTAGCCAATGTAATACATATAGTCCAGGAGATGGGCGGGAGAATACTGAAGAGTTGTTGTCCATCCTTTGACTGTCACTTTCCCTCTTTTAATGTCTATAGCTGGAATAATGAGGTCTCCCCAACTTTTGTAGAGCTGCTCTGCTATGTCTTTGTATTGACAAATGAGGCTTCCGACATAGAGGCGACTAGCACCGGCCTGAAAAGCTTCTTTTACGTCTTTGATAGTTCGAAGCCCGCCTCCGTATTGAACAGAAAGTCCTAGTTCCCGCATAGGCTTTATTATGTGTAAATGGGCAGGATGCCCCTCTTGGGCTCCTTCTAGATCTATAATATGAACCCACGATGCTCCAGCTTCTACAAAAGATTTGGCAGCAGTCAGAGGTGAGAGAGGATAATACACCGGTTGGCTAAAATCTCCCTGTCGAAGTCGAACAACCTTGTTTTTGTAAAGATCAATAGCGGGATAAATAATCATGAAAAACCTCTCCAATTTCTATAAAATATATTTGAGTGTCGATCATAATAGTATTCCTTTTGTGGATTGAAGACTGTCTGTAGATGTTACGGCGTCTTTCATTGCCCGCCCTATACCTTTAAAAAGAGCCTCCGTGCCATGATGACTATTATCTACAGCCAACAAACGTCCATGGATTGTCATGCGGCTTTCCCTGCAAAATGCCTTCCAAAATTCAGGAACTAACTCAAGATCAAAATCTCCACATGTGGCTGTAGGGAAAGTTCCATCCCAAAAGAATTGTCCCCGCCCACTAATGTCTACTGCTACAAGAGCAAGGGAGCCATCCATAGGCATAGCGCACCAGCCGTAACGATGTATAGTTTGTCCTTCCAGCTCTTTCAGAAAAGCCCTGCCGAGAAGAATTCCTATATCCTCCGTAAGATGGTGGGCATCTACTTCGAGGTCTCCAGTGGCTTTGATAATAGCCCCAATGTTGCTATGAAAGAGAAAAAGATGGATCATATGACGAAGAAAGCCGCAGGGTATATCTAGAGTCCACGTATCTCCTGGGATAGATATACATAGAGAAACGGATGTTTCTCTGCTTTGCCGCTCTAGTTCAGTGCTCATATGACGTTTCTCCTTTCGGTCTTGTTATGGTCTTAAGAAGAGCCATTGTTTGTTGCCACTTTAAAGAGACACTTTGCCGGCTTGCTATAAGCCGAAGAGAGACGGGTGCTATTTCCTTAAGTACTACTAGTTTATTGGCTTTAAGCGTGTCTCCTGTCTGAACAATGTCGAGAATACAGTCGCTCATGCCGAGAGTTGGCGCAAGTTCTATGGATCCGTGAAGGTGAATTATTTCTACCTGAACGCCCATTTCTGAAAAGTAAGAGTCAGCTATATGGGGATATTTTGTAGCAACTTTGAGCCACATTAGCTCTGATGGGTGTCCAGAAAAGAGAGCTCTTAATTTTTGAGGTCCGGCTATAACGATCCGACACTGTCCACGCCCTGTGTCTGCTAGTTCTACGTAATCCACAGTACATTCTCTGAGTACATCGCTTCCCGCAAGAGCAATATTAGCAACCCCGTGGCTTACATAAAGAGGAACATCTGAAGGTTTAGACAGTATGTAACGGAAATCCCCTTCTTGAACAACTAATTGACGTCCAGTTTCTCTCAATTTTGCTACTGGGAGCCCCATCTCTTCACAAAAATCTATAGCATTTCTCATGACGCGGCCTGTTGGTAAAGCTATTGTGAGCATGGTATCTCCCCCCTCTTCCATAGTGTAAGGGGCGTTTTTTTGTGTGTTTTCAGGTTCGTTACCTCTTCTGTTGCCAGATTGATCCACCATTCATAGCCTCTTTCTTTAGCTGAATCATAAGATTGCTTCTCATTATTATTCCAGCTTATTTCTCCTCTTATGCCACGTTTGAATATGGCTGAAGCACGCTTTAATGCAGACTCTGGCGGAAGAAGTGCGCTCCATATCATGGCGGAACGGGGCGTTGAGAAATGATGAGATAGAGTGGCTATTTCTTCCAGGTCAACGGCGAAGCCAATTGCTTGGCCCCCTAGCCCATATTCTGCAAGGAGCCCATCATAGCGACCGCCTCCACCTATCAGAGGACCAGATGGGCAGGCATAGATATGAAAGACTGGACCGCTATAATAATGAAGCTCTCGAATTAGACTCAGATCTAAGGTAATTCTCTCGGCATATCCAAGATCATCAAGAGTGTGAAATATTTTCCGTAGAGGAGCCAAATGTTGCGACGAACCGATGAGACTGTCTCCTCTATTTAAAATGCCTTCCCCCCCTTTCAGATGGGGAAGATGTTTCAGAATGTTATAGCTATATTCTGGAATGTCATATGTAGAGAGAGCCTTTTCATACGCTACGAGATTCCCCTCCTGAAGGTATGTTGAAAGGCGCTCTGCCACCGTAGCCTTTACGTTGGTCAGAGCGTACTGAAGAAAGGTTACATCGCCAATAACAAGAACACTCTGATCAAGTCCTATCCCGTCGAGCCATTGCAATAAGAGCCAGAGTATCTCTATGTCGGCGCCCTCTCCCTCCCACCCCAAAAGCTCGGCACCTATCTGGAAGCTTTCTATACGGTTCTCATGCCTTTCGGGCTTCTTAAAAATACGATCAGCATAACAAAGGCGTAAGGGTTGTTGTCCGGGGGCATAGTGAGAAGCGAAATAAGCGACTGCCGCTAAAGTTAAATCGGCTTTTAGGCAGCATGGTTCCCCATAGGGTGTGTTGAGAGCAATAAGTCGACGTCGAAAAGGGAGCGGGAGATGTGACCAAGCCGATTCCAGAAGTTGTAGAACTGATGGCCAGAAAGGTTCATATCCAAAAGGAGCAAAGAGATCCATAAAAACTTTTCTGCAGCGATCCATAGAAATAGCTACAGGGCCCCCTACATTGATACAGCCTCGTGGTAGACGATTCATGGACGGCTCCTCCGTAAAGCCATAGACAGACTATGGGCGGCGAGTCCCTCAATATGGGCCAGGTTCATGCCGTCTTCCGCTAAAAGTTCTGCCCCGTTCCTATCAATATGTAGTGAGGTCATGGGGCGTAAGAAGGTACCGGTCCAGAGCCCTCCTGCATAACGGGCCCTGTTGCTGGTTGGGAGAGTATGATTTGTCCCGGCAATATAGTCTCCAAAGGAAACAGGTGTCCAGTTTCCTAGAAAAGCGGCACCATAGGATGTGCATGCCCCTAAAACAGTCTCTGGAGTATCTACACAAAGCTGAAGATGTTCGGGGGCGAGTTTATTACATTCGATAATAGCTTCTTTTAAAGAGCATACAGCGATGGTTCCATTTGTTTCCCAAGCCTGTTTTGCAATATTTGCCGTAGAAAGGGTTTCTAATAATTTATTCAATTCTTTAAGTGTTTGTATTGCTATGTCTTCATCGGTACAGAGAAGAGTGCTAGTGGCCATAGGATCGTGTTCAGATTGAGCGGCAATATCGGCAGCTAGCCAGAGAGGGTGCGCTGTATTATCAGCAATAATAAGGACCTCACTTGGGCCAGCCAGTCCATCTATTCCTACAATGCCAGATAGAATTCGCTTAGCTTCAGTAACATAGGCATTCCCAGGGCCAACGATCATGTCGACTTTTTTGATAGGGCCTGCTCCTGTAGCCATAGCAGCAACACCATGAGCTCCACCAAGAGCCCATACTTCTTCTATGCCCAGCAAGGCAGCAGTAGCCGCAATTACTGGAGCCAGTTTTCCCTCTTTTGTAGGTGGGGAAAACAAGACCACTTCCTGAACCCCTGCTTCCTGAGCGGGAACAATACCCATAATAGCAGTGCTCGGGAGAGGGTATCGTCCAGCTGGGGCATATATGGCAACCCGTCGGACTGGCAAAAAACGTAAGCGTGCCGTGACCCCTTTTTCGATTGGGCACAATATGGGTTGGAACATTTCTTTTTGTCGTTTATGAAAAATCCGCACATTTGTGATAGCTCGTTCCAGGGCGCTGCGAATAGAGGAGGAAAGAGAGGATAGGGCCTGGTTCGTTTCTTCTTTGGAGACGTAAAAAGACCCTTTATGATTATCGAAATCGCGGGCATATTCTTTCACAGCAGGCCAACCTTCCTCTTGCACCCGCATAACAATATTTTGTGTAACGTGCTGAAAGGTGTTGTTCCCATCGCAAGAAACTACTTGAGGTTGTTTTATATAGCGCATGTATGCCATCCTTTATCATGGTAAAATGATAATGTGATAATTAATTTGAATGGCATGTTATCATGATCTTCTATATCTGTAAAGTATCGACATGTAAAAAAAATAAGGATACAATTTAGTCACTTCTATGAGAGGGACGATGAAATGGCGAAAAAAGATGGTGGAGCACGATATGTATGTTCCAATTGCGGGAATGTAAGTCTTACATGGGTAGGACGGTGTTCTGCTTGTGGCATGTGGGGAACGTACGTTAAAGAGGAGATGGAGGGGCTAGGGAAGGGGAGTTCTCGTACGTCACCTGCAGCGGCAATGAATATTATTGACGTGCAACCGCCAGCCCGTATTCCTTCAGGAATTTTAGAGCTTGATCGTGTTCTAGGAGGAGGATGGGTGCCAGGAGGAGTGGCGCTTCTTGGCGGACAGCCGGGAATAGGTAAATCTACTTTGCTTTTGCAGGTGTGCGGAGCTATGGCTGACCAGGGGAAACGCGTGCTTTATATCTCAGGGGAGGAATCTGCTTCTCAAGTGGCTCTTAGAGCCAAACGTCTCCATGCTGTGAATAAAAATGTGGATCTTTTTTGTGATAGTGATGTGGAAACGGCTCTTTCCCACATAGAAGGCCATCAATTAATAGTACTTGATAGCGTACAGGCCATGAAAGATCCAGAAGAGTCTGGCTGGCCGGGCACACCCTCTCAGGTCCGAGCTGTGGCGCAACGGTGCATGGATCGCGCTAAAGGAGTACATGTTCCTTTTGTGATGGTAGGGCATATTACGAAAGAAGGGCGTATTGCCGGTCCTATGTTATTGGAGCATATGGTAGATGTAGTTCTCCTTTTTTTTGGCGACGATGTGTCGGCGTATCGTATGCTTCGAGGAACAAAGAATAGATACGGGAATACCGATGAGCTTGGAATTTTTGAAATGACGGAGCAAGGCCTCGTGACTGTAGATGATCCCAGCGGGCTGTATTGGAATAAGGCAGATGTTTCTGTGCCTGGAGTAGCGATGACGGTGGTTATGGAAGGATCAGTTCCTTTTGTGGCGGAAATTCAGGGATTGGCGAACGCTACGAGTTTCCCATACCCCAGACGAACGGCAAGGGGCATAGATATTAATAAGGTTCATCTTCTTGTAGCTGTGCTCGAAAGACGAGGTGGAATTCCCAGCAGTTCTTTTGATATATATATGAATGTAACTGGTGGTTTGGTTATAAAGGATCCTGGAGCTGATCTCGCTGTAGCAGTAGCATTGGCATCCTCTGTCTGTGACAGATCATTACCCGCAGATTGTTGTTTCCTCGGAGAGGTTGGATTGGCAGGTGAAATCCGTCCTGTAGGTCGCATTGGGACAAGGTTGCGAGAGGCTGCGCGACTTGGGTTTAAAAGAGCGATAGTAAGCGCACAGCAGAAGGGAGAATACCCTCACGAAATGGATATTCGTGCGGTAAGAACTTTGCGAGATGTTCTGAAGGAGGTTATGCCGTGAGACTCTGGAAGCAGTGGCAGTTGGCAAAGGGAGTTGGAACGTGGCTGCTGGCCTTGTTTTTGTTCGTTTTTATGACCACTGTTTTAAATGCTTCAACTGTCTCTGGCCGTATTGTTGTTATAGCTCCACTGGAAGGAACAGTAGGAATTTCCATGGAATCATATATGGGTCGTATTATGGAAGAATCATTGCAAAGTCAGGCCGAAGCGGTTGTTTTTACTCTTGATACGCCAGGTGGACTTGTCTCATCAATGAGAGCTATGACAGCTTCTCTTCTTGATGCTCCTCTTCCTGTAGTGATATGGGTTTCTCCTAAAGGGGCACGAGCTGCTTCGGCAGGGGCGTTCCTTTTAGAAGCTGCCCATATAGCAGCTATGGCGCCAGGGACTAATGTGGGGGCGGCTCATCCAGTAGTGGCTTCTGACAAGGATGTTCCCGATGAAGAGATGAAGCGAAAAGTGACAAATGATTTAGCCGCTCATATGAGATCTTTAGCTCAAATGCGGAAACGAAATTCCTCTATTGCTGAGAAAATGGTGACGGAAAGTCTCTCCTTTACGGCTCAAGAGGCTTTGAAGAGCAATATAATAGATGTCATTGCGAGTGACGAGGAAGAGTTATTACGCTTTATTGATGGACGTGCTGTGGTTGTTCAGGGGAGAGAGCGTTTGCTATCGGTCTCAGGAGCTACTATAGTAAAAATAGACATGACTCCCCGGGAAAAAATGCTTCAGTTCCTTTCTGACCCTAATGTGGCGTATATCCTTTTAACGGCAGGTATTTTTGCTATTGTTATGGAAGTTTTGACTCCGGGAGGATTTGTGTTGGGAACATCTGGAGCTGTAATGGCTCTTATGGGGGCTTATGGCCTTCGAATGCTTCCCTTTAATTGGGCAGGGCTTATTCTGCTACTAGCGGGAGTTATAGTGATTATTCTTGACCTTCTCGTAGGTGGGATCGGTATTTTGAGTTTGTTCGGAATGGCAGCTCTCGTGACGGGAGGGCTAATTCTTTTCCGTGCTCCAGGGGGTGAGCTATTGAATGTATCGCGAAGCGTTATTGTGGGAATGACAGTAGCCATCTCTTTTTTATTCTGTGTTGCCGTAGTATATATTTGGAAATCTATGAGGAGACAGCCCTATTCTGGTCAGGAAGGACTTGTTGGGTATAGGGCGGAAGTTCTTGAAGCATTGGAACCGGATGGATTGGTTAAGTGCCATGGGGAGCTTTGGAAGGCGCGAAGCGAATCTGGGGAAAGACTTTTGCCAGGTACGCCAGTTCGGGTTGTTGAAGTAGAGGGCTTGGTTCTTGTCGTGGCTGTAGAACGGGAAGAATCTGTTCTGAACGAAAGAGAGGGGAGTTAAATATGATGGATGGTCTTTTATATTTCCTTTTTAATCTAGGCAGCTCTTTTGGGTTTATCATTATTCTTCTTTTTTTCTTGGCATCGGCAATTAAGATAGTCCCAGAATTTCAGCGAGTTGTCGTCTTTCGTCTTGGTAGACTAGCGGGGGCAAAAGGGCCAGGTTTGGTTATAGTGATACCATTTGTCGATAAGATTATAAGAGTAGACCTTCGAGTGGTCACTCTTGATGTTCCAGTACAGGAAGTTATTACTCGAGATAATGTTCCTATCAAGGTGAATGCAGTTGTCTACTTCAGGGTTATGGATCCAACTAACTCTGTTATTGAAGTGGAAAATTACATGCTGGCTACGAGCCTTTTGTCTCAGACCACTCTTCGCTCGGTAATTGGCGCTGCGGAACTAGATGAGGTTCTTTCGTCCAGAGAGAAGATCAATAGCGCTCTCCAGAAAATTATTGATGAGAGGACAGATCCGTGGGGAATCAAAGTAAGCGCTGTGGAAGTGAAAGAACTTGAATTGCCTGAGACCATGAAACGAGCGATGGCGAAACAAGCAGAAGCAGAGCGAGAGCGGCGGTCAAAGATTATTAATGCAGAGGGAGAATTGCAGGCAGCTACAACTTTGAGCGAAGCTGCTCGCCAGATGGAGGTCTCTCCCATAACATTACAACTCCGTTATTTGCAAACATTGAAAGAAATTGCCAGCGAGAAGAATTCTACGACGTTTTTTCCGCTCCCTATGGATTTGATAAAACCGTTTCTTAGACGTGCAAAAGAGGAAGATCCGTCGTAAGAATTTTTGCACATTTTAAGTCTGAGGGATATAATCCCTAAATACGATTTCATGTATTGAGTGCAAGGAGGCAGATGCATGGCTTACGATTTCCATTCTATTGAGCAAAAATGGCAAAAAATATGGGAGGAAGAAGGAACGTTTAACGTAGAAAACGATCCTTCCAAAAAGAAGTTTTATTGTCTTGAGATGTTCCCTTACCCTAGCGGTGCTCTTCATATGGGGCACCTCCGCAATTATTCCATTGGTGATATGATGGCTCGATTCCTATGGAAGAAAGGGTACAATGTTTTACATCCTATGGGGTTTGATGCCTTCGGCCTCCCTGCAGAAAACGCAGCCCTAAAATATGGCCTTCCACCGTATACGTGGACGAAGAACAATATTGAACACATGATCGATCAGTTGAAACGGATGGGCTGTAGCTACGACTGGCGACGATGTGTAGAGACATGTGAACCTGATTATTATCGCTGGACGCAATGGATTTTCCTTCAGTTTTTTAAGAAGGGGTTGGCGTACCGGAAGAAGGCGCCGGTAAATTGGTGTAACAAATGTAATACAGTGTTGGCGAATGAGCAGGTAGATAGCGAAGGACACTGTTGGCGTTGTAATACGAAAGTCGTGAAGAAAAATCTTGAGCAGTGGTTTTTCCGCATTACAGATTATGCGCAGGAACTTCTTGACGATCTGGACCATCTTCCTGGCTGGCCGGAACGAGTGCGTCTAATGCAGAAAAATTGGATTGGGCGTTCAGAGGGAGCTCGTCTTACTTTCCATGCGAAAGGACTTGACCAGCAAATCGAGACCTTTACTACTCGATTTGACACGATTTTTGGCGTTACGTTCCTGGCGTTGGCTCCTGAACATCCTCTTGTAGAAACTATTATAGAGAAAGCGTCTAATGGATCTGAGATTAGGGCTTTTGTAGACGAGTGTATTAGCCAGAGCGAAATAGACCGAACGGCTGTAGGTGGAGAGAAGAAGGGAATTTTTACAGGTTTCTATGCCACTAATCCGGTAACTGGCAAAGAAGCTCCCTTGTGGATTGCGAACTATATTTTGATGGATTACGGTACGGGAGCAATTATGGGAGTTCCGGCCCATGATCAGCGAGACTTCGAGTTCGCCAGAAAGTATAATATTCCAGTGACAGTCGTTATTCAGCCCTCTGATGGAGAGAAGCTAGACGGGGAAACAATGAAAGAGGCTTTCGAAGAGGACGGATTATCTTTTAACTCTGGCGAGTTTAGTGGCTTGCCTACTCAAGAAGCTATTGTTCGTATGCTCGACTGGGGCGAGGAGAAGAAGTTCTGCAAACGCGAGGTGAACTTCCGTATTCGAGATTGGCTTATCTCCCGTCAACGTTATTGGGGTGCTCCTATTCCTGTGGTGTATTGCGATCATTGTGGAGTTGTTCCTGTGCCGGAAAAAGACCTTCCAGTCTTGCTGCCTACAGATCTGACGGTTAAAGAAGGCGGTCAGTCTCCTTTGGTAGAAGCCGACGAGTGGCGTAATACGGTTTGCCCTATATGCGGAGGCCCTGCTCGTCGTGAGGTAGATACCATGGATACTTTTATATGTTCTTCATGGTATCAGCTTCGTTATACTGACCCATGGAATGATAAGAAACCCTTTTCTCGGGAAGCCGCTGATTATTGGTTGCCAGTGGATCAATATATTGGTGGTATAGAGCATGCCTGTATGCACCTCATCTATTCTCGATTCTTTATGAAGGTTTTTGCCGATCTTGGTTTGTGCACGGCACGGGAACCTTTTACCAACCTTCTTACTCAAGGGATGGTCATTAAAGATGGGGCAAAAATGTCGAAATCCATAGGGAATGTTGTAGATCCTGATGAAATTATTAAAAAATACGGTTCTGATACGGCTCGGCTCTTTATTCTCTTTGCGGCTCCTCCTGGAAATGATCTGGAGTGGTCTGAGCAAGGTGTAGAAGGAAACCACCGATTCCTCAACAGAGTTTGGCGTTATGTAGAAGAAAACCTCGAAGGGTTAAAAAATGCTTCTAAAGAGCCAGTGGCTATGGAGAGTTTAACCCAGCAGGATCGTCGCGATTTCAAAAGGAAAATTCATACGACTATTGCTGGTGTAACGCGAGACATAGAAGAGGAACGACAGTTTAATACAGCTGTTGCTCGGCTCATGGAACTTTTAAATACTACTTCGTCATGTAAACCAGAAGACGCTAAAGATTGGGCTCTTATCAGAGAAGGAGTAGAGGCATTGCTGGCTTGCCTTAACCCTTTCTGCCCTCATATTAGTGAAGAACTCTGGCAGCTTGTCGGCAATGATGTGCAGCTGTCCATGCTCCCCTGGCCCCAAGCTGATCCTTCTGCCCTTGTTCTGGATTCAGTCACCATAGTAGTCCAGATAAATGGCAAAGTTCGCCATAGATTAGATTTGCCTGCGGGCCTTTCAAAAGAAGAATTGCAAAACAAGGTTATGGGCGAAGAGGCGGTACGAAGTCGAATAGAGGGAAAGGGCGTAGTGAAGATTATTGTTGTTCCAGATAAGCTTGTTAATGTGGTGGTGAAGGGCTAGTGCCCCATATAGTGATAATTAGCGCCTCTGAGGCTTCTCAGAGGCGCCTTCTTTCCGAAACAATAGAAAGGTATCAAAAAAAAGGATTCATGCTTTCTGGCAGAAAAGAAGGAGGCTTTTGGCAAGATGTCCTAGCCGTAGGACAAAATCAAAGCCTTTTTGTTGATCGACAACTGCTGGTCGTAGAGTCTGCTGAGGATCTGGGTCCCCTCCCTAAAGAAATGGTCCCTTTCTTTCAAGGAGATGAGTCATCGACAGTTCTTCTTGTTTACGAAGGGAGCCCTTCTAAACAAGAAGAACTGTCGATGA
>NZ_DHFC01000017.1:18448-87947 GCF_002400205.1 Aminobacterium sp. UBA4834 | reverse complement strand
TTTACGAAGGGAGCCCTTCTAAATATATTCCTCGAGAGGCTCTTCGATATGCCGCTGTTTTGAAAGCAGATGAAATTCCATTCTGGCCGTCAGCTCGGTTGAACTGGCTTTTGGGGCTTTGTAAGAATGAGGGAATAAAAATAGATCGTGAAGCTGCTTCTTTATTGGTGGAATGGATCGAAGACGGAGAAGAGCTTCGCAGCGAAATAATGAAACTTGGCTTTTTTGCGAAGGGACAGGTTATATCGTCAGAGATTGTCAAAGCTCTTTCTTTCGATGAGGGGCGTAATAGCCTTCTTCGTCTCCTTGATGGATTATGTCAGGGGGATAGAGAAGAGATACTAAAAGCCTTTCCCCACCTGAGAGAAAGTATGCCTTTTTTACCTTTAGTGGCAGCCATTTACAACCGATTTCGGCCTGTACTTTATCAAGCCTTTTTCCCATCTTTACCAGAGAAGCAGCTCACGAGCTTTTTGAGCATTCGAAATTACGCGTGGAAAATGGCAGCCGAGGCGAAAAAAAATTATTCTAAAGAAGATCTTTCCAGATTTTTGGTGGGACTAATAGCTTTTTCTTATGGGGAAAAAACAGGGTTAGGTAAAGGATGGTTGGGCTTGGAGACATCCGTATTAAGGCTTTTGTCTCAAAAGAGGACCTCTCATAAAAAAAGCTGAGTCTAGGACGTTGATCCCTTACTCAGCTAAAAAACAAAATTTTTATGGGTGGAAGCCTCTTATTCCTGGCTGACTTCAACAACTTCTCCGGCGAGAGTTTTAACCTTGTTGGTTAAAAGCGATTTCCGGCGGGCGCCTGTATTTCGATGCATAACGCCCTTCACTATAGCCTTATCAATAACACTCTGGGCTTCCTGAAGTCGTTTTTCGGCCAGCTCAGTGTCCTGATTATCAACAGCTTCAAGAACCTTCTTGACTGCGGTTTTGCAGCGGCTCGACCAATAACGATTGTAAAGCCGGTTCTTTTCGCTGGTTCTCATCCTTTTTTCTGCGGACTTCTTGTTGGGCATTTCCTTCACCTCCTCCCCATAAAACGCACCACATTTTAACACGCTCTTTGATATATTAGCAATAGACTTGTGGTTTCGCCATAGAGAAGAGAGGTTATTCCGATGATTATAGAGAGCCCTATGAATCAGATATTTGCTCCAGGAGGGGTCTTGGAGAAGCATTTTGATAATTATGAATATAGGGAACCGCAATTATTATTAGCCCAAAAAGTCTGGGAAGTATTGGAATCAAGAGAAGAAAGCATTGTAGCGGCAGAGGCTCCTACTGGGGTAGGAAAAACATTTGCACTTCTTATCCCAGCTCTTTTAGCGGCTATCCCTGCTGAGGAGAAGATTTTGGTTCTCACTGCTGGAATTACCTTGCAAGAACAGCTGATTCGAAAAGACCTACCTCGTTTAGGGGAAGTGTTAGGTCTTCATTTTTCTTATGGGCTTCTCAAAGGGAGAAACAATTATGTGTGTCTTCGCCGGGCGTTAGAGATGGAGCATGAAGGGTTCCTTTCTTTTGGAGATAGTGGTGCGGCTTCTATGTACCTTTCCGAGTGGTTACAGAGAACGGAGACTGGCGATCTTTCAGAGCTCAAGCTCCCCTCAGACTCTCCCATTTTCCCCAGGGTATCAGCCCAGATGAGAGGGTGCCTAGGCCATCGATGTCCTTATAGAGAACAGTGTTTTGTCCAAAAGGCTCTTAAAAAGGCCCAAGACTGGAATGTTGTTGTTTCTAATTATCATATGTACTTTGCGTATGTTCTTGGAGCGGGAAAGGCTTTCCCAGTAGATTTCCACATTTTAATCTGTGATGAAGCTCATCGTATGGTAGATGCTGCCCGATCTGTAACTTCTGTAAGTGTTGCTTGGGAAGATCTGGTTCGTTTATTGCGGAGCAAGGGAGCATCGATAGCGGAATCTTATTTACAAACGAGAGAAGAGAATGTAATAACTTTACGAGATCAACTCTCATTAGCCAGAGAGGAGGGGAATCGTCTTTTTGAACTATTGGAAGTGTCAACTCCAGATGGCGTGTTAATCCCCTCTAAAAATGACGAGCTTTTTCGTAGTGGGCAACTCGTGGTTTCCCATATAGAAGAGGCTTTGAAAATCTTAGATCAGGTGGACGAGTTTAGAGCCGATGAGGGGTTTAATAGAGATGAAGATCAGTTGGCTATAGCTTTAGCTTGGGTAGAAGAGTTGAGGCTTTTTTCTGATTCTCTTCTTTGGTGCTTGGCTGTTGAGCACTTCCCTGAGTGGGCATACTGGCGTGAAAAACGGATACTCGTAAGTGAACCGACAGTTTGTTCTGCTAGTGTTTCTGAAGGCCTTCATTCTCAAAACCCGAAAAAAATATTTGCTGTGTCTGCAACGATGACAGTGGGTGGCTCTTTTGAATTCTGGCAGAGAGAAACAGGCATAGAACCAACTGAAACGTGTGTTCTGAATTCTCCTTTCGATTTGCCCCATCAAATGGAAGTTTTGATTGTAGATTTAGGGCTTCGAGTGATTGATGAAGGATATGATGAACGTGTGTGTCGTGTGGTGGAGCATCTTTGTGACGAGAACAGAGGGAGCTCTCTTGTCCTTTTAAGCTCTATGCGTCTCGTCAAAAAAGTAGGGGAGTGGATGAAGCGAATTAAAAGAGACTATGATGTGTTTGTCCAGAACGATTTGCCTCGTACAGAACTATTGGAACGTTTTAGGGAAAATGTCTCCAGTGTTCTTGTCGGCAGCGTTTCTTTTAGAGAAGGGGTTGATGTTCCGGGAGAAGGGTTAACGCAAGTCATTATCGATCGCATTCCGTTCCCCCATCCCAAAGATCCCATAATACAGGCTAGGAACGAATTAGAGGGGAAAAAAGCATTTCTTTCTGTAACTCTTCCTCAAGCTCGTATGCTCCTTCGCCAAGCTATAGGTCGTCTCATTCGTTCCAGTCATGATCGTGGCAGAGCCGTTATTCTCGATGGCCGTGTAATAGATAGGCAGAGCTGGCATATACGTAGAGATTTGCCACCAGTACCTATAAGACGATTATCTGTTAAAACCAATTCTGTTGCTCATGGGAAAACGGTGTGATATAGTATCAAAGCTGATTGATTTTCAGTCTTTTTGCGTCTGTGTGTGACTTTGTTTCTGGGAGGTGTAGTCGTGAATAAAGGTACTTTTCAGCCCCATAATAGACCGCGAAAGAGAAAAATGGGTTTCCTTGCCCGTTCCAGCTCTCCCAGCGGATTGAGAATTCTTCGCAACCGGAGACGCAAGGGGCGTAAACGCCTGACTGTGTAGCTTTGAAACTCGGGTATTCACGCTCTGTGCGACTCAAAAAGGGTTGGGAATATGATCATGTTTTCCGCACCGGCAGTCGCTCCAAAGGCGAGCTGGTGCGGTTGCTGTTTGTTCAGGCGCCAGATAGCTGTACCAGAGTCGGTTTTGCAGTGGGGAAGCGTCAAGGGAAAGCGCATGTTCGCAACAGGGGGAGACGTATTTTAAGGGAAGGAGTCCGTCGGCTTCTCCCTTGGATGAAAGGGCCATATTGGTATGTTTTCTCTCTTCGTACAGCAGGGCTTTCTGCAGGAAGCCGAGAAGTATATTATGATATGGCCAAGTTGTTGAAAGGGTTAGGGCTTCTTAACGATGTATGGCCAGGAGAAAAGTGGGACCTTGAGAAGGATCGAAGTGATAATTGAATGAAAATAGGAACGCAATGTGCTGTAGCGGCGATTCGTTTCTATCAAAAATGTATCTCTCCTATGTTGGGCAAAAATTGCCGATTTTATCCTACTTGCTCTCAATATACTCTTGAGGCCATAGAGAAATATGGGGTATTGATAGGTATACGTCTCGGGGTGATTCGTATTTTAAAATGTGGTCCTTGGCACCCTGGAGGATATGATCCTGTGCCTAATAACCCTAAATTGCATAATTCTGATTGAGGATGGTGAATAGAGTGGGTGCTCTCTGGAAAGCAGCAGGGGATTTTATGCTTCTTATCTTGGAAACACTTCATAATTTGACAGGATCGTGGGGTCTGGCTATTATTTTGCTGACTCTAGCTGTGAGGGTTTTGCTTCACCCTCTAACGCATAAACAGATGGTAAGCATGCAGAAAATGCAGGTGCTGCAACCCCGTATGAAAATGCTGCAAGAGAAATATAAGGATGACAAGGAGACTCTTAACAGAGAGATTATGAATTTGTACAAGGAAAATAAGGTGAATCCAGCTGCTGGATGTTTACCTCTTCTCGTACAACTTCCGATCTTGATCCTTCTTTTCCGGTTGCTTATGAATTACAATTTTGGCAGTGAACCTTTTTTAGGATTTATCAGCCTTGAAGGGTCGGTTTTAACGACCTTGGCAAAGGCGGTATCTCTTTCTGCTGAAACGAAAATTGGAGCCATGACTGTCCTCTCTGGAATCCTTTCAAATCCTGCTGGATTGGTACATGTTTCTGTATATGGCGGCAACCTTCTTCTCCTTGTGGTGGTGGGATTTCTTACGTGGGCTCAGCAACAACTGAGTTCTTCTGGGAATCCGCAAGCGGCAATGATGAGCTGGTTTATGCCTCTTTTCCTGACCTTCATTTGTCTTAGTTTGCCGGGAGGCGTTTTGCTTTATTGGGGGGTTTCTTCTTTTCTGGGAGTTGCTCAGCAGTGGTGGATTACCAAAAAAACTGCTGTGGAGTTACAGAATAAGCCCGTACTTCATAAAAATAGACCCTCTGGAAAAGGAGAAGAGTAGCATATCCTGCACAGGGTTTTGTGTTGAGGGAGGACTATCAATGACAGAGCAGGACAAAATGGTGTTCGAAGTAAGTTCTGTTGAAGAAGCTAAAAAACAGGCTGCGGCTCGGTTTGGTTTGAACCCTGACGATTTCTTTGTCAAAATTATAGAAGAGGAAAAAAGCTTTTTTGGTTTGCTGGGAAGAAAACTTCGAGTAGAAGTATGGCCAGTAGCCCCTCTTTGTGTTTTGAAAGGGGAAGAGGTGGCCACAGATCTTTTATCTTTCATGAATTTGTCTGTTACAGTAGACGGTTCCGAAGAAGGAGTTTTGAATCTTTCTGGAGAAGATGCAGGTATTGTTATTGGCAAATACGGAGAGACATTGAAAGCCATGGAATATTTGCTGAACCTAATGCTTCGTGATGAAAATAGAGAAGGGCGTCTCCATCTAGATAGCGATGGGTACCGTGATAGAAGAGAGGCAAGTCTTCAACGTTTAGCTCTTGCTGCTGCCAGAAAGGCTATACGAAGAGGGAAACCTGCCTATCTTGAGCCTATGACGAGTTGGGAGCGACGGATTATCCATTTGGCACTGAAGGATAGAGAAGATGTAACCACTCGATCTGTGGGGGAAGAGCCGTCTCGAAAAGTTATAATTTGCCCTACGCTATCCCAGCGAGGAAAGCGACGCTATTAAAAGATGCATCAGGTCTTGTTCCATCTTGGTTCTTTTACGGTCTACAGCTATTATATGCTGTGGACCGTTGCTTTATTTGTAGGTTTTTTATGGACATACTCTCGTTCAGTGATTCGCTATGGGCTGCTTCCACATGATGTAATATTTTTATTGTCAGGAGCAGGTTTAGGTATTATAGCGGGAATGAGCGTCAGTATATATCTTAAGCATCCTGGCATTATTTGGGAAAACCCCCTGCGCTTGTTTTATTTTGGAGAGGGAGGTCTTTCTTCCTTCCATGCTTTTATAGGAGGAGTTTTGGGCACCCTTATCATTTTATGGGTACGGAAGATCCCATTATGGCGAGTTACAGAGGCTTCTGCTTTGCCTGCTTCCGTAGTTCTTGCTATAGGAAGATGGGGGTGCTTTTTGAACGGATGTTGCGCCGGAGTGGAGACTTCTTTTCCTTGGGGGATACGTTTTCCCATTGATCCAAATCGGCTTCTTCGTCATCCTACAGAGCTTTATTATGCTTTTAGTGCCCTTGCAATACTCTGGATTCTTCAAGAAGTAGAGGGACGAATAGGTGCATTAGAAAGAAAACATCACCAAGCGATTCTTTGGCCTCTTTTTTGCTTTTTATATGGTTGTTCCCGCTTCCTTATCGATCCTTTGCGTATCGATTGGTTTGCCCAAAGGCGTTCATTTTTTATGAGCAGTTCCTTTCTTGTAATCACAGGTGCAGTATGGGGTGTCTTTTCCATTGTTCAAATGCGTCGACCATAGTTTTAGTAGCAGCACCGAGACCAGGAAAGTTCATTATTATGAGATAGGTAAAACCTACGATGCCTTTTCCTTTAATCCTTATACAATAAGAGTGTAATGAACAAGAGATATTTTAGCGGAGGTGAAGTATGGTGAAAAGAACGTGTAATGTGATTGTTTTTATCGCCGTTTTGGCGGTTCTTTTCGGGGTCATGAGCACGACTCCTATATTGGCGCAGGATGTTTTTACGGGGAATCCGGTGGCTAAGATAGCAAAAGAAACGTCTCCAGCAGTAGTGAATATTGACGTGGAAACCATGGTTACTCGGTCAGTAATGCCTTTCCCTGATGACCCTATCTTCAGGCAGTTCTTTGGCGATGAGTTTCAACGATTTTCTCGCACTATTCCAATGAAGGGTCGTGGCTCTGGTTTTGTTGTAACAGAAGAGGGACAGATTTTGACAAATAACCATGTAGTAGAAGGTGCTGATAAAATTACAGTGACTCTTTCGGATGGCCGAACGTTTCCGGCGAAGGTTCTTGGCACAGATCCCACTTTTGATTTGGCTGTCATTAAGATCGAAGCAAAGAAACTTCCTGTATTAAACTTGGGTGATTCTGATCGTTTGGAGGTAGGGGAGTGGGTCGTAGCCATAGGAAACCCCTTTGGACTTGAACACACTGTAACGGTGGGAGTTATTTCTGCTAAAAATAGAAGTATCCATGCTGGAGATGTTAATTTTGAAGGTTTTTTACAAACTGATGCGGCCATTAACCCTGGGAATAGCGGCGGCCCCCTCATTAATCTTTCTGGGGAAGTAGTGGGCATTAATAGCGCTATTGTCCCGTATGCTCAAGGGATAGGTTTTGCTATTCCTATAAACATGGCGAAGCAGGTTATGAATGACTTGGTAAAATATGGCAAAGTTAAACGAGGATGGTTAGGAGTGTATGTCCAGCCTCTTACCAAGGAATTTGCCTCAGCTTATGGCGTAAAAGAAGAGGAAGGAGCTGTTATTAGCGATGTGGTTCCGGGCTCTCCTGCGGCAAAGGCTGGGCTTCAGCGTGGAGATGTAGTAACAGCTGTAAATGGGAATAAAATTAAAAACCATCAAGATTTTGTCTATAAAATTCGGCAATCTATGGCTGGAGACAAAGTAGAGATTGACATCGTCAGGAAAAGAGATGTGCAAAAAGTAACGGTGAAGTTGGCAGAAGTATCTTCTTCTCCAGATGGGGCAGAGGATACAACTCAGGCTCCTAAGACTTCAGAGCTTTTAAGTACCATCGGTTTGCGGGTGAGTGATGTTACAAGTCAGCTGCGTTCGAAGTATGGACTTAAGAGAGATGATGGTATTGTTATAGTTGGGGTTGAAGCTGGCTCTTTTGCTATGAGGTCGGGCATTCGAGAGGGAGATATGATTTTAGAAGCTAACGGGCGAAAAATAGCCAAAGTAAGCGACTTGGATAGGGCTGTTGGTGAGAAAGACCGTTCTGTGGTGCTTCTTCTTGCGCGGGATGGACGAACGTTCTTTGTGTCTATGAGTTTTTAGTGAGTTTGTTTTAACTCATAATCAAAATCAAATAAAATAATACCCGAGAGCTTCTAGGGGAGTCACATCCCAGAAGCTCTCGGGTTGTTTAGTAGGTGTCATAATCGGAAAGTGCGTTACTGTCTAACTTAAAAGCAAGGGTGAACGAAGCCCCCTTCCCAATTGTTGATTGTATATCCATTTGAGCTCGATGGAGTTCTGCTATACGTTGTACCAAAGAGAGGCCAAGTCCATAGCCGCCGCCAGTTCGAGCAGTATCGGCACGCCAAAAGAGATCTCGGCACTTTTGAATGGCATATTCATCCATACCTTGTCCTGTATCCCATACCCTCAGATAAGCTTTTTGCTTTTTTATATCGCTCCATGTTTCCACTCCGATGGTTCCCCCTTCGGGAGTGTATTTGCTGGCATTATCTAAAAGGTTTGAGACGACCCGAGTAAGCAAATCCAGGCTCCCAAAAACTGGAGCAAAAGAAAGCTTCTGCTTCAGGATTTGGTGTCTTGATTTCTTTATGAGAGGAGCCATGTTTTCACAGGCTTCATCGGCGGCCATAAGAAGGTCTATTGGCTCCATCCATTCGGGACCTGCAAATTTTGAGAAACGGGATAGCTCCAAAATGGCCTCGACTATTTGCTGCATATTATCTACATGCATTCGAATTTCTTCAAACTTTTGTTGGTAATATTGAGGTTCTCTTGGGGTCATAAGGGCTATCTCTATTTTCCCTTTTATAACGGAAAGAGGCGTTCTCAGTTCGTGACTTGTATCGGCAGAAAGCTGCTTAAGCTGAGCCATGGATTCGTCATACTGGTTCAGAAGGTCGTTTACGTTATTGCGCAGTTCCACTAGTACTGGTTGCTCCCCGAGAAAAGGGATTCGAACATGGTCTTCTTTCTTTCGCTGTTTATGTAAACTGATAGCTACCTTTCGGAGGGGGATCATAAAACGGAGCTCCATATGCCAATAACAAAAAAGAAAAGTAAGAATTACAATTGTTACGGCCCAGAACAAGTGCGCAATGATAATTTTCCCGGTCTTATAGGACCAGATGCCAGCTACAATAGAGACAAAAATAACAAGCATGGCAAAAAGGGACAACCTGACTAACTTCAGATTGCCCCCCCGTCTTGTTATAACATTATAAGAGAATCTCTTCAGTAGTTTGAGTAGTTTGCGAGGTCGCAAAGCTTATCACTGGCGCATTGTTGGCGCCCGTTTAACTGCACTCGGGGCAACTAACTTTATACCCTACTCCTCGTACGGTTACTACAATTGTGTCCAAACCGTATTCGCGAAGCTTGTCTCGCAAATATTTAATATGGACATCCACTACGTTGCTCGTTCCATCATATTCTTTTTGCCAAACTTGAGAAATAATCTTTTCCCTGGTAAAAACCTGATTTTCATGACGCAAAAGAAGATCCAAGATATCGAACTCTCTTCTTCTCAGTGGTAAAACATCATTTTCTACTCGGCATTCCCGAGCAACAGGATCCATTGTGAGAGGTCCACAGTGAAGTAAATGATGTTGTAGGTCTACATTCCGTCTTAACAACGTTCTAACACGTGCAAGTAGCTCGCGGAAATCAAAAGGTTTTACAAGAAAATCATCTGCACCTTTATTGAGGCCTTCCACTTTATCGTCTACGCTGTCTTTGGCTGTCAAAATAATGATAGGTGTAACTACTCCGTCGGCCCGAAGTCTGTCAAGTACTTCTAGACCGCTAATTCCTGGCAACATAAGATCCAGAATAATACATTCACATTCTGGATTCTTTGCCTTCTCCAGGCCCTCTTCTCCTGTATAAGCTCGCTCCACAGAGTACCCACTCTCTGCAAAGCCTTCGGCGAGAACCTGGACAAGATCCTTATTATCTTCGATAATAAGCAACGACATGTCTATCCCCCCCCCGCTCCTAGATTTTTGCAATTTACGTTAACTCTTTATTATTTAACCATATCTTTAAAACCATGTCGAGTGCAGAATTAGATATTCTATAAAATTCTGTATTTTTGCCGAGGGTATTTTTCTACGGAATGGGCAATTGTCAGAATCTTATCATCGTGATAATATTGCTAAGACCCTTTACTAGGATATACAGGTAGATGTATTTCTTGGTTTCGGGATTTTAGCCTATGAGGTGAGTTATATGCTAGAGAAAGAGCAGAAACAGCAGATCATTGAGGAATTTCGTACACACAGTGCTGATACTGGGTCTCCTGAGGTTCAGGTTGCAATGTTAACCACTCGCATTAGAGAACTGACGGAACACATGAAAAAGCATACGAATGACTTCCATTCAAGACGGGGGCTTCTTAAGATGGTTGGTAAGCGGCGTAAGCTTCTTCGCTATCTGAGAGACAAAGATTTTAACAGATACAAAGAGCTGATTGAGCGACTTGGGCTTCGTCACTAATCGAGTGAAGATTAGATCTTTTTTTCTTAAAAAAGAATGAAAGTTTTGTGCGAGAGCGGCTGTTGGCTCTCGCACTTTTTTTGCTCAATGTGTTATTCTTATCCAGTGAATTTCGAAGAGGTAGAAAATAGAGGAGGAACAACGTATGGAAAAGAAATTTTCAATCGAGATCGGAGGTCAGCTTATGACCTTTGAGATGGGGAAAGTGGCTAAACAAGCGAATGGAGCTGTTGTAGCCCAAGTTGGAGATACAGTAGTTTTAACAACTGCCTGTATCAACGATACCCCGAGAACGGGAATAGATTTTTTCCCATTAGTGGTGGATTTTGAGGAACGTTATTATTCGGCCGGGAAAATTCCAGGTGGGTTTATTAAAAGAGAAGGACGTCCTACTGAAACGGCTATATTGAGTGCTAGAGTTGTGGATAGGTCCATCCGATCCCTCTTTGATGAAAATCTGAGATACGAAGTTCAGGTTGTGGCTACGGTTCTATCTGTAGATCAGTTGAACCCGCCGAGTGTGTTGGCCATTAACGCAGCTTCTGCAGCCCTTATGATTTCTGAGATCCCTTGGGGAGGCCCTATTGGCGCGGTGCGAATCGGGTATATAGATGATCAGCTTGTAGTGAATCCGACAGAAGAAATGATGGCAAATTCTAAACTGGATTTGCTTGTTTCTGGTCATAAAGATGGTATTACAATGGTGGAGGCTGGAGCTAATGAAGTATCGGAAGAACTTCTTGTAGATGCTTTGGATCTGGCCCATGCAGAGATAAAAAAGATAGTGGCGCTGCAGGAAGAGATGCGGAAAGAGATGGGGAAAGAAAAGGTAGAAATACCAGCCCCAGAGGTATTGCCAGATATAGATCAATGGCTCCATGAATCAATGCAGCAAAGTGTCTATGAAGCGGTGTGTATTCATAAGAAGAAACCCCGGGCAGATAGGATTCAGTCTATTAAAGATACAGCAATAGACCGTTTTGCAGAAACCTATCCTGAATCTGAAGGGTACATTAGCGCTGCGGTTGATGAGATGGTTAAAAAGACTATGCGAGCCCGTATTCTAGACGAACATGTACGAGTCGATGGGCGAGCAATGAACCAAATTCGTCCCATCACATGTGAAGTGGACGTATTGCCACGGGTACACGGCTCAGCTTTATTTACTCGAGGTGAGACTCAAGCGCTTGTTGTTGCCACTCTTGGTATGATGGGTGTTGATGATCAGATTTTGGACGGCCTTAAACAGGATGAGCCAAATAAACGCTTCATTCTTCACTATAATTTCCCTCCTTACTCTGTTGGTGAAGTTCGCCCCATGAGGGGGCCGGGACGAAGAGAGATTGGTCATGGAGCGTTGGCAGAACGAGCGTTGCGCCCTATGATTCCAGATGAAGTAGATTTCCCTTATGTCGTTAGAATAGTATCTGATATTCTCGAATCCAATGGTTCCAGCTCTCAGGCCTCGATTTGTGGTGGAAGTCTGGCCCTTATGGCAGCCGGAGTTCCAATAAAAAAGCACGTGGCTGGAATAGCTATGGGGCTTATCAAAGAGGGAGAAAAAGTAGAAATCCTTACGGATATTCAAGGTCTGGAAGATCATTATGGAGATATGGATTTTAAAGTTGCTGGAACTCGAGACGGTGTTACTGCCCTGCAAATGGATAATAAGGCTGGAGGTATTACGCGAGATATCCTTAAGAAAGCTTTGAATCAGGCCCAAGAAGGTCGAATGACTATCCTCAATATTATGGGATCGGCCATTTCCCAGCCTACGGAACTTTCTCCGTATGCTCCTCGAATTTACGTTACTCATATTGATCCTGAAAAGATACGAGATGTTATTGGGCCAGGTGGTAAGATGATTCGCAGCATTACGCAAGAATCTGGTGCGAAAATTAATATAGAAGATTCAGGGGAAGTTTATATAGCGAGTACGACCAGCGAAGGGGTAGAAAAAGCTCTTGCTATGATCAGGGGGCTAACGAAGGAGTTAGAGCCAGGAGAGATATATCTCGGGAAGGTAACCAGAATAATGAATTTTGGTGCTTTCGTAGAGTGCCTCCCTGGAAAAGAGGGGCTTTTGCATATAAGCGAGATAAGCCCTCATCGTGTAGGGAAAGTAGAGGATGTCTTCTCTGTGGGGGATGCTGTCCTTGTCATGGTAAAGGAAATAGATGATATGGGACGGACGAATTTGACTCGTAAAAAACTTTTTGACCAAGAAGATCGGGTGGTAAAAGAAGGATTCGCCTCCTCTTTAAACGAAGAAAAAACACGAGAAACTCTTATTGCTTCTCAGATGGCGGCTGCCGCTGCCACTCGTCCCACAAGCACTGGGCGCCGTACCGGTGGGTATGATCGCAGTGGAAAAGAAAGAGGGGGGCAGGATCGCCGCTCTCAGGGAGACCCTCGCCGATGAGACGAGTTTCGGTAAAAATTGTCCGGCAAAGTAAGGACATCCCTTTACCGGAATACGGGACCCCTTATTCATCAGGAGTGGATCTTAGGGCTTCAGAAGAGTTGGTGCTACAGCCAGGAGGATGGGGAAGCGTAGGGACTGGACTGTACATAGAGTTACCTGAAGGCTATGAGGCTCAGGTGAGACCTCGTAGTGGTTTAGCTTTACGCTCGGGCGTCACGGTGCTTAATGCTCCAGGCACTATTGATAGCGATTATCGTGGAGAGATACGGGTTATTTTGATTAACCACGGTGAGTCTCCTTACCACGTAAAACCAGGAGATAGAATAGCTCAGATGGTTCTAGCTTCCGTAGCGCAGCTAGAATGGGAAGAAGTTTCCAATCTCTCTCTTTCACAGCGGGGAGAGAGCGGTTTTGGAAGTACTGGAATGAATTGATGCTGGTTGACATTCTGGCGCAGAGGTAGTATAAATCTCGCCAAATAGGCGTATCTGAATATCTACGGCAATGAAGGGAAGAGTAGTTTAAGTTCAAGCTGAACAGAGAGGAGAGGTTATAGGCTGAAAGCCTCTTCCAGCGGACTTTTACGAAAACCATCCTGGAGTCGGCATCGAAGCCTTTAAAGGATAAGGTGCAGGGGAGTGCCCCTTATAGTGCAAAGAGGGCCAACTTTTAATAAAAAGTTGGAACTGGAGTGGAACCGCGATCAAGCCCACATCGTCTCCAGAAAGAGCGATGTGGGCTTGATTATTTTCAGCAGGGAGGTATTCAGATGTTTGAATTGAAAGGGCCAGATGCCAAGGAATTGTCTCTGGAAGAAGGAAAGGTTCTAGACGTTTTAAAGAAGTGGGGTGCCCATAAAGGGGCAGTGGCAGCCAAGCTGAATGGTCAGCTTCTAGATCTATCGGCAGATATTCATGAGAGCGGAACGCTTGAAGTTGTTGATGAAAAGAGCGAGGAAGGGTTAGAAATTCTTCGCCACTCAACAGCGCACTTAATGGCACAGGCCTTCCAGACTCTTTATCCTGAGAGTCGTTTTGGGATAGGGCCTTCTATTAAAGATGGCTTTTATTACGATATGGAACTGCCGGAAACTATATCGGAAGAAGATCTTCCAAAAGTAGAAAAGGAGATGCATCGCTTAGCGAAGCGAGCTTTTCCTCTTGAAAGGGTTGAGCTTTCTAAAGAAGAGGCTATAGAGTTTTTTAAGAAGCGCAATGAGATCTATAAGGTAGAGCTTATAGAAGAGATAGATGCTCCTACAGTAAGTCTCTATAAGCAGGGAGATTATGTAGACTTATGTCGTGGCCCTCATATCCCCAATACATCCTGGATAAAACACTTTAAACTTCTTTCAGTGGCAGGGGCATATTGGAGGGGCGACGAGAAAAACATAATGTTAACTCGTGTCTACGGAACTGCGTTTGCTGATGAAGAGTCGTTGGAAGCGTATATTACAAAAATTGAAGAAGCTAAAAACAGGGATCATCGGAAAATAGGGAAGGAACTTGATCTGTTTAGTATTCAGCCTGAAGGGCCTGGCTTTCCCTTTTTCCACCCCAAGGGTATGGTGATTCTCAATAAATTGACGGAATTCTGGCGGCAGGTGCACGAAAGAAACGGATATTGCGAGATCAGAACGCCCCTTATACTTGACCGCAGCCTTTGGATCCGCTCTGGGCACTGGGATCACTATCGAGATAATATGTATTTCACAGAGATTGATGAGATGCCTTTTGCTATTAAACCTATGAATTGTCCTGGTGGAATTCTTATTTATAAAAACCAGATCCGAAGTTATAGGGATCTCCCGTTGCGTATGGCGGAGCTTGGCACAGTACATAGACATGAGCGATCAGGAGTGTTGCATGGGTTAATGAGGGTTCGATGCTTTACCCAAGATGATGCTCATCTTTACTGTACGCCAGATCAAGTTAAAGATGAAATAAAGGGCATTATGAGATTATGTCAGTATATTTACAGAGACGTTTTTGGTTTTAAGTATACAATGGAACTTTCCACCCGGCCGGAGAATTCCATGGGATCAGAGGAACAGTGGCGTGTAGCAGAAGGGGCGTTGCAAGAGGCGCTAGAGGAAACTAATATGGACTATCATATAAATCCTGGAGATGGGGCTTTTTATGGGCCGAAGATAGATTTTCATCTTGAGGATTGTATTGGTCGGACCTGGCAATGTGGAACGATTCAGCTTGACTTCCAGATGCCTGAGAAATTCGACCTATCTTACGTAGGCGCTGATGGAAAAGAGCACCGTCCGGTAATGCTTCATCGGACTATTTTAGGAAGTTTGGAGAGATTCTTTGGCATACTTATAGAACAATATGCCGGCGCTTTCCCCTATTGGTTGGCCCCAGTGCAGGTGAAATTACTTTCTATTTCTGAAGATTTCTTGGGATATGCCAAGGAAGTGCAGGAGCAATTAGCAAATAAAGGTATTCGTGTGGAAGTAGACAGCCGAGATGAGAAGTTAGGAAAGAAAATTCGTGACGCTCAAATGCAGAAGATTCCCTATATGGTAGTCCTTGGGGAAAAGGAGATGTCAAATAGAGAAGTGGCTCCTCGAGAGAGGAGTAAAGGAGATCTCGGTGCCATGTCTATAGAAAAGTTCTTAAATATATTACTTAAAGAGGAGTTTAACCCTCTTGTTTGTAGGTAATTGCTATATTTAGAAGACTGTGATATAGTTCTCTCTATCAAAGTAGAGGCCACCCTCTCACCTGGTGACGCAAATAGCTGTTGCCTGGTTAGACTGTAAAAGATTTATGTGCGTACAGTATGAGGGCCGGTGGTTTTCCATCGGCCCTTTTTTATATTTATCACGGAGGTGAAAGGTTATAGCCAAGAGAGAAGAAGGGGAACCCCGCGTCAATGAGGAAATTACCGCGAGGGAAGTTCTGCTGATCGATGAAAACGGAGTAAAAATAGGTGTAACTGCTGTAGAAGAAGCTTTACGAATGGCTGAAGAAAGAGGGTTGGACCTTGTAGAGGTTGCTCCTCAGGCTAAAGTGCCTGTATGTCGCATTCTTGACTACGGTAAATATCGTTATCAGCAGCAGAAAAAAGAAAAGGATGCAAGGAAAAAACAAAAGGGCCAGACCTTGAAAGAGATGAAGATGCGCCCGAAAATTGATGAGCACGATTATGATTTTAAGGTTCGGGCTGTGCAGAATTTCTTGAAGAATGGGCATCGAGTAAAGGTCTCTGTCTTCTTCCGTGGTCGTGAGATGGCTTTCCTTGACAAGGGGCGGGAGGTTTTGGAGAGAGTGATTCGCGATTGCGAAGGCTTGGGGAAACATGAAGGCGAACCTCGAATGGAAGGCCGCTACATGAGGATAATGATTACTCCTGCAGGGCCGGTAAAGCCCAAGGAAGGGAGTAATAAACAGCCGAAAAAAGACCAGAACAATCAAAACACCGATAATCCGAACCAGGGTTCTTCCTCTGGAAAAACTGAATAAACGTTGGAGGATTATATTTCTTTATTGGAAGGGGGTATTTATTATGCCTAAATTGAAATCCCATTCTGGTGCGAAAAAAAGATTTGCAGCTACAGGTACTGGAAAGTTTGCTTATAGGAAAAATGGAAGAGGGCACCTTTTGACAGGGAAGAGCAGAAGCAGAATTCGTCGTCTTCGTAAGGCTGGATATGTTTCTGATGCATTGGCTACAGATATGAAACGGCTGCTTCCTTATAGCTAGGGGCAAGATGCATTCATAGATTTTAAAACTTTTAATAGATAGATTGAAAGAGGTGACATGCTATGCCTCGTGTTAAGGGTGGTAGCACAAGCAATAAGAAAAGAAAGAAACTTTTTGCCATTACAAAAGGATATTGGGGCAGAAAGAAAAATGTTTACAGAAGAGCACGAGAAGCTTTCCTTCATTCCCTTTCAAGGGCTTATGATGATCGTAAGATTAAGAAAAGAGAGTTTCGTCGTTTGTGGATTACTCGTATTAATGCTGCGGCACGTGCTCAGGGGATGTCATATAGCACCCTGATGAATGGGCTTAAGAAAGCCGGCATCTCTATCAATAGGAAGATGCTTTCTGAGTTGGCTATTAACGATATGCCAGCCTTTGTAAGATTGGTGGAGCAGGCTAGAGACGCTTTGGGGCTGTAATTTTGAAAACCTATAGTTCTCTCAGAGTAGAGAGGGCAATTGTTGGAGGGTTCCTATCGCTAGTCGTGGTAGGAACCTTCCTTATATGGGTCCTCAATATGGCGTGGGGGAAGCCTATAGCTTTTGTTGATGCTCTTTTTACAGCGACATCTGCTTTGTGTGTTACTGGGCTTTCTGTTGTGGATACTGGACAGGACCTTTGTTTAGCCTCTCAGTGGGTTGTTTTGACCCTGATACAACTTGGGGGGTTAGGGGTTATGACTGCCGCTACAGCTCTTCTTTTGCTGCTGCGTCAAAAGATAGGGATCCGTCAACGGCTCCTTTTTGCTGGGGGATTAGGTTTGGATACTCCCGCCGGAGCAGTTCGCCTTTTAATGAAAATACTTAAAATGACAATTCTCATAGAGGGGCTGTGCTGCATCCCTCTCTTTATTGCTTTTGTTAAAGACTATTCTCCTGTTCGAGCACTGTACCTCGCTGTTTTTCACAGTATAAGTGCTTTCTGTAACGCAGGCTTTTCTCTTTTCTCCAACAATTTAGAGGGGTATGCCAATACGTTTTGGGTTCCGGCGACTGTTATGTTTCTTATTGTTTCTGGTGGTGCAGGATTCCTTGTGTTATCTGGAGTTTGGCGATACACCATTCGGGGTGAGAGTTTAGCCCCTCATTGCCGTTTTGTTTTGATTGTTACGGCAGGATTGATAACTGTTGGAACGACTCTTTTCCTTATTTCAGACTGGAATGGTGCGTTTCAAGGGCTGTCTCCTGTTCTGAAAATTTGGAACGCTCTTTTCCAAAGTATTACTCCTCGTACAGCGGGATTTGATACAATTAATCAAGCGCAATTTTCCTCTCTGGGATTGTTTATAACATGTTTGTTCATGATTGTAGGGGCTTCTCCTGGATCTACTGGTGGTGGCATAAAAACGACAACGTTTGGCTTGCTTATAGTATCCACCTTCGCAGAGCTGCGAGGAAAAAAACATATTGTTCTGTGGAATAGAGCTGTTCCTATTGACAATATACGGCGGGCACTAACGCTTACGGTCCTTTATTTCAGTACAGTTTTGATGAGTTTGATTGCCCTATCTATAACAGAATCAGTTCCTTTCCATACCCTTGTTTTTGAAGCTTTTTCCGCTATGGGGACAGTGGGCCTTTCGTTGGGTGTCACTTCTTCCCTTTCTTCTATAGGTAAAATGATCCTTGTCTTGTTGATGTTCTGGGGGAGGGTTGGTATCCTTACATTCATGTATGGCATAGTGAGTCATGAGACGAGAGATAATGTAAGCTATGCTACAACGAATATACCGATAGGCTAGGAGGCTTGTTATGGCCGAAGAGCGAAAAATGATATTAGTAGTTGGTTTGGGGCGTTTCGGGTTTTCTCTCTGCGAGAAACTGGCTGCATTGAATCAATATGTTGTAGGTGTTGATGCAAACCCTCTTAAGGTAGAAGAAGTGGCGGATATTATAGATTTAGCAGCTCAGTTAGATGCTACCGACGAAGACGCTCTTATAAAAGTAGGCGCTAAAGAGGCGGATATAGCCGTTGTTACTATTGGGGAGAATGTGGAAGCCAGTATTTTGGCCACTACAATTGTTAAGGGGTTTAATATCCCTCTCGTTGTAGCACGAGCCCAAACAGCTCTCCATGCAAGGGTGCTTTCCCGTGTTGGAGCCCATAGAGTCATATTCCCCGAGAGAGATATGGGGCAACGGGTAGCGGAACAGTTTGTTCACCCTTGGTTGACGAGTTTTTCCCAACTTCCCGGCGGGGATTATCTTGTGGGTGAAATTTTTCCTCTTGCTGAGATGATAGGTAAGACCTTGGCAGAACAGGAATTTAGGAAAAAGTATAATGCAATGGTGTTGCTTTTCGATAGGAAGGGGTCAAGATTCCTTCCTTCTGCCGATACAGTTGTTGAAAAGGATGACCGACTTTTGATAGCCGGTAAAAAGAAAGACCTGGATATACTGCTTGAAATTATTCAGGAAGAACGAAAAAGGGAGGGTAATGGGGCGTGAGTGAAATATACGATGACATTCAAAAGTGTAGAAAAGATTTCCTCGACCAGCTTAGACAGGCTCGAACGGCAGATGAGATACAGCAGATAAAGGTTCACTTCCTCGGTAAAAAAGGGAAAGTCACTGCTCTGTTGAAGACTCTTGGTTCGTTGCCTCCCGAGAAAAGGCCAGAAGTAGGACAGCTCGTTAATAAACTTAGAGATGAGTTGGAAGAAAATCTGGAATCGAGTAAGGTCTCTCTGGAAAAACGAGAAGCAGAGATTGCTGAAATGCAAGATCAGATAGATGTAACACTTCCTTCTCGAGGACGTTTATGGGGAAGCTTCCATCCAGTAGTTCAGGTTACTATGGATGTAATTAACATTCTTTCTGGTTTAGGGTTTTCAGTGGCTCTTGGTCCAGAGATAGAAGATGATTTTCATAATTTCGAGGCTCTGAACATTCCTTCTTATCACCCCGCTCGAGATATGCAGGATACGTTTTATTTTGATGACAAACACTTGCTTCGTACCCATACGTCTCCTGTGCAGGTTCGTTCCATGCTGAAATATGGAGCTCCACTGCGGATTATTTGCCCGGGGAAAGTATATCGTCGCGATAGTGACCCGACCCATTCTCCTATGTTCCATCAAGTAGAAGGACTTTTAGTAGACCGCGATGTCTCTATTGCAGACTTGAAAGGATGTCTAGAAGTTCTCATACGTAGTATTTTCGGCAGACCGTTGGCTGCTCGTTACCGGGCAAGTTATTTTCCCTTTACCGAGCCTTCTCTTGAACTAGACATAGAATGTATAGAGTGTTCTGGGAAAAATCCTCATTGTCGAATTTGTAAGGGAACTGGGTGGTTGGAAATTGGCGGACTTGGAATGATTCATCCTAACGTATTGAAAGCTGGCGGAATAGATCCATCAGTTTATAGTGGATTTGCTTGGGGAATGGGGCTTGATCGTATAGCTTTATTGAAGTACAAATTAACGGACCTCCGCGTACTTTTTGAAGGGAATGTTCCCTATCTTCTTTCCGGGAGGAATAAATCATGTTAATGTCCTGGAATTGGTTAAATAGTCTTGTTTCTATTCCTGCTTCATTAAAAGATGTAGCAGAAAAACTTACGGTAACTGGCTGTGAGATAGAAGGTATTACCTATCCCTGTGAAGAATTATCTGGAGTATGGGTTGCGAAAATTATATCCCTTAAACCTCATCCTAATAAAAGCTCTCTTTTTGTAGTTCAGTTGGATTATGGAAAAGGTGAAGCCTATTGTGTAACGGCTGCTACCAATCTTAAGGAGGGAGATTTGATTCCTTATGCTCCTCCGCAGGCAGTACTTGCCGACGGGACAGTGTTGTCTGAGCGAGATTTTGATGGGATAGTGAGCCAGGGAATGATGCTTTCTGCCGAAGAAATTGGATTACCTGATATTGCTGATGAATTTGGCATTTTACGTTTGCCAGACGATGCTCCTGTAGGCGCAGACCTGAAAAAATATCTTCGATTAGACGATGCGGTCTTAGATGTTTCTGTAACGCCTAATCGAGGAGATTTACTCAGTGCACTTGGTATAGCTAGAGAAATTTATGCTCTTTTCCCCGATGCCGTAGGAAGAAAAAATATGAAAAATCGTCCCGATGAAGGACAACTTTGGCCGATGGATTTTCGTACACCTACTCTTAAGGACGGAGGGTGTCGCCGCTATCTTCTGGGGCTCGCTACAGATGTGAAAATAGGGCCGTCTCCACTACCTATACGGATCCTTCTCTCTCTCATGGGGATGCGTCCGATCTCGAATGTTGTGGATGCGACTAATTTAGTAATGCTTCTTATGGGGCAACCTCTCCATGCTTTTGATTTAGACCGTTTGCCTGAACGGGAAATAACGGTGCGATCCGCGAAGGACGGAGAGCATATGACAACTCTTGATGGGAAAGAGCGAGTGCTTGACTCGTTAGACCTCCTCATTACGAGTAACGGTGTCCCTATTGCTCTTGCTGGAGTCATGGGAGGAGAAAGCACTGAAATTTGTGATACTACCAAAAACGTGGTTATAGAAAGTGCCAGTTTTGATCCTGTTCGGGTCAGTCGAACATCTCGCCGCTTAGGGTTGAATAGCGAAGCGTCGTTCCGGTATGCTAGAGGAGTAGATCCAGAGCTTGTCTACCCAGCTATGGCTTGTGTTTTGTCTCTTCTAAAGGAGTGGGGAGCTGCTCATACAGAATGGAATGTGCTGTCGGCAATCAATGATATTCCAGCAAGCAGGGATGTCGCTTTAACGAGAGAGAAACTGCAAAGAATTTTGCTCTGGGATGATTTGGAAGAATCTTCTCGCATTCTTAATCGCTTGGGTTTTATAGAGAAAGAGAAGAAGGATAATATAAGAAAGTTTCAGGTCCCTTCGTATCGGCCTGATGTCTCCATAGAGGAAGATCTTGTGGAGGAAGTAGCTCGAATTCGGGGCTACAATGATATGCCGAGTCGTCTCCCTCGCAATATGAGTAGCCGGGGTGATCATGGCGCTTTAATGGAACTTCGGTCTCATCTACGACAGATAGCTTTAGCTCGTGGGTATGTGGAAGTCATAACATATAGTTTCCTTCCTCCATCCTATACCAAGCTTTTCTGTCTTCCAGAAGACGATAGAAGGGCTTATCTTTCTGCGCTCTCTAATCCTTTGAGCACAGAATTATCTGTTATGAGAACTTTTATGATACCTGGTCTCTTAAATGCGCTTGCTTCATCGTTACGTACCGGCTGGAGAGAGGCAGTGCGTATTTTTGAACAAGGACGGGTCTTCTTGCAAGATGCTGAAGCTGAGAGTGGCATAAAAGAAGAAGAACACATTGCCGGCCTCGTTTACCCTGGTCGAGATATAAGAAAAATTCACAAAGATAGTGATTTGGAAGATTTCCTTTCAGTTAAGGGAGATGTGGAGGCCATTATATCTAGTCGGGGGTACGCATGCCGTTTTATTCCTGGAACAGAGCCTTTTGGCCATTGTGGTCAGACGGCCCATGTTTTCGTTAATGGGAATAGAGTGGGATATTTGCTACGTCTTAAGCCTTCTCTGGAAAGAGAGCTCGATCTGGGATCTCCCATCTATGTCTTTGAGTTGGCGTTAGAGCCTCTTTTGACGGAACGCCAGCCTGTTTTTGTTGAAAATCCGCCTTATCCGGCGGTACATCGCGATATTTCTCTTATTGTCTCTCAGGAGAAATTAGCGGGTGATGTGGAAATGGAGATACGCAAGGCGGCAGGGGAACTATTATGGAACCTTCGACTCTTTGATGTTTATGTAGGGAAGGGTATCCCGGAAGGGACACGAAGTTTGGCTTTTTCTTTAGCCTACCGTAATCCAGCTCGTACCCTCAGTGATGAAGAAGTGGATGCTGTACATAATAAAGTTAGAGAAGAAATGGTTGTACAAGGCTATACCCTTCGATAATTTTGCAGAGAGAGGAATGGGGGTTATAGAATGGTAACGCTTAATTCCATAGAACAATTGGCTGGAAAGTTAGCAGAGTTTATTATTAAGCTTAAAGATGAGAATGAGCAGCTGAAGAAAGAAGCATCTCTGCTTCGAAATAAGGTTTCTGAAAAAGAATTAGAGCATATTAGGGAAACGAAAGAATTTCAGCGTAACATAGAATTGCTGGAACGAGAAAAAATGGCTCTTCAAAAAGATAAAGCGCAACTGGACAGTCAGGTCAAGAGCGTTTACGATAAGCTCAACGCTCTTCTTCCAGAAGAGTTGGAATCAGGGCGTAATTCTTAGTGGAGGAGTTGGATCCTTTGTCTATCCCTTTACGGGACGTAACTCTCAAAATAGGGAAACGGCAATATAATCTAAAGACAGCGCTTGATGAAGAAACGTATCGTCGGGTTCTCTCCTTGCTGAATGAAGCTGCCAATACTATAGGAACGGAGGTTGCCCAGGAGCATCTTTTGCTTCTGGTCAGCCTTCATCTTGCTTATTGTCTCGACCGCGTGGGAGTGTCTTTGCAGGAAGTTCTTCGAGAGGCTGAAGGAGACTCGGTTTCGTCATGAGCTTTGCTTTAGGTGTAGACGTCGCTGTTGCCATATTAATAGTGTTCTTTTGTCTTCGCGGGCTGTTTCGAGGTCTTTCAGGAGAGTTTTTTTCTCTTCTCGGGACAGTAGGCGGAGTTGTTTTGGCTTGGCGTTTTGCCCCAAGTGTAGCTACGTGGTATCTGACTAAATGGCCTGGAAATCATTCTATAGTAATGATTCTTGCCATGGTGTTGTTTTTTCTTGTAGCAGTAGTGGCTAGTACTGTCCTTTGCCGTATTGTTCAGGCTTTCCTCCGCTGGACGGCCCTTTCTTTTGTGGATCGTATATTAGGCTCTATTGCCGGAGCTTTAAAAGCCATAGTTTTGGTCATGTTTCTCTATGCTATCCTTCTAGCTTTGTCCCCGTTCTTTTCTCTCCAATGGATGGAAAAAAGTATTTCTATGCGAGTTGCTTCTTCTGCTTGGCCGTATATCTATTCATTTTTTGAAGGAAGGAGCAACATGGAATATCATATGCAATATATTACAGGAGGGGAAAAACTCCCACATGAAAGTTCATAAGGACGTATGGCGCCTTCTCGAAATGGATAAGGTCCTTTCAATTTTTGCCTCAAATGTACGAAGTAATTTAGGACTCCAGACTCTAGCTCATTTGGCTCCTAGCGAGAATCTTGAAAATCTTTACCAACGACAAGAGCTCTTACGAGCGTATAGAGATTATGTAGACCGTAGCGGGGATTTCCCTTGGACACAAAATGTAGATAGCGTTGAAGATCTTCTCTTATCGGCACGAAAAACGGGGCTTCTTTTGGGGAGAGAGCTTCTTTCCGTTCGTACTCTTTTGCTTCTTGCAGAAAAAATAAAGGCAGCTCTTAGTTCTATTAAAGAAGAAGTTCCACCGTTTGGGGTGCTTTTGCGTAAAATTCGTGACTTTTCGCAGGAAATGAAGGCTCTTTCTGTTTTAGATGAGGATGGTAACCTTTTTGATTCAGCCTCACCGGATCTGTCTAGAATTAGGAAGAGTGAAGATTCTGTGCGGCAAACTATCCGCGCCCGCGCTCAGTCGATATTTTCAAATCCTCGGTTTAATTCTATGTTGCAGGAAAAGATTTTATCCTATCGTCAAAACCGCTTTACGGTTCTTGTTCGACAGGAGTTTGCTTCCCGATTCCCTGGAACTATTGTTGATCGTTCAGGATCAGGTAATTCAGTGTACATGGAACCTCGAAGTATGGCGGATCTGAACAGCCGCCTCGTTCTTCTTCTTCGAGACGAAGAAGAAGAGAAGCGAAGAATTCTTAGCGAGATCACAGCCCAGGTTCTTTCACGTGAGCGGGCTATTTTAGATGCAGAGAAGGTTCTTGGCCAAATAGATTTACTTTATGCTGTAACAACTGTTATGGACAAAAAAAAATGGAAGTTACCCTTATTGGCCGAGAAACCTCTTTTTGCTTTCCATTCATTGCTCCACCCCCTTTTAGGCGAGCATGGCGTTCCTCTTTCTATAGAATGCGGTCGGGATTTTCGCATATTAGTAGTTACTGGCCCTAATACAGGTGGGAAAACAGTGACTTTAAAGGCTGTAGGTGTTGGTACTATTCTTGCATGGTGCGGGTTGCCCATACCTGCCGAGGAAGGTTCTTTTGTGGGGAACCTCAATGTCGTATATGCTGATATTGGCGATGAACAGAGTATTGAACAAAACTTATCGACCTTTAGTTCCCATTTAAAAAATATAATCCATATTATCGAGGAAGCTGATAGTCATTCTCTTGTGTTGCTTGATGAGTTGGGGGCTGGGACCGATCCTCAGGAAGGGGCAGCTTTAGGAGTAGCATTACTTGACACAATGCGAGAAAAGAAGTGTGTAACCCTGGCGACGACTCACCACAACCCTATTAAAAGATATGCTTTAACGACGCAATATGTAGAAACGGCTAGTATGGAGTTTGATGCTGAGACTCTCGCTCCCACCTACCGCTTGTTAATGGGTATTCCCGGTCGAAGTAACGCCTTATATATTGCTGAACGGTATGGTATGCCTGTCGATGTCCTCGCGAAAGCTCGATTGGCTCTTAAAGAACAAGAAGTTTCGGTGGAAGATATTATAACAGATCTACAAGAACGAAAAGCTCATTTGGACACCGAACAGAAACAGATAGAGAAAGCCCGACAGGAGCTTGCGGTACGACGGGAAAAATTTCAGGAAAAAGAAGCTTGTTTTGAGCGACAGAAGGAACAAATTCTTTCGCAGGCTGAACAAAAGGCTACTTCTATATTGGTCGCAGCTGAAGAAGAGTCGCGACGTATGCTTCGGGCTCTTGATGAATCGGCCAAGTCTGCTGTGCAACGAGCATTGCACCCTAAACGAGAAAAAATTAGGGAGAAGAGAAAAGAGCTGGAGAAAAGAGAGGAGAAGAGGGCGCTTTTAAAGATGAAAAGTGAAGGGTTTCATCCCGAAGTTGGGGATACAGTAAAAATATCAGGAACAGATATTACTGGTACAATTGTTACTCTAAAAGGGAAAAAAGCTGAGGTTTTGGCAGGGGCCATTCGCATGGAAGTTCCTATAAGCACTTTAACTCGTGCCTCTAAACCAGCGAGGGAAGCCATGTTGCCTCCTTCCCCGAAGATAGTAAGGCCGGAAGGAGTACCAAACTCCCTTATGGTTCGTGGCATGACTGTAGATGAAGCAATGCCCCTCGTGGAAAAGTATTTGGACCAGGCCATGAGAGCGGGGTACGGGAGCGTGGAAATTATCCATGGCCGAGGAGAAGGAATTTTACGTCGGGAAGTACATACCCTTTGTGCCCATCTTAGTTATGTAGAAAATTATCGACTGGGGGGACCTGGCGAAGGCGGGTATGGGGTAACCATTATCACCTTTAAAAAATAGATATGTATTTGCATACAATAAAGAACGATCTGATACGTGGAAGTTGCGCGATTACCTGGTACGTGGTAATATTCTCGGCGTTCATTATGTGCCTGTAGCTCAGCGGATAGAGTATTGGCCTCCGGAGCCAAGGGTCTGGGGTTCGAATCCCCACAGGCACGCCATTGTAAATATAGAGCCGGGTTGTCGAGAAGGCAACTCGGCTCTTTTTATTGTATGTTATTGAAAGGATCTGATGATTTGAACGTCTTAACTTTTTCTGCTGCATTGCTGGTCTTTTCTGTTTTAGGTCTTGGGATTGCAGTTTCTAAAAAAGTAGGGAATGTTTCAGATTATACAGTGGCTGGGAAAAAAGCGGGTGTTTCAGGAGTTGTAGGGGTGATTATGGGGGCCTTAATGGGAGGAGCTTCTACTGTAGGTACAGTTCAAATGGCCTACAAATATGGTCTTTCTGCTTGGTGGTTTACACTTGGAGGCGGTGTAGGATGTATTATCCTTGGTCTAGGCTTCGCTTCCCGCCTGCGTGAGGCAAATGTAACGACAATCCCAGGTTTTTTGAAGAAAAACTACGGAATGTCTGTAAGCATTGTTTCCATGATTGCATCTTCCTTAGGCACTTATATTGCTATTGTTGCCCAGTTTCTTTCTGGAGTCGCCTTGCTGCAGAGTATCCTCCCTTTATCTCCATTTGTTTCATCGATGATAGTGGTATTTTTTGTTTTAGGCTTTCTCTATCTCGGGGGATTAAAGAGCTATAGCCTTATTGGCAAGGTGAAGATCATAATGCTTTTTCTTACTTTGGGATCGTCAGCAGCTTTGATTTTTATTCAAGGTGCTACGCCTCTTTGCCTGATAAAGAGCATGCCTTCGTCTCCCTTTTTCAATTTTTTCGGCGCAGGGATTTCGAAGGGGATTGGTGCCTTTTTTTCCATGATTGTCGGTGTTTTTTGCACGCAAATTTATCTCCAGGGAATTTTTGCTGCATCTGATCCTCAAGTAGCTCGTAGAGGGGCATTGCTTGCCGGCGTATTAATTCCACCTTTAGGTTTGATGGGGGTTTACATTGGCCTCTATATGCGAAGTATTGGAGGTAGTATAGACCCAGCTCACGCGTTGCCCATCTTTATTCGTCTTCATTTCCCACCTGTTGTTGGAGGCGTTTTTTTAGCTGGGATTTTTATTACAGTTGTCGGAGCTGCAGCAGGTCTCTCTTTTGGCGTCGCCACTAATTTAGTACAAGATTTCCTTAACAATATATCGTATATTTCACAAAGGATGAAGGGAGCGAAGGGACTCCTTTTAAGTCGTGCAACAGTTGCTGTTATTGTCGTTAGTGCAGCCTGTCTGGGAATTGTTTTTAGAGGCGACCTCATTTTAAATTGGAGCTATTTGAGCATGAGTTTACGGGGAGTAGGTACTTTTTTGCCTCTCATTGTGGCTCTCCTTTACCCTGGAGCGTTGTCTCCTTTCTGGGCTTTTCTGTCTGCCATTGCTGGGTTAGGTGCTGCTCTTATGACCCCTCTTTTTTCCCATTCAGTAGAGCCGCTTTTTGTAGGACTTTTACTTTCAGGAATACTGACATTTGTAGGGCTATTTGTCGGGAGGTGAACTTTTTGAAACAGCACGTTTTCTTAAAGAAAATTGTAAGCTATGCTAAAAAGGAAGCAAAAGTTGTAATAGAGCCAAATCCTTTTCATATAGCGGGTGGGGGACAGCCTGGAGATACTGGACATCTTTATGGCGAAAATAATTTTGAAGCCACTGTCCTTGATTGTGTAAAAGATGGGAAAGAAATGATACTGCTTATTAAAGTCCGGCATGGCGAGCTGAAAGAGGGTGTCCCTGTAGACGTGGAGGTAGATATGGAGCGTCAGTGGCTTTTTTCTCGCATGCACTCTGGGGAGCACGTGCTTTCCCGGGCTTTGGAACGGGCATGGCCTGATTTGCATATTTACAAAGTGGCTATTGGGGCGGAGTTCTCAACAGTGTATCTTCGCTACCCCGGTGAACTTTCTTGGGAGATGCTTTTCCGAGCGGAGGACGAGGCAAACCTTGTCATCAAACAGAATCTCCCTGTAAATATTTCTTTCCTATCCCCTCAAGAGGCCATGAATATGAAAGAATTAAAGGCAAATTGGGAAAGAATCTCAGATGAGGAAACTATCAGAATTGTGACAATTCCAGATTTTGACACGATTGCATGTTCTGGCACTCACGTTACAAAAACATCTGAAATAGGGGGAGTTGTGATAGAGGGGTTCAGAGGTCACTCTCCTGAATGGGAATTTCGATTTTCTGTTCATGTAGAGGATGTTTTAAAAAGAGAAAGCCGAGCTGCGAGAATGTTGTTACGAGAAATTGGCTGTCCTTTAGATAAATTACAGGACGTATATAGACATCTGCAAGAGGAGAATAAAGCCTTTGTTAAGAAGATGGACAGACTAAGAGATTTTGTGGCTTTCCCATGGAAGGAAGAGAGGGTAGGAGGAGTGTCACTTTTTTGGTATGACGTATCTGGAATTCCAGAAGAGGTTGCTTCTTCAGCAGTAAGTCGCCTGTTAAAAGAACGGCCCGATATCACGTGTTTATTTCTCCTTTATGACCACGGGAAAGGGGGCAGCCAGTTTTTCTTAGGGGCAGGTGAAAAAGTAGAGGTAGATTTCCGCCTTTTCCTGCGGGATACCTCTGAATTAAAGGTACGGGGTGGAGGCCAGAAGAGTTGGGTCCGTGGCTACACTCTTTGCGAAGATCCATCTGTCTGGGTAGGTAAAATTATTGATTATATGATGTCACTTTAAATACATATAAAAAGAGAAGAAATGGAGACTGTCCTTCAACGAGACAGTCTCCATTTCTTTTATATTGGAGCTATTTTTAGTTAAAAGGTGGGCAGTTTCATCCCTACTTCTTTGTAATACTTTGCTGCGCCAGGATGTAGAGGGACAGAAACGCCATCAAGAGCAGTGTCCAGGGTGATCAACTGAGCTTTTGCGTGTACGGGACGTAACTCGTCAATATTATCCCAGAGAGCTTTAGTAACGCGGTAGATTAATTCCTCAGGAAGGTCTGCATCACAGACTAAAAGGGCCATAACAGCTGGAGTTTTAATATCTCTGTCTATTCCCTGGTAGGTACCAGCTGGAATAACACTTTTCACAAAGTACGGGAATTCATTAACGAGTTTATCTGTAAAATTATCATTGAATTCTACAAGGTCTACATCATGTGTGGTAGCCAAATCCATTATTGAGGTTGTGGGATAACCGGCAACGACAAAACCTACGTCAAGCTGTCCATCTTTAAATCGTTGAGTTGTAATGTTGAAATCTAGAAAATCAGTTTGCATGTCGCTATATTTTATATCAGCTACATTCAGGATAGCAGAAACGTCGCCCTGTACACCAGAGCCAGGGGCGCCAACAGAAACTCTTTTCCCTTTCAGGTCCATAATATCTTTTACTCCGCTGCCTTTCAGGGTAATGCAGTGTACATGTTCGGGATAGAGAGAGGCCACGACTCGAATATTGTCATATGCACCTTTTTTGAAAGGGCCCATTCCCTTTGCAGCCCAATAAGCGATATCGTTTTGAGCGAAGACCATCTCAATTTGATGAGTGCCAAGAAGGTTAATATTAGCCACAGATGCGTTTCCTGTTTCGGATGTTACCTGAACATCACCAAGATGCCGAGTGAGAATATCCGCTATACCACCGCCTAAAGGATAATAAGTACCGCCTGTTCCACCAGTAGCGATGGAAACAAAGGTCTTCGCTGAAGCGGCGCCAGCGAAGGCTGTCAACAAAAGACAAAATACAATTACCAATATTAGTGTTCTTCTTGTCATTTTACACATTCCCCCTCAAAGAGTTTTTTCGGCTCCTTCCGCTTTGAATCTGATAAGGATAAACGCTTTAAAGAAAGTTTTGAATAACACCTCCTTTTACATTTTTCCTTACAAGTATACGGCTCTTCTGAAAGAGTATCAAGAATTGACTGCTTTTTATATCTAAAACTGAATTAATTCTTGCCAAACATAGATTTAGACGAAGAGCGTACCAAATATGCTATAGTAATAAAAGTACCTGAGAGGGGAGATGTTGGGGATGTTGTGGAAAAAGATATTTAATAATCAGGAAGAATTAATGACAGGAGAGGGAGGGGTTGCGGGGGGAAATATGGTAGGGGGGGATGTTACGGAAATGGATATTTGTACTCCTGTTGAGAATATCGATTTGGAATTGAATATTCACGTACATCTGAACGATGAGAATCAGGTTGGCCGTGCGGCTTTATTACTAGCTTCTACTACTACTCCGGAATCAGAAAACAGTCTCAAGAAAGAGCTGGCACAATATGGTTGGCGATCTGTTGCTACAGAAGTGGGGGGATTGGCAGGGGATTTGCCACAAAAAGTTACAAGGGCTTTAGTCGGAGCGTCATTAAATGCAGGGGTGGTTGAAAAATCCAGAAACGAAATGCATGCTCTTATGCACGCAGCAGTGGAAGCTCTGGAGGGCTTTATTACTGTAGGGATGCTTGAAGCCAGTGTGGGAGCGAAGATCGCGATAGTTCGTAACGATCGATGGATTGCTGTTGCAGTTATGGGAGATACTGCTTATCATGCAGTGGCTCATCATGAACGATGTGGGCTTGGAGTGATGCATATTTAAATCTCTGCTTGCATGTCTTTATTTCCTATGGTAAAGTTCGTATTTGTTCATGTAGAGAAATGTTTTTGGAGGTGCAACATAGATGAAAAAAGATATTCACCCTGAATATAAGGAATGTAAGGTTACCTGCGCTTGTGGAAATACCTTTGAAACTAGATCTACAGCTTCTGAAATCAGAGTTGGGGTATGTTCTGAGTGTCATCCTTTTTACACAGGTAAAAGAGGAAGCCGTGTTGCTTCCGAAGCTGGTCGTCTTGAGAGGTTCCGCAGGAAGTACGAAGGAATTAATTACGGTCAGCGAGAAGAAGGAAACGAGGAGTAGTAAGGGGGAGCACTGCTCCCCTTTTTTACATGACAGGAGTTGATGAATGTATGGCGTGTCAGGTAATTTTGCTCGGGCACACTCCTGATCCTGATCGTATTGTGGCAGCAGCGGCCCGTCTCTGTTATAGCGCTGTCCCAGCCTCTTCCATAATGGAGGAGCAAAATTCAGATTCTGTAGTATCTCTTATTACACATCTTCGAAAAAGCGGACATCTCTCGCCCTTGGAGCATGCTTCTTTTACATTCTCTTTAGACGGAATAAGTCGAGTGACGAGCCATCAGCTGGTTCGCCATCGCATTGCTAGTTACAGCCAAAGAAGTCAGCGTTATGTCTCTATGGTTGAACCTGATGTGGTCCTTCCACCAACTGTAGCAGCAGATAAAGAAGCGACCGATCTGTTTGTCCATCAGGTAGAAAGTGCGCATAATACCTATTTGGCACTTCTAAAGCGGGGTGTGCCGAAAGAAGATGCGCGATATATTTTACCCCATGGGTGGACTACCAGTTTGGTAATGACTATGAATGCCAGAGAGCTTTTACATTTCTTCTCTCTGCGGCTTTGCCGTCGTGCCCAGTGGGAAATCCAAGAGCTGGCAAGGAAAATGCTTATAGAGGTTCGTCAAGTATCTCCCGTTATTTTTGCTCTTGCTGGACCTTCCTGTGTTGTCAATGGGGTGTGCGGAGAAGCACGCCCATGTGGAAAACCTTTCCGTTCCGTGGAGGAACTTCTCGAGGAGGAATAAACAGTTGCATTCTGAAAAGGATTCCCGCCCGTCTCTTTCCGGGAAAGATTCTCGAATGCCAGTAGGGGGACAGGCGGTTATAGAGGGAGTCCTCATGCGTGGCCCCAAAATGTGGGGGCTTGCTGTTCGTCAGCATGATGGCTCTATTGCGAGAGAGCATTGGGACGCTGTGGCGCGATCAGCACTCTTCCCTTGGAAATTGCCTATTCTTCGAGGGCTCGTTGTTATGTTTGAGATGTTGAAGATAGGGATACGAGCTTTAAATCGATCAGCTCAAATAGCGTTAGGCGAAGATGATACTATTACCCCGTTGGAATTTGCTGGGTCGATTTTAGTAGCCCTGGCTGCAGTGATTGTTTTTTTCGTTGCCCTTCCTGTGTGGTTTGCTCATTGGACGAGCGAGGCGTGGAATTTATCTTCAGTCGTGCGCAATATTATTGAGGGGTTTGTTCGGGGGGGATTTTTTGTAGCCTATGTAGCGGCGATTGGGATGTGGGAGGACATCCGGCAAGTTTTTCGTTATCATGGGGCTGAACATAAAACTATTAATGCTTTCGAATCTGGGTTTCCCATGACGCCGGATAATGTTATGTCCTGTTCCAGAATTCACCCTCGGTGTGGCACATCTTTTCTCTTGATTGTAGTGATAGTGAGTATTATAGTTTTTTCAATAGCAGGGCATGGAAGTCTTTTCTGGAAGATTTTCATGAGAATTTTGTTGTTACCAGTAGTTGTGGGGCTTTCTTATGAGATCATTCGGGCAGCTTCTTCTGTAAAAACGTTTGGGAAGATCATCTTGTGGCCTGCTTTGTCTTTTCAGTATCTCACGACACGGGAGCCGTCTCGCGAACAGGTAGAAGTAGCGATAGCAGCGCTTGAAGAGGCTCTTGGCAGGGTGTTTGATGATTATTCCGGAGGTGAAAGAAATAATGAATTTGGAGAATAAACTTGAAGAGTTAGAGCAAGCATATGTAGAACTAGAACGCCAGATGGCAATTCCGGCGATAGCCGCTAATCTTAAAGAGATACAGCAGTTAGCCCGAAAACATGCTCATTTGGAGCCATCTGTTTTGAAGTATCGAGAGTATAAGAAGGTTCAAGAGGATATAGAAGGGGCTAAGTCACTGCTTCATTCAGGTGATGCGGAGATGGAGGACTTGGCTAAAGAAGAAATAAAAGAGAAAGAAGCTCTTCTTGAAGAAATACAGAAAGAGCTTCATGTGTTGTTATTGCCTGTGGATCCTAACGATGAGAAGAGCGTTATTATGGAAATACGGGGAGGAGCAGGGGGAGAAGAAGCAGCCCTTTTTGCGGCAGATCTTTTCCGAATGTACAGCCGTTTCTGTGAGCGAGAGGGATGGAAAATAGAGGTTATCCAATCGAATGAAACGGGTATTGGTGGCCTTAAAGAAATTATATTTAGAATAGATGGACATGGCGCTTATAGTAAATTGAAATTTGATAGAGGCGTTCATCGAGTACAGAGAGTGCCGGTTACAGAGGCTGGGGGGCGCATTCATACTTCAACAGCTACCGTAGCCGTGTTGCCGGAAGTTGAGGCTGTAGATGTAGAGATTCGCACAGAAGATTTGAAGATAGATACATATCGTTCAAGTGGAGCGGGTGGTCAGCATGTTAATATGACAGATTCAGCTGTTCGTATCACTCACCTGCCTACGGGAATTGTTGTGACATGCCAGGATGAGCGCTCTCAAATTAAAAACAGAGCTAAAGCCATGGCATATCTGCGAGCCAAATTGTATGATATGGAAGAAGAGAAACAGTCGGAAGAGCTTGCGGAAGAGCGTCGCGACCAGATTGGATCGGGAGATCGATCAGAACGGATTAGAACATATAACTTTCCGCAAAACCGTATTACAGATCATAGAATTGGTTTAACTTTATACAAGCTGGATCAGTATCTTGATGGGGATATATACGAAATGATTGATGCCCTAACAATGGCGGATCAAACGGAGAAGCTGAAAAGACTTGAAAGTGCATAAATCTTTCATAGGTTGCTCTCTTGAACAAACAAAAGAGAGTATTGTTGCGATTTTACAAGAAGCAGGCTTCCCCAATCCGCTTAACGAGACAGAATGGATTCTTTGTTCTTTGAAAAAAATAACCAGAGGAGAGCTCCTTGCCTGTGAACGGGAGATATTTATTTCAGAAGAAGAGGGGTTCCTATTAGAATCTATGGTGGATAGGAGACTCCAACATGAGCCATTGCAGTATATAATGGGATATGAGGGGTTTTGGGGGCGGGATTTTTTAGTAGGTGCGGGATGTCTTATTCCACGGCCAGAAACAGAGCTTCTTGTGGAAGAAGCTTTGAGTCTTTTTTCTGGAGGTTGCTTTTTAGATTGGGGGACAGGGAGTGGCTGTATTGCCGCTACTATCCTTCTGGAACGCCCCGATTCTCGGGGGATAGCTGCAGATGTAAGCCCGCAAGCCCTCTTTTGGGCTTGGAGAAATTTACGTAATTATCACGTCCTTCATCGATGTCTTTTATGGCATACTCAAATACCAGAAGATATTCCTATCTCTGAAGGGAGTTTGGATATAGTTATTAGTAATCCACCTTATATCCCAACTGCCATAATAGGTAATCTTATGGAAGAAGTGTCCCGATATGAGCCGAGAAATGCTCTGGATGGCGGTATTGACGGACTTTCTTTCTATTATATGTTGTTAGCCATAGCGCCTCAATGGCTTAAACGTGGAGGATTTGTAATTGTAGAGGTAGGGGATGACCAACAAGCAGAACATTTGGCCTCTTTGTCGGTAGATCATCTCCGTTTTTCTCACTTAAAGAAGGACCATAATGGTCTCTATCGCATCGCTGTTTGGTGTCGTGTATAATGACCCAGGTGATCTATGGGGATCATATATTATTTATTCCATTTCAGGATAGAGCTGAGGAGGAGATGTTGGTATGGAAAAAAGAGAGCTCGTGATCATCGGAGCTGGCCCTGCTGGTTTGACTTCCGCTATTTATGGTCGTAGGGCTGGGCTCGATGTGCTTCTTATCGAAAAAGGAGTTGCCGGTGGTCAGATTAATATCACAGCGGAAATTGAGAACTGGCCAGGAGTTGTTCATGCTTCCGGGCAGGAGCTTGGAAATATGTTCCGTGAACATGCTGAGAAATTTAACACAGAGTTCCGAGATGCCGAAGTTCAGAAGATCGAGGTTCGCGATGGAGCTAAAGTGGTAGTAACAGATAAAGGAGAAATAGAAGCCGAGGCGGTTATTTTTGCTACAGGTGCTTATTTCCGTCGGCTGGGCTGTGAGGGGGAGGCAGAGCGCATTGGGGCTGGTGTCAGTTATTGTGCCGTTTGCGACGGAGCCTTCTTTGAAGATCAGGTTATAGCTGTTGTAGGTGGTGGAAATACGGCGGTAGAGGAAGCAAATTATCTTACCACTTTTGCGTCTAAGGTTTACATTATCCATCGCCGTGACGAGTTCAGAGCGGATAGAGCTGCTATTGCCAGAACCTTGGCTAATCCTAAAATAGAGCCTATTTGGAACAGCGTTGTTGAAAAAATCGAAGGCGATGGCATGGTTGAAAATCTAGTGCTGAAGAACGTGAAGACAGGTAAAATTTCTGATCTTCCCGTAGCAGGGGTTTTCGTTTTTGTAGGCCAGGCTCCTCACGATGAGTGTATTCGTGGACTCGTAGAGGCCAAAAAAGGCGGTTGGATTGTAACCAACGACAACATGGAGACTTCTGTAGAGGGTATCTTTGCTGCCGGAGACGTTCGAGATAAGGGGCTCCGACAGGTAGTTACTGCTGCTGCTGATGGTGCTGTTGCGGCCATGACTGCATCTGCATATATTAATGAGCAGGTTCACCTTCGATCTACTCTTTTGGACCCTGAAAGAGTGGTGGCTTTCTTCTATTCGAGCATTGATGAAGCACAGGTCCGGCTCTCCAATGAAGTGGAAGAAATGAGTAAAAAGACAGGGAAAAAGGTTGCCCTGATAGACGGATACCGCAATGCCAGAATGGTAGGGAAACTAGCATTGGAGAAGATGCCCGTAGTCGTAGAACTGAAAAAAGGAGTCGTTGCTTCTAAGAAGGTTGTTTCTTCCGTTTCTGAAATCTCTGAACTCCTGAAATAGCCTCTTGTCCTTAGTAAAGGGAAGGTGGGTCTATCTGCCTTCCCTTTTATCTCATGGGGGGAGAAAAGAATGATAGTTACGGTTACGCTGAATCCCGCTGTAGATGAGGAGTTTGTCGTTTCGGAGTTTCGACCTGGCGGATGGTTCCGTTCCCGAAATGCTATTAGAACCCCCGGCGGCAAGGGGATTAACGTTTCCATGATGTTGGGACAACTTGGATACGAGTCAGCCGCTATGGGATTCCTTGCTGGTTTTAATGGTGCTTATATACGAGATGCATTGCGACGAGAGAGGCTCACTACGAATTTTGTGCACGTCAAGGGTGAGACTCGTACAAATGTTTATATTATTGATGAAACGGGACATGTAGAAACAGGCTTATCCGAACCCGGTCCTTATATTCCTGAAGAAGCTTATGATCGTTTCCTTCGAAATTTCGAGAGGATGCTTCAACGGACTCGACTCCTCGTTTTAGGGGGATCCTTACCTCATGGTATTCCTCAAGACGTTTATGGGGTTCTCATCCGCATGGCGAAAGAGTTTAATATCCCAACCATAGTAGATGCCGCTGGTCCTTCCCTACAGTCAGCTCTTGAGGCTGGACCTACAATAGCAAAAATTGATCATCGTTTTATGTCAAGAATGTCGGGAATATCCCTTACCTCTCTAGACAATATAATAGAGGTTGTTTCGAAACTTCATGACCAAGGGGTGGAATGGGCAGTTACATCGTATCATGTCTATGGAGACGTGTTTTTTACACCTCAGGGTATATATTTAGCAGTGTCCGATCGTCGTTCTATTCTCTCTCTCTTTGCGACAGCTGATGCTCTTATAACAGGTCTTATAGTTGGAGGGGAAGAAAGGATGGCTGTAGAGGATCGCATTCGATTCGCCATGGCATGTGCATGGGAAGATGCTATGCATGTAGAAAAAGGTTTTACAAGTCGAGAGGCTATTGAGGCATTGATGCCACGCGTTCAACTAGAGCGTCTTGAATAGGGAGGCAAATGCTATGCGAATCGGGGAACTTATGGATAGAGATCTTACCTCTGTAACTGAAAATACTACATTGCGAGAGGCCATTGAAATTCTGTCTCAACACAATCTCACAGGTTTGCCAGTTGTTGACGAGACAGGAATTCTGGTTGGATTTATTAGTGAGAAAGATATTATTAAAGCTTCTTTGCCAGGGTATTGTGATTATTTGTCAGGAGCAGCTTTTATTCCGGATTTTAACCAATTGAGCGAAAAACTCCGTCAAAAAGGGAACGAATTTGTAGGGAAATATATGACTCGAAAGGTCATCGCTTTTTCTGAAGATGATTCAGATCTTCATGTCGCCCTTTCTCTTATACAAAAAGGACTTAAAATGGCTCCAGTAGTGAGGAAGGATGGGTCTCTCTTAGGTTTTGTAAGTAGGGCTCATCTCATAGAATACATCATGAGAGAAGAACCTCAAGAATAAATCAAGAGTAAAAAGGATAAACCCTTTCCTCCAAACAGCCGACAAATATAAAATGAGGGGAGGAGTTTATAATGGTCATGAATAACAGCCGAAATGCTCAGATTAATCAATATCTAGTAACGCAAATTCAAACTGCCTCTAAAGAGCAGCTTCTCCTTATTACATATGATATTGGGATCAAAAACTGTAGAGCGGCAGAGTTAGCGTTGAGCAAAGGGGAACTAGAGGAAGCAAATTCTTGTGTTCTCAGGGCTCAAGAGGTTGTGAGGGAGCTTACTATAACGTTAGATGTAGATAAAGGCGGAGAAATAGCGGAGAATTTGCTGTCTTTATATGACTTTATGTATCGTCAATTAATAGAGGGTAATATGAAAAAAGCCCCCGATATTATCTCCCTCGTTCGGGGAATGTTAGAAGAGCTGCGAGATACATGGGAGCAGGCGATTGAGAAGATAGTGACTGAACGCAGTGAAGCAGCTTCTGTTGAAAACAAGCCCAGTTCAGGGCTTACAGCTGGGGGGTTTAATGTTGCCGGATAATCTCGAATCCAGACTTGTCGAGTTGCTGTCGTCAGAAATCTCCCTTTATCGTCAACTAGAAGAATATGTTGATGAAGAGTTGGATTGTGTTCAAAAAGGAGATATGGCGAAGCTTCTGGAGATTCTTCAGCAGAAACAAGGTGTGATTTCTAAGCAACAACTTCTTCAGGAACAATGGGAGCAGGTTGCGTTAGGGTTAGGCGTGACGGAAGGGCGTGAAGGGCCTGTTTTTTGGTCTGCTGTAGAGCACCATATGGAGTCGCAAGGCTTCCTTTCTCTTTCACATCTCATCGTTCAAATTCGAGAGCTAGTAACTTCTGTCTTAGCAAAAGAAGAGCATGTGCAAGCGCTATTGGAGGAACACATTTCAGAATTGCGAAAGGAAATGGGGCGCCTGAACAAGGGGAAAGCAGCTTTTCATGGCTACATGAAATCTGGCGGAGCTTTGTGAGGAAAGGCAATGTATGAAAAATAGGATTGGAATTCTTAGTGCGGCTCTGTTTTTAATCTTTTCTCTCTCTGTAAGAACGTTTGCAGCGGAAAATATGGAGAAAGAGATTAAATTGGGGCAGAAGGTAGCAGTTGAAGTGGAGAAGCGTTGGGAAAGGATTTCAGATCCTGCTAAAACTGCTCGTTTGTCCATGATTTTAGAAAAGCTTAAATTTCATATGACCCGTTCTCTTCCCTATGATGTTCGCATTATCCAGGAAAATTCGGTGAATGCCTTTAGTCTCCCTGGCGGAACTATTTATATGACTACCGGTATTCTTGATTTTTTACATAGCGATGCCGAAATTGCAGCTATTCTTGCCCATGAAATGATACATGCGGACCGTAGCCATGTTATGGTGCAAATGGCTCGTTCTCAACGTATCTCTGTTATTGCTCTTGCCCTTATTATTGCCACTGGCGGTCAAGCCGCACCTTCTCTTTTAGCGAGCATGGCCCAGATAGCTATAACAAACTCTTATAGCCGAGATTTAGAGCGCGAAGCAGATGTAGAAGGATTGCAAGCTCTCGTAAAGGCAGGATATCCGTCAGCAGCCATGTTAACAGTTATGGAAGGATTGGCGGAAGAGCAATTACGCCATCCATATGTAGATCCAGGGATTTTTATGGATCACCCTTACGTTGAAGAACGAGTTGCATATCTTACGCAGGAAATTCGAAAGAATGGTTGGCCTCTTGAACGTAAGAAGGCTCTTCATAAGCTTGTCGTCACTACTCAGGAGCAACGTGGAAGGATGGCGTTGCTTGTCGATGAATTCCAAGTATGGAGTGGCCCAGCTTGCCCGGAAGTAAAAGATTTTTTCCTGGAAGCAAAGCAAAAACTTGATATATCGTTTCAAATGGAATTGCCACCTTATGAATTGCAAGTTATTGAGTTGCCAGAGACGCATAACAAGGGATTGCGAATTGGGAATATGATCATTGCGTCTGAACCGTTACCAGAGGGAGTAGAATCTTTGGAGCTTTTTCGTTCTAATTTAGTTGAAATTCTATTAAAAGCAAAAAACGCTCACCCTATCGCAGATTACCTGCATTAAATTTTTGCGATTCTGTTGTTTTTCCCCCGAATCCTTTAGGTGATAGAATAACATAGATAGTTTTATATCCTCGAAAGGGGAGCTTTATATGTCCGTGTCACTTTATCGTCGTTACAGGCCAACACAATTTAATCAGATAGTTGGTCAGGTAGCTGCTGTTCATGTTATAACTCGAGCATTAGAGGAAAGGGTTGTAAGTCATGCATACCTTTTCTCGGGACCAAGAGGATGTGGTAAAACCACTTTAGCGCGTCTTCTTGCCAAATCCCTTAATTGTACTTCGCGAGGAGAAGGAGCAGAACCTTGCAATAGCTGCTCCAGTTGTGAGGCTATAAATAGAGGCGAAAGCTTAGATGTGATAGAAATTGATGGCGCCTCTAATAATAGCGTAGATGAAATCCGAGAGCTTAAAACTCATGTTTCCTTGTCCCCTTTTGCATCTTCTTACAAAGTGTATATCATTGACGAAGTTCATATGCTCTCTCTCTCGGCTTTTAATGCGTTGTTGAAAACGTTAGAGGAACCCCCTTCCCATGTGGTTTTTATTCTAGCTACAACTGAGCCTTACAAAGTCCCTATTACTATTCGTTCTCGATGTCAGCATATTCCTTTTAGAAAAATTGCCACAGGGGATATTGAGAAGCATCTTAAAGAAGTTGCGGTTAAAGAAGGTCGTCTAGCAGAGGAAGAAGCTCTTTGGGAAATAGCACGACAATCTGATGGGGCCTTGCGAGATGCGCTTTCTCTACTTGAACAAGTCATGGCTTTGACAGGGGAAGAAATAACAATGGAAGCTGTAGATCATCTCCTGGGAGGAGGAAGTCGCCCTGAATTAGAGAGGTGGATTTCTCGTCTTCATGACGGTGGCCCTGATGTCTTGGCGGATCTACAAAATATGTTCAGGAGAGGGGCTTCTCCATTTAAAGTGGTGGAAGATCTTTTCGTTGTTTTTCGAGATTTATGGATTACTGCAATGTGGGGAAAAGGAGCTTTAAAAATAATAGAGGGAGCTTCTGCTGAAACAGAGTTTCTCCAAAAAGAAGCTCGTTGTTGGAGCCCGGAAGAGCTGCTGTCTCTCATGGATTTTTGTGTGGGAGTTCTTCCGCAAGTACGGATGGGGATGCGGACCGATGTGTTGTCTGGGCTTTTCTTGAATAAGTTAATGTCTCTAGGCACTATCTCCCATAATACAACTATGGTGTCGGAAGAGAAAAAAACAACAAAAAACGACATTTTAAAGGGATTAAACGAGGAAGCTCCTCTCCCTTCAGCTTCTTTTACAATGTCAGTAGCTCCCAATATTCCAGCAAAAGAGGAAGCATTAGTTGTTTCTCTTGTAGAAGAAACCTCTGTAGCAAAGGTTTCGCCAGAAGTTCCGTGCGATTGCGAGTTGGAAAATAAATGGGAAGAAGTACTGACAAGACTCTTAGATAGCGAGATCCACCTTCATAGTGCATTGATACCTGCATCTGTTGTTTTTATGAATGAGGAGATACATATCTCTTTGCCGGAACAGTGCACTTATCTTTTTGAGTTGCTCACAATAGAGAGAAATTCTTTCCTATTGCAACGATTGATAGATGAAATCTTCAATGGGCATTTGTCTTTATCTTTTATATGTGGGGAAAAAATTATAAAACGTGAAGGGACAAACGAAGAAAAAATCGATAATGTACCAATAGGTCCTTTTTTTGATGGAAGAGAGTCCATTCCCCAACTCCCTTTTGACGATGTTCCAATGCCTCCTTCGCCTTCTCAGGAACTATCTGAGCAGGATGACGATCCGTTAGAGGAACAAACAGTTTTTTCAGGATTAGTGGAGGCGGTTCTTCGATTAGGAGGAGGAGAGGTTCTTTGGGTAAGGAAGGAAGAAGCAGATGAGTTGGATGGAGGATTGACAGAGGAATGACACGCCCCTTTGTACATTTACATGTTCATAGCGAGTATAGCCTTCTTGACGGTGCCATTCGTTGCGGAGAACTAGCAGAAAAGGTTGCTTCCTGGGGCATGCCAGCAGTAGCTCTCACTGACCATGGAACGATGTATGGTGCCGTTGAATTTTATGATAAGTGTTTAGCTGCTGGAATAAAACCTATTATTGGCTGCGAAGTGTACGTAGATCCTGATGGACATACGTCCAGAGAGAGGAAGGGCAAGAGTTTCCACCTCCTCCTCTTGGCAGAAAACCAGCAGGGGTACGATAATTTAGTTAAATTGGTTTCCATCGCCAATACAGATGGATTTTACTACAAGCCAAGAATCGACCACGATCTTCTCTCCCGTTACAGTAGCGGAATTATAGCGTCTTCGGCTTGTATTGCAGGTGAAATTCCTCAACTGATCTTGGAAGGGAAAGAAAAAGAAGCGCTAAGTCGAGCAGAAATGTATCGAGATATTATGGGAGCTGACAATTTCTTTCTTGAGATTATGTATAACCGAATTCCTGAGCAGGCCGTCATAAATAGAGCTTTAGTAGAGATGGCGCGGAAAAATGGCTTTAATTTAGTGGCTACTAATGATGCTCACTATTTAAATGAGGAAGATTATGATTGGCATGAGATTCTCTTATGTGTTCAGACGAACGCAACTATAAACGATCAAGATCGGATGAGTTTCTCCACTAATGATTTCTATCTTCGCTCGCCAGAAGAGATGGATAGGCTGCTCGGTGGAGATCTTCCTGACGCACTGGATAACACGGTAGCTATTGCAGAGCGATGTTCTGTACGTTTTGAATTAGGAACTCGAGATTACAAACTGCCAAGCTTTGACCTTCCTGAGGGTGAAACCCTTGAATCTAACTTGGAAAAAGAAGCATGGGCCGGTTTAAAAGAGCGCCTTAGCACGAACCTAGTTCCCGAAGAATATAGTGAACGACTTAAATACGAGCTTTCAATCATTAAAAAAATGGGATTTGCAGGATATTTTCTTATCGTTGCTGGAATTATAAGGGCAGCAAAGAATCTTGCCATTCCTATAGGCCCAGGCCGAGGGTCTGCTGCTGGTTCTCTTGTAGCTTATTGCTTGAGGATTACGGAATTGGATCCTTTAAAATATAACCTCCTCTTCGAACGCTTTTTAAACCCCGAACGAATCAGTATGCCCGATATTGATACTGACGTATCTGATAAAGGCCGAGAAGAATTGCTGCACTACATTGTGCAAAAATATGGAGCGGACAGAGTTTCACAGATCATTACATTTGACCGAATGAAAAGCAAGGCGGCTGTTCGAGACGTTGGAAGAGCGCTTGGCATGCCTTATGGCGATGTAGATAAAATAGCCAAACTTATACCGGAAGGCGTTAAAACCATACCAGAAGCCCTGGAACAGAGTTCAGATCTTCAAGAAGTTGTTCATAGCGATTTAGCGGTGAAGAGGTTACTTGATAGTGCCTCTAAAATAGAAGGACTTGCTCGCCACTGCTCACAACATGCCGCTGGAGTTGTTATTACGCCAATGCCTATTACTGATCTTGTCCCAGTTCGCAAAATTGGTGATGATCAGATAGTTACCCAATATCCCATGGAGCCCATAGAAAAGCTGGGGCTTGTAAAGATGGATTTTTTAGGATTGAAAACCCTGTCTGTTCTTGAGGAAGCAGTGGAAAATATCCGCCTCAATGGGAAACCAGCGCCAGATCTGAACCGTATCCCTCTCAATGATTCCGAGACATATTCCATGTTGCAAAGAGGCGACACTCTTGGGGTCTTTCAGCTTGAATCTACAGGAATGCGTCAGCTTCTTCGAAAGATGAAGCCGGACTGTTTTGAAGACCTGATAGCAGTATTGGCGCTCTATCGTCCGGGCCCGTTAGGTAGTGGCATGGTAGACCAATATGTAGAACGAAAGCATGGCCGGGCTTCTGTAGAGTATCTTCACCCAGCCTTATCTGAGGTGCTAAAAGAAACATATGGAGTTATCCTTTACCAGGAGCAGGTTATGCAGTGTGCAGCTAAGTTAGCAGGATACACTCTCGGTGAGGCCGACCTTTTAAGGCGCGCTATGGGGAAGAAAAAAGTAGAGGTTATGGAGCAGCAACGGATAAAATTTGTGGAGGGCTGTGCCCAACATGGAGTGGCCAAGAAAAAATCCGAAGAAATTTTCGATATTATTCAAGAGTTTGCCGGGTATGGTTTTAATAAATCTCATAGCGCTGCCTATGCTTTGATCAGCTACCAAACGGCGTATTTAAAATGTAACTATCGGTCTGAGTTTATGGCCGCCTATCTATCAAGCCAGATTGGTTCAAAGAAAGATGTTATGGCAAGCTACGTCCGTGAAGTTCGCAATTCGGGCATAGAAGTCCTTCCCCCAGACGTTAATTCGTCCATGGAATCATTTACCGCTGTAGGAGAAGTGGTCCGTTTTGGTCTAGGAGCTGTGGCTAAAGCGGGTCATACTGCGGTAGAGGCTATATTAAAAGCACGAGATAGCGGTAAGGCTTTTTCCTCTTTATGGGATTTTGTCTGTCGTGTGGATTTAAGAACGGTCAATAAGTCAGTTATTGAGAACCTCATTAAAGCCGGAGCTTTTGATAATCTTTCTCAGAATAGACACCAGTTGCTGGAAGCTCTGCCTGATTTCATTTCTTTGGCTCAAAGACAAAATGAAGAAAAGAATCAGTGTTCCCTTCTCAGTCTCTTTGACGATTGTGAGGATGGAGTAGAAGTTGAGCCAGAACTTCCGGATATAGAAGAATTCAGCATCTATGAACGGCTAGATATGGAAAAAGAAGTTGTGGGACTCTATATATCAGGGCATCCTTTTGCTCAATATGAACCTTTAGTTTCCCGATACTGTACGTGTCGGATCAGCGATTTGAAATATTGGAGAGGGAGGAATCAGTGTCCACAGATAGGTGGGATGATCCTCTCTGTTCAGGAAAAATATACCCGAAAGGGAGATCCTATGGGAATCTTGGAATTAGAAGATGCAGAGTCAAAGGTGGAGGTTATTTGTTTTCCTAAAACATGGGCTTCCATAAAAGGGAATATAGAGGCTGGAAATATTTGCATTATTCGTGGAACTCTTAACGAGCGGGGAGAAAACAGTGTTATAGCTCGAGATGTTGTTTCTCTTCAGGAAGCTCAGCAGGACGTGTCTCCCTATGTTCGTATTGTTCTTGAAGCATCTCTTTTCCCCATGGATGCGTTAAAAGGTTTCTTCCGGTCCCTCAAAAGTTTTCCGGGCCGCTCTCCAGTACTTCTTGAAGTCCGGAATGGGGTTGGTAGTGCTGTAATTCTTTTAGATGGAGTAAAAGTGGACGGTCCTAGTGTAAAAGAAAAGGGCTTTGCTCCCCTTCTGTCGGAAGAAGCTTATAAAGTGTGCTGTTAAAATTGGAAGAGAAGCGCTGTATTGTGAAAGGGGTCTGAAGGATGAAAAAAGTTAAAATTGTCTGTACTATTGGACCGGCTTGCTCTAATTATGAAATGCTTTACGCTATGGCGGAAGCGGGTATGAATGTCGCTCGATTTAACTTCAGCCATGGCTCTTATGAAGAGCATAAAGCACGACTTGATCTTATCCGGAAAGTGGAAAGAGACAGGGGACGCCCTATAGCAACGCTTCTAGATACAAAAGGACCGGAGATTAGGACCGGAACTCTTCGTGGGGGTTCTGCCTTTTTGAAGAAAGGTCAAGATATAATTCTGACCACCAGAGAGGTAGACGGTAATGAAAACGAAGTAACCGTTTATTATCCAGCTTTGTCAGAAGAAGTTACTCCAGGTCAAGATATTTTTATAGATGATGGAACTCTTCATCTCAGGGTTCAGAGAATCTCTGGGCTTGATGTCCATTGCAAGGTTATTGTAGGTGGAGAGCTTGGGGAAAGGAAAGGGGTTAATATTCCTGGAGCTAAGATATCTCTACCTGCTCTATCGGATAAGGATAAGGCCGATATACATTGGGGATTAGAGAATAAATTAGAATATATTGCAGTTTCCTTTGTTAAAAACCAGAAGGATATTATGGATGTTCGGCGGGTTATAGAAGAAGCTGGCGGCGTGATGAAAATCATTGCTAAGATAGAGACCCGCCAGGCTGTAGACTCTATTCACGAAATTTTAGATGTAGTAGATGGAGTTATGATTGCTAGGGGAGATCTTGGAGTCGAAATTCCTACAGAAGAAGTTCCTTTAGTTCAGAAGGAGATTATAGATCTCTGTCAATCTCGCGGGAAAGCTGTCATTGTGGCTACGCAAATGCTTGATTCTATGATTAGAAACCCACGCCCTACTCGAGCAGAAGCCAGCGATGTTGCAAATGCAGTTCTAGATGGGGCAGATGCTGTTATGTTGTCGGGGGAGACTGCGAAAGGGGCATATCCTCTCCCTTCTGTGGAAACCATGTATCGTATTGTATCCAGAGTAGAAAAAGATTTGGATTTATGGCAACACCCTTTACATCGAGAGCAGCTTAGTGCAGGAGTTCCTGATGCTGTGAGCGGAGCATCTGTAGAAGTGGCTCGGGAGATGAGGGCTGCCGCTATTCTTTCTTTGACCCGAAGTGGAAGTTCTGCTCAAATGGTGAGCAAGCACCGTCCTCCCTGTATTATTGTGGGGGCGACTCCCGTTTTGCGAACATGGCGTGAGCTTTCTTTATATTGGGGAGTGGAACCTCTTTTGGTAGAGGAAATCAATGATCAGGGGCAAGCTGTGGATAATGCTCTGTCTGCTGCTCTTGAAGGGGGATTTGTCAAGGAAGGAGACTTGGTTGTAGTTACAGCTGGAGTCCCCATGGGCATTCCTGGCACTACCAATATGTTACAGGTCCATACAGTGGGCCACATTTTGGTGAAGGGGCTCTCTCTTCTTAAGAAAGAAGCGTATGGATTTGTCCGGACAGCCCGCTCGGCGGAAGAAGCGAATCAAAAAATGCGACAAGGGGATATTCTTGTGGTAGAGCAAACAGATAAAGATTTTGTTCCAGCTATGGGGAAAGCCGCTGCTATTATAACGGAACAGGGAGGGCTTACCAGTCATGCAGCTATCGTAGCTCTTGAACTTGGCATACCTTGTGTGGTGAGTGCAGCAGATGCCCTTGCCACCCTTCATGACGGTATGGCTGTAACAGTAGATGGGGTGCGAGGCGTTGTATATGCTGGCAGTGTTCGATTGAGAGCATAAGGAAAATATCTTAATGAAAAGTACAGAGGGAAATAGAGCATATAGCTTTATGGCGGCTTCTTTCCCGAGATGGGAGGAATTTCTCCTGCATAAAGATCGTTTGAGTGCTGTACTCGTTCCTCTCTTTAAGAAAGGGAAAGATGTGCAGGTGTTGTTCTTGGAACGCCCTCTTTTCTTGAAAGATCATGGAGGAGAAATGTGTTTCCCGGGGGGAGAACGAGAGGTTAATGATAGAGGTCCTTTAGAGACAGCTCTCCGGGAAACAGAGGAAGAGATAGGGCTCTCCCCTCAATTTGTTCAACCAGTATGTATAATGAGCCCTCAACACACCGTGAAAAGTGGATTTACCATTTATCCTGTTGCGGGAGTTATTCGGGGTCGATCACCATTGAGCGACTTGCGTTTTTCTCCTGGAGAAGTGGCGGACTTTGCTTTGTGGTCTCTTGATTCTATCCCAGATAATTCTCAGACTTATCGGGTCCTTCACGATAATGGCAAAATTTTTGAGACACCTCAATATACCCTCCCAGATGGGAGGATCATTTGGGGAGCAACAGCCTTTATCCTTAGGCGATTTATATATTTTATACGCAAGGGAGATATGTATTCATGCCTTTAATTGGTGCTCATGTTTCCATTGCTGGAGGGCTAGAACATGCCATAGAAAGAGGAGAAGCTTTAGAATGTGAAGCGATCCAGATTTTTTCAAAGAATCAACTCCAATGGCATAGTGCTCCGATTTCAATTTCTCGGGCAGAGAGATTCCTCCATGCGTGGAAAAATAGTTCCATCCAATCAGTAGTTGTCCACGCATCATATCTTATCAATCTAGCCTCTCCGGATGAGACCAGGGCTAAGAGTGTTGTTGCTTTAATAGAAGAGGTAGAACGTTGCGATATGCTCGGAGTAGAAGAACTGGTGGTGCATCCAGGCTCTTCGCGGGGAACACCCAAAGAAGATGGTTTGGAACGCCTGGCAAAAAGTCTTAAAGAAGTTATTCATGCCACGTCTATGATGAGAGTTAGAATTTTGCTTGAAACTATGGCGGGGCAAGGAAGTATACTTGGAAGCTCTCTTGATGAATTACAGTTTGTTTTAGATAGAATAGGGTATACTGAAAAATTGGGGGTATGTCTTGATACGTGTCATCTCTTTGCAGCGGGACACGAACTCAGAACAGAAGAGGCATATGGGCGGTTTGTCGCAACTCTTATGGGCAAAATAGGACTTGAACGTATTGGTTGCTGGCATTTAAATGATAGTGAACATGTAAAGGGAAGCCGCTTAGATCGGCACCAGCATATAGGAGACGGAGAGTTAGGGCTCTCCCCTTTTTCTTTTATAGTGAACGATCCTCGCTGGGACCATGTTCCGGCTCTTCTTGAGACGCCCCAAAATGGAATAGGAAATGAGGGGAATTTAACAATCTTACGTAAATTAAGGGGAAGGTAGGGATTCTCATGAGCCTCTGGCCCCGCCTTATGGTATATCACGATAAAATAGCTCATAATGCGGCAAGGATAGTTTCCTTGTGTCGCCAATGGAATATTGGCATTTATGGGGTTACGAAAGGGATATGCGCACAGAAAGACATTGTACGAATCCTTCTGGAAAATGGGTGTGAAGGCGTGGCAGATAGCCGTATAGAGAATGTCTATCGTATGAAAAAAGAAATGGGTGTTACTATCCCAATTATGATGCTCCGGACCCCGATGTTAAATGAAGTTAGCGAGGTTGTGGAATATTGCGATAGTTCCGTTGTATCTGAGGTCGAGACAATTAGAGCCTTGGACCAGGAATGTAGTTTTCATGGGAAGCAAGATTATAAAGTCCTTCTGATGATTGATCTAGGGGATCTACGGGAGGGCATTTGGCCGGATGAATTAGAGAATATAACCGCTGCTTTTAAAAAATGTCGATATGTACACTGTATGGGAGTGGGAGCAAACTTTGCCTGTTTTGGAGGGATCTTACCCTCTTCGGATAAGCTACGGGAATTAGGGTGCCTCTCCCAGCAGTTGGAAGGCCAATTGGGTTATCCTATGAAGCTTTGTTCTGGTGGAGCAACTTCATCCTTGTTTTTGCTGGAGGATGGGACGATGCCTCGATGTGTTAATTCGCTCCGTATTGGCGAAGGTATATTTTTAGGGACAGATTCCTCAGGGATGAGAGTAATTCCTTATTTGCATCAGGGAACAATGGTTCTTGAGACAGAGATAATAGAAATAAAACGCAAACCTAGTTTGCCACAGGGCAGGGCGATGGCCAATGCTTTCGGTGAGATCCCTGCTTTTACAGATAGAGGATGGCGGTTGCGAGCAATAACTGCGGTAGGAAGACAAGATGTTAAAATCGAGGGATTAGCTCCTCTGGAAAAGGGGATAGAGATTCTTGGGGCTACCAGTGACCATATGGTGCTTGATGTAGAAGAATCTGAACGACAGCTGCATGTTGGAGACAGGCTCCATTTTTCTGTCGATTATAGTGCTATGTTAGCTCTTACCACGTCTCCCTATGTTTCTGTACATATGATAAGGTAATTTTGTTTGCCATCTCAGGTTGAGAGTGGAGGAAAAAGGATGCTCGATTTTTTTCGTTGGCACGATCTTTTAGACATAATTATTATAGCGGTGATTATTCATCGCCTTTTATTGCTTCTGGTCGGCACCCGCGCAATGCAGCTTGTGAAGGGGTTGCTTATATTAGGAGTCGTAGCTTCTTTGGCCAGGTTTTTTGAACTGAAAACGTTGTCGTGGTTTTTGGGGAAAGTTTTAGGAGTATTGATCATAGCTATCCCGATCGTGTTTCAACCGGAACTTCGTAAAATGTTGGAAGAATTGGGACGAGGCAATATATGGAGACGCAAAAGGGCTCAAAAGAGAGCTGAGGCTTTGAGTCAGGAAATCACTCGTGCATTAGGGTATCTTAAAGGACAGAAAATCGGAGCACTTATGGTGCTTCAGAGAGAAACAGGGTTGAAAGATTTCTGGAGTACGGCTGTTAAATTGAATGCTGAAATTTCGCAGGAACTTCTTATAGCTATTTTTTGGCCGGATAACCCCCTCCATGATGGGGCTGTTATTGTGGATCGAGACATGATTATATCTGCAGGGACCTACCTCCCTTTAACTGAAAATACAGATCTTTCTCGTTGGATAGGGACTCGTCATAGAGCTGCTCTTGGAGTGTCGGAGGTATCTGATGCTATAGCTTTGGTGGTTTCAGAAGAGCGAGGAGAGATATCTCTAGCTATTAATGGGCATCTCTCCAGAAATTTAAAAGAGAATCAAGTGTATAAACTTCTTCTCCACTACTTTGGCGCAGAAGAGAAAGAGAAACGATCTATCCTTGATCGGGTACAAGAAGATATTCGTTCTTTGTGGCAATAGGGATGGGAATAAGGAGGTCGTTGTATGTTGGCGCCAGAATCAAAAAAAATTGATGTTCTCTTAACTTCTCCTCATTTCCTGAGGATTATTTCTGTGGTTATAGCTATACTTCTCTGGTTCTATGTAGCAGGAGATCGGGGAGGAGAAGTTGTTAGAACCTTCCGTTGCCCGGTGGATTTTTCTAATGTTCCTCAACAAACTATATTGAGAGCAGAAACTCGGGAAGTGGAAGTAAGCGTGTCCGGTAGCCGAACTATGCTTGATGGGCTTAAGCAAGGATCAATTCTTTGTGAGGTAGACACAAAAGGGCTTTCCCTTGGAAAATATCGACTTGCTGTTCGTGCTATAGTTCCTAAAGATGTTAAAGTCGTGGGTATTAATCCAGCACAAATAGCTATAGAGATGGTACGATATATCGATCGTATGATCCCAGTAGATGTTGTCGTAAAAGATGGATTGCCTCCAGGTCTTTATCTTGAATCGGTCCACATCACACCTAAGGATGTAACAGTACGAGGGGTGGAAAAAGATTTAGCGCGAATTAAGGGTGTTCGTATTACCCCTACCCTTGATCAATTAAAGAGTGGTGAGGATGTTGTTTTGCCGGTGGAAGTAAACAAATCTGAAGTTTTTGAAGACCAGATTGATATAGATCCCAAGGAAGTTCACTTGACAGCTGTACTAGCCAAAGGGCTTCCGAAGAAGAAAGTTCCAGTTAATGTCCAAGTTATAGGAGAGCCGAATTCGGACTTCTCAGTAAAGGCCATAATAGTAGAGCCTTCGGAAGTGGAGGTTGAAGGGCCCTATAATAAATTAGAAGCTTTGCCGAAGGTTGAGACCGAGACCATTGATATCACAGGGTTGTCTCAGGAACAAAGTATGATTGTGCCGCTCAAGCCTATTGACGATGGAACTTTAAAATATGCGGGTGCATCTTCTGTACGGGTAAATATATTACTTAAGCCTTTTACGGTCTCAAAACTTTTGACAAATGTAGCTGTAGAGGTGGAAGGGAATAGTATCTATCCAGGGTGGAAAGTGGATCCTTCTGCTGTGAATATTACTATTGAGGGGACGCCGTCGGAAGTAGAAAAAATAGACGAATCGAATTTCCCTATTCAGCCCTATGTGAATGTAACGAATATTGTGTCAAGAAAATTAATGGTTCCTGTACAGGTTAGAAATACTTCACGGAGCATTCATGTTGTCAAGGTTGAACCTTCTCGCGTAACAGTGCGGGCGGACGTGGAGTAAGAAAAGAGGAGCGGGGAAGGTGAACAGGTTTGGAAGAGAGTGAAAAAAAGGTTCGCTGCCTTTTCGGTACAGACGGTGTTAGGGATGTAGCCAACAGAGGGGTCATGACTCCAGAAATGGCATTGCGTCTAGGAAGATCTTACGTGCTGTATTTAACGGAAAGGGGTGTTCCTCGTCCCCGGATTGTTATTGGACGGGATACCCGTAGGTCAGGGAATATGCTTGTGAATGCTCTTGTGGCAGGAATGCTTTCTGCGGGAGCGCAGGTTTTGTCCCTAGGTGTTATACCTACGCCTGGAGTGAGTTTTGCAATAAAACAGGTAAAAGCGCAAGGCGGTGTGGTTGTGAGCGCATCTCATAATCCAGCAGAATATAACGGCATTAAGTTTTTAAACAGTGATGGGCACAAGTTATGCGATGATGCTGAAGCTTCCATTGAGGAATACCTTGGCGATAATCTTATAGATGACTGGCGTCCTACAGGAGCTTCTATTGGGGAGGTTGTAGAGCGTCCTGATATCGCGCAATCGTATGCACGGTGGCTCGCTTCTCTTGCCTCGTCTATTCCCCTCCTAGATAGTCGGATCGCCTTTGATTGTGCTCATGGTGCGGCTTCCGACATTTTACATGTTATCAATAAAAATAGAGGCGTTTCCTCTTGGATGCTTACTGGCGATGCTCCAGACGGGTTAAACATTAATGAAGGAGTGGGCGTTATGAATATGGCCCATATTGCTTCAGTAGTGAAAGAGGAAAATGCTCAGGTAGGAATAGCGTATGATGGTGATGCCGACCGAGTTTTGCTTACCGATTCTTTAGGGCGAGTTTTGGATGGAGACATTATCCTTTGGGTTTTAGCTCGCTGGCTTGCTTCTCAAAGGGAATTGGGTAGTGGCGTTGTTGCTACAGTTATGAGCAACCTCTCTCTTGAAGAGCATTTGAAGAAGGATGGGATTCAGGTTTTCCGTTGTCCGGTAGGGGATCGTTATGTACTTGAAATGATGAAACATAGGGATTCTTGCCTTGGAGGCGAACAGTCTGGGCACGTTATAATTAGCGAGTTTACATCTACAGGAGATGGAATTTGTACAGGCTTTATTTTCCTGAGGGCATGTAGCGAATTAGGAGAAAACATAGATTCACTTGTTGATACGTTTGATCGCTATCCCCAACTCCTTCGTAATGTAGAAATTTCTAGGAGTCGTTCGGTAGATCCAGCTTTTATATCCCATATATCTCAGGAAGCAAATCAGAAGCTGATGGGGCAGGGCAGAGTCCTCATTCGACCGTCAGGGACTGAGCCTCTCATGAGGGTTCTTGTGGAGGCTAAAGATCCTCAATTAATGCGAGAAGTTTCAAAGGATCTAGTGGATCAGATACAGTTGAAGTGCTGTTAGCATTTCTTGTCTGATAGAGGCTGGAAGGAGAAATTTTTTCTTATGGGTGAATTCCAAACAGTTAGAAAATGTCTTTTCCCAGTTGCGGGATTGGGGACACGATTTTTACCCGCAACAAAAGATATTCCTAAAGAAATGTTACCGCTTGTAGACCGGCCGATTATTTCTTTTGGGGTAGAGGAAGCAGTAGCTGCTGGGTGTACAGACGTTGTCCTTATAACCAGCCGGTCAAAAAGATCTCTTGAAGATTATTTTGATCGAACTTGGGAATTAGAAAAGATATTGGAAGAACGAGGAAAGATGGATATGCTCCGTCTTGTGCGAAAAATACCTGAAATGGCTAGGGTCGTATATACGAGGCAACCTGAACCGTTAGGGTTAGGGCATGCGGTTCTGTGTGGGGAACCTTTCTGTGGCAGGGAGTATTTCGGAGTCATACTTCCTGATGATGTGATGGTAGCCCAGCCTTCAGTTCTTTCCCAGTTGATTGCTGTCCATGAAAAATGGGGTGGAAGTGTTATAGCCTTGGAAGAAGTTCCTTCTGAGGAGACAGCTCGCTATGGAGTTGTTCAGGCAGAAAAAGTGTCAGAAGGCCTCTTCAAAATTCACGATCTTGTGGAGAAACCCTCGCCTGAAAAAGCGCCGAGCAATTTGGCGATTATGGGGCGTTATATTCTTGCTCCAGAAATTTTCTCCATTCTTAAGAATACAAAACCTGGTGCAGGAGGTGAAATTCAACTTACAGATGCATTAAGACAGCTAGCAAAAGAACAACAGTTATGGGGTGTCGTGTATAAAGGGCAACGGCTTGATTGTGGAACACAAAAGGGCTGGCTCAAGGCTAACGTGGAGATGGCTCTCAAAGACCCAGACCTGCGGAAATTAGTGTTAGAAAGTGTGGAAAACTATGAAAGGGGTGAGAAATGTACAAATAGCGAAAACAAATAAACGTGCTGAGGCAATAAAAAATTATTGCGGGAGAAGGTAGCGCCAGGACTGGTTTTTATGGCCAGTTGACGAGGTTGGGGGATTATCGAATATTCGGCGGATGCCCCCATGGCTCTGAAAGCCAAGCCAATAAACTGTTCTACAAAACCGGGGAGCGATCTCCGGGACAATAAGAACAGATGGTTTTCGTGTGCCTGTACGAAAGGCGGTGCACTGTTCAGTGTGTGGGATTGTTGGATATGTAGGGCAGCGTAATGCGCCAGATATTCTTATAGATGGCATGAAGCGCTTGGAGTATCGAGGGTATGATTCGGCTGGAATTGCTGTAAACAACGGTAAAGATATTCAGGTGCTCAAAGAGGTGGGAAAGGTTTCTGAGCTTGAAAAGGCTATCTCTACCCGTAGTATCGGTGGGCATCTTGGCATTGGCCATACTCGTTGGGCTACCCACGGTGGTGTAACTCAGGTCAATGCTCATCCTCATAGCGACTGCAAAAGGCAGATTGTTTTAGTACATAATGGAATTGTCGAAAACTATATTGAAATAAGAAAAGCACTTGAATCAGAGGGCGTTTCTTTCTTAACTGAAACAGATACGGAAGTAGTTGCCCAGCTTCTTGCTAAAATTTATGGAAGTAAAAAAGATATGGTTCAGGCTTTGGTGGAGCTAGGAGCTCAGTTAAGGGGTTCTTTTGCGCTAGCTATTCTCGTTAAGGACATGCCAGATACGATCTATTGTGTTAGAAAGGGTTCTCCTCTCATTGTGGGTAACGGTGAGGGAGAGGCTTTTTGTGCTTCCGATGTCCCTGCTCTCCTGCCATATACGCAAAATGTGTACTATATGAACGACGGGGATATTGCCTGTCTCTCCCCAAAGGGAGTGTCCTTTTGGGATGAGTCTGGTTCAATTATAAAAAAAGAATTCCATCGTATAGAATGGGATCTTTCCATGGTAGATAAATGTGGCTATCCGCACTTTATGCTTAAAGAAATCAATGAGCAGGGTGCTGTTTTAAGGAGTTCTCTAGAGGGGCGTATCTACAATTCAAAAGTGGATCTTTCCAAGGAGCTCCATGTTCCCGCTTCTTCGGTTCAAAAGTGGAGGCGCCTCCATATCGTGGCATGTGGTACTTCGTTTTATGCGGCACTGGTAGCGGAAAGGCTTCTTGAGGAGATTACGGACCTAGATATTCGTGTGGATGTGGCTTCTGAGTATCGATACAGACCTCTTTCTATAGGAGAAGATACGTTGGCGATTTTTGTATCTCAATCTGGAGAGACAGCGGATACTCTTGCTGCAGAGCGGATGGCTAAAAGTCGAGGAGCCCGATGTTTGGCGGTGACGAATGCTCAAGGATCATCTTTGGCTCGAGAAGTAGACGATGTCCTCTTGCTGAAAGCAGGCCCTGAAATAGGAGTAGCAGCTACGAAAACGTTTACCGGGCAGCTTGCGGTGCTATACGTGCTCGCTATCTATATTGCTAAACTGCGTGGGACTCTCTCTTCAGTTGAGGAGAAAAGGCTTGTAGATGGTCTTCAGAAATTGCCATATCAGATAGAGGGGATACTGGAACGACAGGAAGAGCTTCGACGTATAGCTGAGAGATATGCAACATCTCGGGATCTTCTCTATCTCGGTCGTGGCCGTTCTTTCCCCATAGCGTTAGAAGGGGCGTTGAAGTTAAAAGAAATATCATATGTGCATGCTGAAGCTTACGCTGCCGGCGAGATGAAACATGGTCCTATAGCTCTGCTTGAAAAGGATGTACCAGTGGTAGTGATTGCTCCACGGGATAAACTTTATGAAAAAGCTTTTTCGAATATTTTAGAAGCGAAAGCCAGAAAGGCTCCAATTTTTACTATAGGTACTTTGGGGGATAAAAACGTAGATGAAATATCAGATCATGTTTTTTCTGTGCCTCAAACAGAAGAGGAGCTAACTCCTTTTATGACGGTTATTCCGTTGCAGATTTTTGCATATTATATGGCTCGTGTACGGGGATGCGACATCGATCAACCTCGTAATTTGGCCAAAAGCGTTACAGTCGAGTAATAAAGCTCTTTTGCAGTAAAGTAAAGGCTTCTGCCTCGTGTATTTAGGTAGAAGCCTTTTTGTTATATACCTATCTTTTCTTTGTGGAGACTACTTTTGTAGAGGCTCTTTGGTAGCAGGGTAATATATTCTAATGTGAGTCATATTGTAAAGAGCCTTATCTTGCCGACCAGAAACAGAAGGGAAAAATTGCCATGGGCCACCATCTAAACGGCAGAGAATGAGAGGTCGGCGTTCATAGGTGGACCATATATCCCAAAGCTTGTCTTGAAGTTGCGTGCCAGGGATTAGACCGTCTGAGAAAAGAGGTGTCGTACCCACTAGGATATTATGACTCGTAGAAGCAATAATCATCCATTGGGTCAATTGCCAAGCAGAAGCCATTTCAGAAGAGGCACCGTGAAGGAGAGGCATGATCTGAAACCCTCCAATTTCTCCCCGAGGTGATGTGCTTATATCGATGACTCCTGTATGGTTAGCTCGTATGCGACTTCCTCGTTGGAAGAGGGTTCCTTCAAAACGGCCGGTCCCGTAAATTGGACGAATGACTCTAGCTATGATTTGAGGTCCTTGAGAGTACCAAGCGATAATACGACCACCTGGACGATTTTCTATATCCACGATGTACGGAAGAGAGGCTGTTTCTTCCACAGGAATAACAAGAATATCGCCCTCTACGGGCATATTCTCACAAGAGAGAAGAGCCTGTCTATCGTCTGGGCGGCGGACATAAACCTTTGTACCTACAGGTGGTGCCCATCCGCCGAAAATTCCTGTACCGGCATCAGAACGTACAGTAAAAAAAGTTTTTTTCCCTGCCGCTGGAGCTACAGTAGTCTGAGGTAAAATGCTGATGGTCCGGCCTTTCTCATCTTCGATGGAGCAGAGTAAATGTATAGCATTAACAGCTGAAGCACATACTGTCCCTGGCTTACCCCACCCGCTGGCTGTGTAACTGGGCCATCGGGTTGTTTCTGGTATGGACGAAATGGTTCCCAAGTCTGTTTTGGAGCCGTCAGGTCTTATAGCATATGCAGAAGCGCCAATTTTGCAGGGTATGTAAAGTGTGTATAGTAACGTTTCTGCTGCAACACAGGAGGGGAGGGTAGCTAATAGATAGAGAGAAAAAGTCATAACGAATATTTTTTTGAGATGACGCATATATTCTATCCCTTCTTTCACCGTTAACGTTGTTATAGTCTATTATAAGGAAATATCAAAAGATAAACAGCTTTTTAGAAGACTATTTGAGAGGTGATTTTTAAAATGAACATTCAAAAGATGCTTTCGGCGGCACGAGGAGAGCTTCCATGCGACCTTGTAATCAAAAATAGCCGCATCGCTAATGTGTTCAGCTTAGATTATGAACAAGCCGATGTAGCTATATATGATGGTACCATCGTGGGGGTAGGTAAGGGGTATAAAGGTTTAATGGAAGTCGATGCAGAGGGGGCCGTTTTAGCTCCGGGCTTTATTGAAGGGCATTGCCATATAGAAAGCACGATGCTTACTCCAGCTGGATTTGCCGAGATGGTGTTGCCTTGCGGCACAACAACGGTAGTGGCTGACCCTCATGAAATAGCTAATACCTGCGGTATGAAGGGATTAGAATACATGTACCTTGAATCTCGTGACCTTCCTATCGATATTTATTTTGCGGCGCCTTCTTGTGTACCGGCATCTCCTTTTGAAACCCCCAAAGAGCCATTGGACGCACTCGCTATTAAAAACTCTTATGAGGAAGGCTGGTGCAAGTCATTAGGCGAAGTGATGAATTATCCAGGAGTTATTCATGGAGAAGAGAGCGTTTGGGGGAAAATTTTGGTATCATGGAATAAGGTACGAAGTGGACATGCTCCCGGTGTGACAGGAAAGGATTTGTGTGCATATCTGTTAAGTGGATGCGCTAGTGATCACGAAAGTTCTACTTGTAAAGAGGGCGTAGAGAAGTTGCGAAGGGGAATGTGGCTTATGATTCGTCAAGGAGCGACTGAGCATAACCTTCAAGAACTTCTACCTATTATCAAAGAGAACGAAGCTCGATCCTCTCATGCCATGTTTGTAAGTGATGATCTTACAGCGAACCACATAGAAACATGTGGTCACTTGGATCAAAAGGTCCGCCTTGCGATAGAAGCAGGGCTTTCTCCTCTCACAGCTCTTCGTATGGTTACCTTATCACCAGCGCAATATTTTAGGCTATGGGATCGAGGCGCAATTGCACCAGGCTATAAAGCAGATATGGTATTACTAGATAGTTTGGAAAATTGTCAGCCTATACATGTTTGGAAAAATGGAGAGTTTGTTGTGCGTAACTCCGCCCTGTTGAATGTGCCATTTCCCAGATGTCATTCGTATCCGTTAGCGTCAAGAGCTTTACACATCCCATCTCTTGAAGAAATTCGCGTAAAATCGTCTTTATCCTCTCAAATACGGGTATTGGGACTCAAAGCAGGACAAGTAGTTACAGATCATCGTATAGAGACCCCTACTGTTCACAAAGGGCAGATTGTAGCTGATGCAAATAGAGATCTGGCGAAGATAGTGGTTGTAGATAAAAATAGTGGGAGCAATCGCTTTTTTGTAGGGTTTGTTATGGGACTTGGTATTAAAGAGGGGGCTATTGCATCTTCTGTCGCGCATGACGCTCATAACTATATTGCTGCTGGTATGGATGATATATCCATACGCTATGCCCTTAACGAGTTATCCTATCTGGGGGGAGGGTTGCTAGCCGTTCGTGGACAAAAGACGATAGCAGATCTCCCTCTTCCAGTAGGAGGTCTGATGAGCGATGGTTCTGCCAGAGATGTTATTAATGGTTTGAATGAAGTGGAGAAAGGGGCTCTTTCTCTTGGAACAAAGCTGCCCCATCCTTTTATGGCCATGAGTTTTTTATCGCTTAGTGTCATTCCTGAATTAAAAATTACTGACCAGGGATATGTGGATCTTAATAGAGGAGGGGCAATGTCACTTTTTGCGGAGGATAAGTAGAAGAAGCAAACCTGGGATGAGGGGAGCCCAGGCAATCCATTTTGCTACGTAGATGAATAAATAAAAAGAAGTGGTAGCAAGCCCCGCAAAAAAGAGGAAAAGGGCTATGGAAATAAGCATTTTCCCTTTACCTTTAGATCGATAACCTATAGTTGCGAGAATAAGTGATAGAATAAAAAAAGCAACATTGCAAATAAGCAATGTTTTTGCAGGCATTAAAAAAGAGTTGAAAGCTCTAAACATAATTGTCCCCCCAGGTAAGAGCAGAATTCTCTTTTAGTATATAGCTAACTTTGTGTATTGACATTCAAGAAAGATAATGTTTTTCTTATAAAAAAAGAGAAACTTTTGAAACCAGTTCTTGACATGACAGAAACCTCTGCTAGTATATTTACCGGCGTTCATACTGGGGTGTAGCCAAGACGGCAAGGCGGCGGACTTTGGATCCGTGATCGCTGGTTCGAATCCAGCCACCCCAGCCATTTTAGGATTTCAGCAAGGGGGACCGTTGGTTCCCCTCTTTTGTGCTTTTTAACCGACAGAAAAGGGGATGGGGACGTGTCTAATCATCGCTCTATAGGGGTATTAATTCTCGCTGCGGGGAAAGGAACGAGAATGAAAAGTGATTTACCCAAAGTGCTGCAACCAATTTTAGGAGAGCCCCTTCTTTTTTATCCTCTTCGGGCAGTGCATAACGCAGGTCTTTCTGACGTAGCAGTAGTTATTGGACATGGTGGTACGAACGTGGAGTCGTATCTCTCTGTAGCATGTCCAAACGTTTGTTCCATTTGGCAACATGAGCAGTTAGGAACTGGGCATGCTGTTCAAGTAGCTAGAGAGTGGTGGAGTTCTTTTTCAGACGTACTGGTTATACCTGGCGATGCCCCTCTGTTACAGCCTGATTCCTTATCCCTTTTAGTTCGTACCCATCTTGAGTCTTCTTCTCTGTGCACTTTTGCCAGTTTTCACGCTAAAAATCCTGCCGGATATGGAAGAGTTACCCGTACTAACGGTGCTATTTCGATCATAGAAGAAAAAGATGCAACTCCAGAGATAAGAAAAATAACTGAAGTCAATAGCGGGATATACCTCTTTAATACTTTGGCTTTGGCTTCTCATATAGACTCTTTGGCAAATGAGAATGCGCAAAAAGAATATTACCTTCCTGATGTGGTAGGACTTCTATCAGATCAAAAGCAGCATGTAGAGGCTGTTTGTTTCGACAATGAAGAAGATTTTCAAGGAGTCAACAGCCCTGTACAATTAGCAGCGGTTACTGCTATTGTAAGAAAACGCATAGTGCACTATTGGATGGAGTTAGGGGTAAAATGTCCCAGTCCGGATACTGTTTTTATCGGACCGCGGGTTTCTTTTAAAGGGGACGTTTGGATAGATCCCTTTGTTCAACTTTATGGTTCCACTGAAGTAGGAGAAGGGAGCTACATTGGCAGCCACACAATTCTTCGCGATACGAAAATAGGTCAATTTGTAGATATTATTCACTTTGTTTCAATTCAGTCTAGCTGTGTAGAAGATCATGCTACAATTGGCCCGTTTGCTTTTATTCGAGATAATGCTTGTGTTGGTGAAAAAGCTTTTGTAGGTAAGTTTGTTGAGATAAAGAAAAGCACCATTGGTTCTGGGAGCAAGGTTCCGCACCTTTCTTATATTGGCGATGCTCAAATTGGTTGCGATACTAATATTGGGGCAGGAACTATAACATGTAATTATGACGGAACCAACAAAAACCCGACGCATATAGGAAATAGATGCTTTGTAGGTAGCGATACAATGCTTGTAGCCCCTGTCTCTCTTGGCGACAACTCCTTCACGGCAGCAGGATCTGTTATTACACAAGATGTGCCCGAGGGGGCTTTGGCTGTTGCTAGAGCTAGACAGAAAAACGTAGAGGACTGGGTTGTACGCCGTCAAGGCAACAGAAAAGAAGGGGGTAAGGAGTGATGGGTTCCAGTTCCAGGGATCTAAAAATCTTTTCGGGAACCGCCCATCCGGAGTTCGCCAGAAGAATCTGCGCGGAGCTGGGGGTAGAGCTTTCCCGGGCCAAACATTACTGCTTTTCAGATGGAGAAATAGGGCTATCGATTGAAGAAAGTGTTCGAGGAGCAGATGTTTTTGTAGTTCAACCTACGTGTGAACCGGTGAATGATAATCTTATGCAACTCTTTATTATGTTAGATGCTTTGAAAAGGGCATCTGCTTATCGTATTAACGTGGTAACTCCTTATTTTGGATACGCTCGTCAAGATCGTAAGACAAAGGCTCGTGATCCTATATCTGCCAAACTCGTGGCTAACCTGATGGAGCATAGCGGTGCTTGTCGGTTAATCACGGCTGATTTACATGCAGGGCAGATCCAGGGCTTTTTTGATATTCCTGTGGATCATCTTACTGGCGTTCCCCTTCTGGCTAACTATTTTAAAGAGAAGTTCCCCAGCGAGATAAAGAGGGAAGAAGTAGTAGTTGTAGCTCCAGACGTTGGAGGAGTGGTTCGTGCACGTCGTTTTGCAGTGACTCTCAATGCTGACTTGGCTATTGTGGATAAACGACGATCCCATGATGTGGCCAACCTTTGTGAAGTGATGGAGATCATAGGAGATGTAACGGGAAAAGTAGCTATCCTTATTGACGATATTATCGATACTGCTGGTACTATTTGCAATGCTGCGGCTGCCTTGAAAGAGCGAGGAGCAGATAAAGTGTATGCGTGTGCTACCCATGGCGTTTTGTCAGGGCCTGCTATTGAAAGATTGGAAAAAGCTGATATCGATAAGGTTATTCTTACAGATACAATCCCGTTGCCTGAAAGCAAAAAGTTAGATAAAATTACACAGTTGTCCATTGCTCCATTGTTTGCAGAAGCTATAGCCCGAGTGCATAGTGACCGCTCTGTGAGCAGTTTGTTCAGCTAATTATTTGTTCGCAGCAGCGATTTGTTTTGTAGAAGGAGGATGTTTGTAGATGGCTGACATGGTCAAGTTAGTTCTCGAGGCGAGAAATGAGAAAGGGAAAGAAGCCGTAAAGAAACTTCGGCCGACAGGATACATTCCGGCTGTTTTTTATGGCCCCGAATATAAGGAGTCTGTTCCTGTTAAGGTAAAAGCTTTGGATATTGCGGCAATCGTCCGTTCGGGACATTGGGAAACTGTTCGTTTTAATGTAACTCTTCCTGATGGCAAAGAGGAAATGTGCTTAATGAGAGATGTGCAGAAGAACTTCCTGAATGACGATATTCTTCATGTGGATTTCTTCCAGCTCATGAGAGGCCGCAAGGTTAGTATTAATGTTCCTATCGTTCTTGAGGGACGAGAGGTTTGTGTTGGCTTGAAATCTGGCGGAGTAGTAGAGCAGCTGTTATATGAGGTGGAGATAGATGTATTGCCTCAGGAAATTCCTGATTCTATCGTTATAAACGTGAAAGATCTTGATTTGAACGAGGGTGTTTACTTAAAAGAGCTTCCTCTTCCGGAAAGTGCTGAGTTGCTTGTAGACCCTGAAGATATGGTAGTTACCGTAGGCTTACCCAAGATAGAAGAAGAGCCCGAAGTCGAGGAAGAAGTGGCTCCCGGTGAAGTTGAAGTGGTGGCTAAGGGTAAGGCCAAGGAAGCGGAGGAAGAAGAGGAGTAGAATCCTTTGCGTCTCGTCGTTGGTTTAGGTAATCCAGGGCCAGAATATGCTTGGACACGTCATAATATAGGGTGGCTTGCGCTTGACCAGGTCATTCAACGTTTTTCTCTTGGCAAGTCTTCTTTGAAGTATGATGGTATGTTTTGGGGGCCACAAAAAGTAGGGGTGATGGATTGTTTGTTCTTAAAACCCCTTACCTATATGAATTTAAGTGGCAAATCGGTTTCTCAGGTATGTCATTATTATCGCATTGAACCTGAATCTGTTTTGGTGGTTAGTGATGACGTAGCCTTGCCTTTTGGCCGTTTGCGGTTGAGAATGAAAGGCTCGGCTGGAGGGCATAATGGCCTTGCCTCGGTGCTTGGTGCGCTTGGAACTCTTGACGTACCACGTCTTCGTCTAGGTGTTGGAGCTGTTCCGATGGGACGAGATATGGTTTCGTGGGTTTTGGGAACATTCCCTTCACATGAGCGAGAACAGTTGCCAGAATTCCTTCATAAAGCTGCGAATGCAGTGGAACTCTGGTTGACAGAAGAGAGTCAATTGGCCATGAGCCAAATCAATTCTAGGGATAACATAAACCCCATCAAGGGGCTGGAAGAGAAGTAGCGAAGTGGCGGGGCCTTGGTCTCGCCACTTCTTTGTTTTTGTTTGGGAAAAGGATGAGATTGAATAATGATGTTCTCCTCTACCTGTAGTCATCAAAGTGGGTATTTATGGAGTCTCAATGAAGGGGTATGGAAAAGAGGAGCCCAGGTACATTTGCCGCTAGAAGGCGGAGCTCGTCCCTGGGTTCTTGGTGGTGCGGAGGTACCTCTGCTTGTCGTATGTCCTGATCAGCGTCAAGCTGAAGATTTTGTAGCGGATTGGGACTGTTTGTGGGGGGGAGAAAAGAGCCATCTTCTTTATGAGCCTCCCCTCAGTGTAGAGGGGGTACGAAGCCAATCTCTTCGCCTTCAGCGAGGAGAGGTGTTGTTGCAATGGAAGAAAGAAGGAGGGGTCTTGGTGGCTTCTCCTGGGAGTTTGCTGTGCCCCTTCCTGACAGGAAGAGATTTTTTCCCGATCGATGTCAAGAGTGATCAGATACGAAGTACTCTTATCCGATGGCTTGAAGGGGCTGGTTATGAGAGAGTGGATTTGGTATGGGCTCCCGGTCAATTTGTTGTTCGAGGTTTTATTGTAGATATTTATGATCCGTCGTATGCTTTTCCCATACGCGTAGAGTTTTTTGATGAAGCTGTCGAAAGTTTGCGTTCTTTTCATCCCCAGAGCCAGATAAGCGCAGCGAGACTCGAGAGTGTTAGCATTCATAGTATACGTACCGCTCGAGAAATTCCTATAGATGCTATCCTTCCAGAAGAGTGTCATATTGTTCTTTTTGAACCAATGCAACTCGAAAACCAAGCTGAATCCTATCGTTGGTTGTGGGAGGATCTAAGGGAAGAAGCGCGCACAATGCCCCTTTCAGAGTGGACAGATTTGCTTGTATCCCTTTCGAAATGGCCTAAGATAAGAGTAAGTTCAGCTGTAGCTTTGTCAGAGGTGCCCGTACCTGTTCAAGAATGCCCGCATTTTAGAGGAGATGCAGAGAAATTCCGATGGAATTGCCAATATTGGAAGACTGAAGGTTTTTCTATTTATGTCTTTTCTACCGGCACTGCCTTGAAAAATGATCCTCAAATTCAATCTATAGCTCATTTTGAAGACGGTGCTCTCTCAAGAGGCTTTATAGATTCTGGAAAAAAGATAGTGGTTGTGTCCGATTTTGAGATAGCTGGCATGACTGCTACTAGAAGTAGTAAACCCTGGAGATCTGTCCCCTCTGAATGGAAAGAAAGGCTCACTGAGAACCAGCTAGTAGTCCATGAAGACTATGGAGTAGCCATTTATAGGGGGGTAGAGGAAATTACGTCTGGGGGAGAATCCTTGGACTCTCTTGTGCTTGAATTTGCCAATGATCAAAGGCTTCTTGTTCCCTTTATGCAAGTCTATAAAATATCGCCGCTTCCAGAAGATGCCACTTCTGACGTAGTTCTTGATTCTCTGCGAGGAACAAGGTGGAAAAAAGCTGTAGAGAAAACGAAGGAGAGAGTTCGAGAGGAAGTTCGAGCCCTTATTCGGCTTTATGCAAAAAGAGAAATGGTAAAAGGTTTTGCTTTCCCTCCATCTACTGATATGTATCGTCAATTTGTAGAGGCTTTTTCTTACATAGAAACGGCAGATCAACTTAAGGCAGAAGAAGATATTATAGAAGACATGGAGAGTCCCTATCCTATGGATAGACTTTTAGTAGGGGATGTGGGATTCGGCAAAACCGAAGTGGCTATGCGAGCTGCTTTTAAAGCGGCAGAGGCCGGGAAGCAAGTGGTAGTACTTGTTCCTACAACAATTTTAGCTCAACAACACTACCATACTTTTCGTAGTCGTATGAGCGGGTTCCCCATTCGAGTGGAGGTTTTATCCCGCTTTATTTCTTCATCAAAGCAGAAAAAGATTTTGGAGGATACTCGAAAGGGAGTTGTAGATATATTAATTGGGACACAACGTCTCCTTCAAAAGGATATAGAATTTGCGAATCTTGGCTTGTTGATTATAGATGAGGAACATCGGTTTGGTGTTATGCACAAAGAAAAGCTAAAAAATACGAGGGAAGGAATAGATGTTCTCACTCTTTCAGCAACCCCTATTCCACGCACACTTTCCCTCTCGTTGCGAGGATTACGGAGCTTCTCTGTTATAGCGACCCCTCCCCATAATCGTTTGCCTGTAGTAACGATGGTGGGGCCAAGACGGCGGGAAACAGTGAGACGTGCTGTTTTACGAGAGTTGAATAGAGGGGGACAAATTTTTTATGTCTCTAATCGTATCTATCGCCTTTCAGAAAAATTCTCTGAACTAAAAAGCATGTTTCCTGATGCTTCCATAGCGTTGGCTCACGGCCAAATGGTGGAAAAAGAGTTGGAAAAGACAATGCTCGATTTTTATAATGGAAAAATAAACATCCTTCTTTGTACTACTATTGTAGAAAGTGGTTTGGATATTCCTCGAGCAAACACACTTATAGTTGATGATGCTCAAGAATTAGGATTAGCCCAGATGTATCAGCTTAGGGGAAGAGTAGGTAGGCGGGAAGAAGGAGCTTTTGCATACTTTTTCTATCCAGAGCATCTCGCATTGCAAAAGGAGACGAGGGAGCGATTTGATGCTATCTCGACCTTTTCAGATGTAGGTTCGGGGTACTCGTTAGCTCTACAGGATCTGCAGATACGTGGCGGGGGAGATTTAGTAGGGACCTCGCAACATGGGCAAGAGGAGAGGACTGGGTATTATTTTTATTATAAGATGCTTGAAGAAGAAATAGCGAGGGTCCGTGGAGAATTTTTCCCTGAAGTTTCTTTGGAAAGCGAGCTTACAGGGGCAATCCCTTCAGAGTACATTCCGCAAGAAAATATTCGTATCACTCTTTATAGAAGATTGTTGAAAGAAAATGATTGGCTAGAATTGGAACATATCCGGCGAGAAGTCCGTGACCGTTTTGGCCCTTTGCCAGATCCGCTCTCCTTCCTTATAGATATGACAATGGTCAGAATTGCCGGAAGTCGAGCAGGTATTTCTTCAATAATATCAGATTTGGAGCAGACGATTGTTATCTTGAAGGCTGAAAAGCTTCGTAAATTTCTGAAGAATTGTAAGGGATGGGCTCTTTTCGAACAACGTCTTATTGGACCAGGTGGGTATAGAGGAATGGCAGATGTATCAAAAGCCATAAAAGCTCTCTTGTCTGAACGTAGAGAGGATATGGAGGTACAAGCATGAACACTTCTGTTGACGTAGCATTTGACCGATTGGTACATATTATGGCACAGCTTCGCTCTCCTGAAGGCTGCCCTTGGGATCGAGAGCAATCTTTTGAGAGTCTGAGGAGCCATATAGTAGAGGAAGCGTATGAGTTAGTTGATGCTATCACGAATAAAAATATGGACGATATAAAAGAAGAGTCAGGTGACTTACTCCTTCAAATAGTTTTCATTTCTCAGCTCGCCCAGGAGGAAGGATTTTTTGATATAAAAGATGTAATATCCGAAATTTGTGATAAGCTCATACGCAGGCACCCCCATGTTTTTGGAAAAACAAAAGTGGAAGGGAGTGCCGATGTTTTAGCTAACTGGGAGAAGATAAAAGCGACAGAGAAGGATATTCAGAAACGAGAGGACACTTCGATTTTAGCAGGTATCCCAGAGAGTTTACCTCCTTTACTTAAAGCATATCGTATACAGGCTAAGGTCGCCCATGTGGGGTTTGATTGGGAGCAGGGAAATGTGCTTCCCTTACAAGAAAAGGTGAAAGAAGAACTTCAAGAAGTGAGTGATGCCCTATCTTTAAAGGAAAGTCAAGAGAGGGTAGAAGAAGAAGTCGGAGATCTTTTCTTCGCCGTAGTGAATCTCTCAAGGCATGTAGGGGTAAACCCCGACGTAGCCTTGCAGCGAGCTAATAAAAAATTCGAATTTCGATTCCGTCAAGTAGAAAATATGGTTCATGAGGCTGGGAAAGAGTGGAACGATTATAATTTAGAAGAGCTGGATCGATTTTGGCGTGATGTAAAAGGTTCCAATTCCGCTACGGATAAGAACAAAAAGGCAAGCGACTCATCATTACTGTAATGGAGGCTGTGTGGAGTCATGAAAGATGGAAATGGAAAAAATACTGTCAAGAACGGCAAAAGTACGAAGAACCCCACGGTTCAAGGGCTTGAAGTATTAAATGCCCAGAAGGTGGGAATTACTGAGACCGCCTTGCGTGATGCTCACCAATCCCTTATGGCTACCCGGATGCGGATTGAAGATATGCTTCCTATTGCTGAACAGATGGATGAAATCGGGTACCATTCTTTGGAAGTCTGGGGAGGAGCTACCTTCGATACATGTATGCGTTTCCTAGACGAAGATCCGTGGGAAAGATTGCGAATGCTTCGGAAGAGATTCAAAAAAACGAAGTTGCAGATGCTGCTTCGGGGGCAAAATGTTGTGGGGTACCGCCATTATGCAGATGATACAGTGAGGGAGTTTGTTAAACGAGCTGTAGGAAATGGCCTTGATATCATTCGTGTTTTTGACGCTTTAAATGACTTGCGAAATATGGAGATAGCTGCTGATCAGGTCAAAAAAGAGGGGGCTCATCTCCAATTATCCATGTCTTTTACGTTATCTCCAGTTCATACCCTTTCCGCCTTTGCTGAGCTAGCTTCTCAAATGAAAGAGATGGGCGCAGACTCTATTTGTATTAAAGATATGGCTGGTTTATTGAGTCCTGTTGACGCTTCGAGACTTGTGAAAGCCATAAAGAAGAAGACGGGACTTCCCATTCAGATTCACTCCCACTATACGAGCGGCATGGCTTCCATGGCGTATCTGGCTGCCATCGAAGCTGGAGCAGATGTAGTGGATTGTGCCATATCTCCCTTCTCAATGGGGACAAGCCAACCCCCTACAGAATCTATTGCCGCAGCTCTGGCTGGCGGGGAATATGATACAGGATTAAGTTTGGACAAATTAGTGCCGGTGGCAAACCACTTTAAGTCTATTAAGGAAAAGTATAAAGATATTTTTGTGGGATTATCCGGCGTAGATATAAATGTCTTGATTTATCAGATTCCTGGCGGAATGTACTCGAATCTGGTAAGTCAGCTTAAAGAACAAAATGCGTTGGGGCGTTTACAAGAGGTGTTGCGGGAAGTTCCGAAAGTGAGGAAAGAAATGGGATATCCTCCTCTCGTTACTCCGACGAGTCAGATAGTAGGAACTCAGGCGACTCTCAATGTATTAGTGGGAGAGCGCTGGAAAATCATTCCTAAAGAGGTTCGGAACTACTTCCTCGGCTATTATGGGCGCCCTCCAGCAGATGTTGACCCTGAGATACAAAAGAAAGCCATTGGCGATGAGGCTCCTATTACGTGTCGTCCCGGAGAAAAAATCGCTCCAGAGATGGAGGAAGCAAGGGAAGCGGTGGCTCCTTGGGCGCTTCAGCCGGAAGATGCTGTTTCTTACGTTATGTTTCCAGCTGTAGCGAAGGATTTCCTTATGAAGAAATATGCAAAGAAAACGAAGAGGGATATAGGTCTTGAGACTTTTGTTGATGGAGCTGGATATCCTGTGTAGAGGGATCAAAAAACTATATGAGTGAAAATCATTTAAAAGCATCAGAACCAAAATCTTTTTCAGAAACAATAATCGTGTCGGATCAGGACATATTAGCGCGCTTTGCTGGTAATAACGATGAAAATTTTAAAACGATAGAAGAACGATTCCCTGTAAGAATTTTAGTACGGGGAGAGAAGGTGACTGTTCAGGGTCCAGATAACGATGTAGTAGAAACGGTATATCATTACATGGAAGAGTTGCTTAAAGTCGCTAAAAAAGGTCACCAGATTCTTGCTGCTGATGTTCGTTACGGGATGGATATGATTTCCATAGAAGGGCGGGTTGACCTTACCTCTCTTTACAATGATGTTATCTGTACTACGAATCGCGGCAAACCTGTGCGTCCTAAAACGGCAGGACAAAAGCTTTATATTGAAGCCATGAGAACTCACGATATTGTCTTTGCTATAGGTCCGGCAGGAACGGGGAAAACCTATCTGGCGGTATGTCATGCTGTGTCCCTGCTCAAAGCAGGAGCTATTAGTCGTATCGTTCTGGTCCGTCCAGCAGTGGAAGCAGGAGAGAGTCTCGGCTATTTGCCAGGTGATTTGCGAGAAAAAGTGGAGCCCTATGTTAGACCTCTTTACGATGCGTTTTATGATCTTTTTTCTCCAGAGCGTTTCCTAAGATATGTTGACAAAAATGTTATAGAAATAGCTCCTTTAGCCTATATGAGGGGGCGGACTTTAAATGATAGTTTTATTATTTTGGATGAGGCGCAGAATACAACTCCCGAACAGATGAAAATGTTTTTGACCCGTTTAGGTTTTGGGTCTAAAGCAGTAGTGACTGGAGATATAACTCAGATTGATCTTCCCTCGGGGAAAAAATCCGGGTTGATCGAAGTCCGAGACATTTTGGAGGGGATTGAAGGCATAGCATTTCTTGAACTGACAAATAAAGACGTTGTGCGCCATGAAATTGTGCAACGGGTAGTTAAAGCTTACGAAGAATATGAACAACGTCGTCAATAACCTTAAGCTTTCTCGCAAGTTTAAAAAAACGAAGGCGAAACTACTGGTGGGAAATGGATTCTATCGTTTTACATCAGTGGTTTTGCTTGTTTGTTTTGCTTGCTTTCTGCTTTTCGTTCGATGGTTTTTTGACACAGGACGATCGGGCTTTCTCTTAGGCAAGCCGTCGCCTCGTACATATTTTGCCATAGCTCCTATGGGATATATTGACGAAGAGAAAACACAGTTGCTTCGCTCCAAAGTGGAAGATACCATAGCTGGAGTTTTTGTGAAGGATTCCTCTGCAGTCAGGGGGATGAAGAGTCGTTTAGAGGCCTTGGAACAAGGAGACCTTCAAATGGCAACGATCTCTGCGGCTCTTAAGGACCTTTTAGCACAACTTTCAGAGCGAAAAAAAACTATAGTATTGCGATCCACTTTTAAAATAGGCCAGGAGCTTTTG